>JBBRPK010000091.1:0-22430 GCA_038228235.1 Verrucomicrobiota bacterium
CACAAAATCCTACTGCATTGCAGTCGGGTTTCGCCCCCGATTGGTTCCTGCAAATCGTGTTCGGAAAGCCTCTAGCTCACACGGCTCTCAGATGGGAATTTCACCGTCGAAGGAACTTCTACTGCATAGTTACGGCTTAGTTCTGCGCAGACATTGATGGACGCGGGTCACCGCGCATACTCGCTCCTATTCCCGATTTTTTGTGTCAATCAGGATTGTCACTGGACCATCGTTGATGAGTTTCACCTTCATATCAGCGCCGAACTCTCCCGTCTGGACCGGTTTTCCAAAATCATTGGTGAGTTGGCGAAGGAAAGCTTGGTAGAGGGGAATGGCCACTTCCGCCCGAGCCGCACGACTGTAAGAAGGCCGGTGGCCCTTTTTGGTGCTGGCGAACAGCGTAAACTGGCTGATGAGAAGAATATTACCATCAACCTCCTGAAGCGATCGGTTCATTACCCCTTCCTCGTCGCCAAAAATTCGCAATCGGACCAGTTTTCCGCTCAGCCATTCAACATCATCTGAAGTGTCGATGTCTTCGATTCCCAGAAGGACGACCAATCCGGTCTTAATGAAACCCTTGATTTGGCCGTCGATGGTCACCGAGGCTTCGGAAACTCGTTGAACTACGGCGCGCATTGGGAAGGGGCCGAGGACCGATATTTTGCCGCTGGCCGAGATCAGTGCTCAGATCGTCCACGGCTCGCGCCGGGCGCGATCGAGGAAACGGTTGGCATGTTCATCGCCAAGGAATTCTTCTTTGATCGGGTCCCACTTGAGCGGACGATTCAATTGGTAAGTTATATTTCCCAGGTGACACACCGTGGCGGTGCGATGCGCCCGCTCGATGTCCCGGAACGGTTTTTCGCGCGAACGCACGCAATGGACAAAATCGCCATAGATGCCGCCGGTGCCCTGGTATCTTGGAATAGGGCGCGACGCGACTGGCTTCCCTGTCCCAACAGCATCAACATTGCCCTTCCCGGGCGAATGATACATCAAGAGTCCGTCTGCAAAGCGGTAGGTCAACCATTTATGTTCTTTTCCGTCAGGCGGGATTATCTCGACCGGTCCTTCCTCCATTTTGTTGATGGCGAACATGGCGCCTCCGAATTTGTGCGCCCCCCAGTCGGTCATTCCACCCCCTGAATATTCGCGCCACGACCGCCAGCTCGTGCCATTGATGGCAAAGGAACCGCTGATGCGGTAGGGATGGTAAGGCGCCCAGGGCGCCGGCCCAAGCCACATGTCCCAGTCCAAGCCAGGCGGAACTGGTTCTCCCTGCAAATAACAAGGCTGGGAGGGCCCGCCACAATTCACATAGACTTCCTTAATCTCTCCAGCTTCTCCGCTCCAGCACTGGCGAACCACGCCCTTGTAATCTTCCAACACTCGCTGGCTGCCGCCCGAAACCACTCGCCCGTACCGGCGCGCCGCCTGGACCATCGCCCGCCCTTCGCGAATCGTCAGGGATTCGGGCTTCTGGCAATAAACGTCTTTTCCTTGGCGGCAGGCCTCGATGACGATGATCGCGTGCCAGTGGTCCGGCGTGGCGACATGGACGGCATCAATGTCTTTGCGGGCCAAAAGCTCACGAAAATCACTGTAAGTCGTGCAGGCGGTATCGCCGTAATGCTGATCGATTCGCCGTTTGGATCCTTCGCGCACCGCTTGCTTGACGTCGCAAATGGCCACGTATTGCACATCCTTGCGTCCTAAGTAAGCGCCGAGGTCACCGCTGCCCTGGTTGCCGATGCCGATGCCGGCCATCACAATTCGTTCGCTCGGTGCCACATTCCCGTCCTTGCCCAAAGCCGAGGCGGGGATGATGGAGGGCAGGGCGGCCAAGGCAGCCGACGCTTTCAGAAACGTCCGACGGTTCATGGAGGCGGCGGTTGAAGTTAGATTTTCACTTGTGTTCATTTTGTCCAGTCGTGGTTTCCCCTCTTACTTATTAAGTTTCTCCAGAGCGACCCTCGCCTTATTGCGGAGGCCATTGTCGCTCGCCGTCTCAGCCACGCGATGCAAAGCCTCTCTCGCAATGGCGGGTTGCGCACCGGCTAACGATTCGGCGATTTTTTCGTACGCGGCGAAGGCTTCGCGTTTCACCTGGGCATCCTCAAGGTAGGCCTCAACCATTCTCAAAGACTCCACTTGGGAAACTTCCGAGAGACCCGCCAGCACTGCCCATTTTTCCTCCGGCTGCGTTGCCAGCTCCATCGCCGCCCCATAGGACTGAACCTTCGTTTTGCTTCTGGTGAAGCTCGCCAACCGGATGTAGCCGCGCAGAGCCAGGATTTGCTCGGTCTTTTCCTTGCCTTCTTTAGCCACGCTCAGCAGGTCGGGCATGGGAGCCGCATCCGGCCAGTCGGCGAGTGCCCTCAAAGCCGCCTTTCTCACCTCAGCACCGTCGGACAGGGAGGAACGCACTGCTTGCAGGGCTTTATCGCCCCCCCATGTGGCGAGCACCCTCAGCAAGGAAACCTTCGCAGGACCATCCGCCCCGGGCCAGGCGCGTAGAACTGGTTCGGACCGCCGTGCGGGGTCGGCGATTCTTCCGCCAACATCAGAGATCGCTTGGGCGATGGCATCCCGCTCCGCGTCGCTCTTTGCCGCCACTAACATCTCCACCAGCTTCGGAAGGTCCTCTTCGGTTCCGACAGCGGCGATTGTTTTCAACGCCGCGCGCTGAATCTGCGGATTTTTATCCAGCAAAGCTTTGCGGAAGACCGGCAAAGCCTCCACTTGACCACGTTCGGTTAACACTTTGAACACCCCTTCTCGGATCACGGTATCTCCAATCTCAGACTGTTTGATCAAAGCCTCGGTAACACCATTGCCTTGAAGTTCCACCAATGTTTTGCTCGCGGCGGAAGCGGTCGATCCTCCTTCGTTGAGGGCCGCGGCTAACACGGGCACGCTGGCGGCGCTGCCCACCCGGGCCAGTGCCTTAATAGCAGCTTGGCGCACCACCGAATTCTCGTCCACTGCCAGTCTATTGACCGGCTCCGTCACTCCCTGAGCATCTCCCCGGTTCGCCAGCGCTCCAAGCAACGCTGCTTTGCCTTCAGGTGTCAGCGCAGGTAACGCCTCGACCAACGATCTCGTGGCGGGATTTCCAGGAACCGTTGTCACCGCTGAAGCTGCCGCCCGTCTCATCGTAATATCGTCCGAGGCGAGCATCTTGACGATCAGCGGCACCGCCTGCTCTTTCTGAATTGTGGCGATGGCCGGAAACGCGGCCACGCGAACGGAAGCGGGATAAGCGCCATTGAAAAGCAATTGGTACATTTTTTCCGCACGGCTTGATTCACCGCTGGCCGCCAAAGTGCCGGCACATCGGAGATAGGCATGCGCCCAGGCTTCCTGGAGAGAATCCGCCCTTTTGGCCCGATCAAGAGCATCGGCCGCCTGCGTCCCGCCAATTTTGCCAATGGCATTGAGCGCGGAAAGGCTGGTCGCCTCGTCCTTGTTTTTCAGCAAAGCCGCCACTGCTTTTAAGGAGTCGCGATCTCCCCGATCCCCGATCGTATTGATGACGCCTATCCTCAGCTTCCCGTCAGTCTGCGCCAGGGCCTTTCGCAACGCTGCATCTACCGCCGGATCATGCATCCCCACCAACACAAACCGGGCGATATGCGAAAGCTTCTCATCCGTGAGCAATTTGCTAACGGCCGAAACGCACTTGGGCGAACCGACTGTCCGAAGCATTTGGCAGGCGAATTGTTTGGCCGGTGGCGTTGCTTCCGGAGATTCCAATACGGCAATTAATCTGGCCTCAATCCTCGGGTATTGATCCGGTTTGGAATCCTGAGTCTCCTTCTCGATGGCGGTCATCTCGTTCACAGCAGTCCCAAACTCCCGTTTCAGGATGGCCTGGTAACTATCCTTTTCCGCAGTCTGACCTGGCGCTGAAACAGACAACATGGCGCCTCCCACCGCCAGGGCGAGGGCGAGGTAACTTTTAATAATTCGTTTCATTTCGTGCATCGTTCACAGTCATTCCGCCGTCATCAACCGGACCGCAGAGCGAACGCCCGCTAAGGGCCAAGCTTTCTGGGCGGGAGACTTTTTTTGCAGAACCCACCCGGAATGTCAATCGCCGAGAATTAGTTTGATTCGTTCTAAGGAGGCATGGTATTGAAAATTGTAATGTGTTCAAATCGACCCTTAAAGTTCTTCCTTCTGAGCGCGGCCATGCTTTGCGGTGTGCCTCTCGCGCGAGCTGCAGAGGAAGACAATACGCCGCCGCCAGGTTTCACAGCGCTGTTTAACGGCAAAGATCTGGCCGGCTGGAAGGGCTTGCTTGCTTCTCCGTATGACAACCCCATTAAACGCGCCGGGCTGTCGTCCGCAGAACGGGCGGCGAAACAAAAAGAGGCGGACGAGGACATGCGCGCTCATTGGAAGGTGGAAAATGGCGAGATTGTTTTCGACGGCAAAGGCCGCAGCCTCTGCACCGGAAAAAACTACGCCAACTTTGAACTGTTTGTCGATTGGAGAATCCCACCGCATGGGGACAGTGGCGTTTACTTGCGAGGCAGCCCCCAAGTCCAAATTTGGGACCCCTTTACTCCCGGCGCCAAGTACGAGACGAAAGTCGGCTCCGGCGGCTTATACAACAACCAGAAGAATCCGGCCAATCCGCTCAAAGTGGCTGACAAGCCGATTGGCGAGTGGAACCGATTTCGGATTGTCATGATTGGGGAGAAGGTGACGGTTTTTCTTAACGGCGAATTGGTCGTCAATAACACCATCCTGGAAAACTATTGGGATCGCCAGCAGCCAATCTTTCCCAGCGGCCAGATCGAGCTGCAAAATCATGGCGACCATCTCTGGTTTAAGAATATCTATCTGCGCGAATTACCGTGAAAATGAAATCGTTCTCTCGTCGGAAATTCCTTCAACAAACCGGCCTCGGCGCTACTGCCTTTTGGCTCGCCCCACATCACACGGTTTTCGGCAGAACATTTTCGCCGAATGAAAAGCTGAACCTCGGCGTCATCGGGGTCTCGGGACGCGGCGGCGACGATCTCCACGAGGTCAGCAGCCAGAACATCGTGGCTCTTTGCGATGTGGACGACGAGAAACTGCGCGCGGCGGCCACAAAATATCCTCAAGCCAAAACCTACGATGATTTCAGGCATCTCATAGATCAGAAAGATCTTGATGCCATCGTCATCGGCACGCCGGATCACGTTCACGCCGTCATGACCGCCGCCGTCATTCGGAGTGGCCGCCATGTCTATTGTGAGAAACCACTCACTCACACGGTCTCTGAGGCCCGCATCATCACCGAGCTGGCCCGGAAACATAAGCGAGTCACTCAAATCGGGACCCAGATTCATGCGGGCAACAACTATCGGCGCGTGGTCGAGTTAATTCAAAGCGGCGCCATCGGGCCAGTGCGCGAAGTCCATGTATGGGTGGCGGCGGTTTATGGCGGGCTGGACCTTCCCAAAGAAACACCTCCCATCCCTGCCGGTTTGCATTACGACTTGTGGTTGGGACCGGTGGAACATCGTCCATACAACGCCGCTTATTTGCCCTTCAAATGGCGCAACTGGTGGGCCTTTGGCGGCGGGAGCCTGGCGGATTTTGGCTGTCATTTCATGGACCTGCCCCATTGGGCGTTGGACCTCCGCTCGCCGCTGACGGTCGAGGTAATCGATGGCCCTCCTCCGCATCCCGAATCGACCCCACCGTGGCTGATCGTTCGTTACGAACATCCCGCTCGGGATACCCGGCCGCCGGTGCAGTTGACCTGGTATCATGGCGGCAAACATCCTTCATTGTTGACCAAGGAACAATATGATCAGTGGAAAAGCGGGGTGCTTTTCATCGGCGAAAAGGGAATGTTGCTTTCCAATTACGGCAGCCACGTCCTCCTCCCGGAAAAGGATTTTTCCGATTTTGTTCCTCCACAACCGTTTATTAAAAATTCCATCGGGCATCACAAGGAATGGATCGAAGCCTGCAAGACCGGCGGCCCGACCACCTGCAACTTCGACTATTCGGGACCGCTGACCGAGACAGCTCTGCTCGGTAATGTCGCTTATCGTGTGGGAAAGAAGTTGGATTGGGACGCCAGGAGATTAAAGGCGCGTAACTGTTCCGAGGCCGATCAATATCTCCAGCACCACTACCGAAAGGGATGGAAATTGTGATGTAAGGAGGACCCACGACGCGCAGATTGATAATCCAATACCACCAGGATTTGCGCCTCTTATGTTTGAGAGGGGCACAGGGAAGCACCCTCTCGGGGGAAGCCGGCGCTCGCAGCGGGTGGGAGGCCGCTGACCATATCCAACGCGGTGCGGGTCGTCAGAGCGTGGTGCGAGGTCGAAACGAGTGAAAAAAAGAAAAATCCTCGAAGCCTCCGTTAGCCTCCGTTAGCCTCGGATTACCTCGGCATGGCCTGGGTTTTTGAGAACGGTGAGGACACAAAACACCATGAATCGTGCAAAATGCACGATTTAGCCGTCAGGCCAACGCTGCGCTGATTGATTTCAATCCCGTTTGGATTGATGGACCCAAATGGCGGCTCGCGACGAGGTTTCAAAGCGTCAGCGAATGAGCGCCTTTATTTTGGCGTCTTGGTGCGATAGAACCGCATCGGATTGTGAGCGGTGTTTGTATCGAGGAATAGAGAAGATCCGTCATTCGTGGCAACGCGCGTGCCGATGGTTTGCCAGTTGGTTTGACCCAGGTTTGTGGAACCTTGAACCGTATAGCGTCGGCCAGGAATGCCCAAAAGTGTCACGTCCGCTTCTCCATTATTGTTTTTGATTGTCAGATGCACTGGGTTTGCTTGAAAGGGCGGCAGATTGGTATTGGAAGTTAGATAAACCGGGAAGTAATTCGCGGGATTAAAGCCTATCCCGACCGGTTGCGGAAAAACGGTGTAAGCTCGAGGGGCCAGGTTAATAATGGTGTAATTACCGTTGGTGTCCGAAGTAGCGACGAGTGGGACACCCGGTGGAGTATTGGTTGGGATGGCGCTCACCTGGATGCCCCCAATCCCATTGCTGCCTTCGAGGATTTGTCCGCTCACCTTCAAGATGCCTTGAGCGGTGAAATCCACTCCAGTGCGGTTGGCGGTTACCGTTACGGTTTTATTGGTCGGAGTAAACACGTAACCGGACAGGCTGGGCGTGACAATGTTGGTGCTCCCGGAGCGCACTCCGGATAACGTGTAATTACCATTGGTATCGGTCAGAACCGTCGTTGTCCCCACGGCAACCATCACATTGCTGACTCCGATGCCGAGGCCGTTTTCAAGAACGCGTCCCTGGATGCTAAAAACGTGCGTGCCAAGGAAATCCGGCAGGTTGGTGTTCGACCCGATCTGCACTACCTGGTTGTTCGGAGCAAACTGATAATCGGCCCGCGATGGAGTCACCGTGTTCAGGCCTGCGCGCACTTTAGTGAGGGTATAATTTCCGTTGGCATCCGAGACGGCCGTGTTTGTGGCAGGCGGCATCGAGGTCACGGAGGTGATGGCCACTCCACTCAGGTTTGTGGAGCCCTCCTTTACCCGTCCGCTGATGCTGAAGACGAGGATGGCGGTGAAGCTGACGTCGCTCGCGCTTCCTCCGGCCAGGTTGATGCTGCGAGAGGCTGGATCAAACGCATATCGCGCCAGCAGGGGAGTCACCGTGTAGCTGTGAGGAGACAAATTCGTAATGCTATAAGACCCCCGGGCGTCTGAGGCGCTTGTTTTGGAGCCAGCGGTAACCGTGACGTTGCTGACCCCAGCGCCGCTTTGGTCCAAAATAAGCCCGCTGATCGACAACGTTCCGCGCGCCGAAAAGTTTATTCCAGCAACGCTGGGCCCCAGGTTTACTGAAATGGATGCAGGGATAAATACATACCCTGGCAGAGCGGGTATCACGGAGTCGGCCCCTGCGCGCACTCCCGTTAGAGCATAGAACCCATTCACATCTGTAGTCGCCTGGTTCGTCCCGACCGACAGGCTGACAACAACATTGCTGGCCCCGATGGCGCCTTCCGTGATACGCCCGCTGATCGTAAAGACCCTGAAGCCGGTAAAATCCACACCACTGGTGTTTGAATTCAAATCCAAAGCAACAGGATCGAATTGGTAGCCCGCGAGGGAAGCGGTGACGGAAACCGGGCCAGCGGGCACGGCAGAGAGCCGATAGCTTCCATCGGGTTGGGAAACGTTTGTGATGCCCCCGGCGCTCACAGTCACTCCTCCGAGGGCGGTGGTCCCATCTGTAATATGCCCGCTAATGCTATAAAGCGGGACGGCTGCGAAATCTACGCCAGAAAGATTTGGTCCGCTGGAGGCAATTACCACGTTGTTGCTGGCCGGATTGAACCCATAATTTGGCAGCGAAGGAGTCACAGAATATGTCCCGGGGCCAACCCCGCTTAAGGTGTAGTTGCCAGCAGCATCGGACTGGGCCGACATCACCAGATTTGAGCCGGCGAAGAGGCTCACGGTAACGTCAAGAACGTCCCCTGTTATCTGCCCGCTGATGGAATAGAGGCCCGTCGCGCTGAAGTTCACGTTGGTAGTGTCGGCGGTGAGGTCAATGGATTGGACGGGGGGGGCAAAGTCGAAGCCCTCGAGCATGGGCGAGATCAAATAAGTGTCCGCGACAAGGCCGGACACATTATAGAATCCATCGGCGTCTGTGAAAAGAATCCTATCCAGGGAGGATGAACTTACGCGCACCCCGACTCCAACAACGCCGTTACTATTTTGCGTTACATATCCGCCGATCGCATAAACCGGGAAGGCGATAAAATCCACCGAGTTCGTGTCGAGATCGAGGGTGACGGTCGCGGCTGTGGGAGTAAATCCATAATGGGCCAGGGAAGGGGTGACTGAGTAGGCGCCCACTGGCAAGGCCGTAAAGAGATAATAGCCGTCATTATCCGACACATTGGTTCGGGTGGTGGGTCCTGCTATAGCCACTAACACGCCGCCAATCCCTCTGATGCCGTCCGTGATCCGGCCGGCGAGGCGAGAGGCTTGATACTCGAAGGCGCCGATGTCGCAGGCTGTGCCATAGAGCCGGGGGACACCACGCTGATCGAAAGGCAAACAGAAGCCAGGATCGCCCTTGTCTATTGCCGGGCTGCCCGGCAGGAGCGCGAACGTCTTCGTCACTCCGCCGTTGTTGGCCAAGCCGATGAGCTTGGGGTTGATATTCAGGCGGCTGCCGGCGGCGGAAAAGGCGGGGGTGCCATCCGAACTAAGGTTGTAACCCGTATCAGTCACGGCGCCGTAGCTGTTGCGGCCGAGAGTGGTATTGGTGGTGTTGACGACGTTGGTGGAGCATACCACGTTCGTGGTGGTGCTCGTCACGTTCGTGGTGCACGCGATATTGGTGGTGGAAACACTGTTGGCTCCGCTTACTGAACTAGAGAGGATGGAATTCTTCAGATAAAAGGCGCCTGATCCATTGGCAATGTTACCGCCACGGTTAGCGCCTGCGTTTCCATCCGACCCGGGGAAGATGCCGCTACCCGCCACTCCCTTGGCTCCGCCCCGGGCGCTACCGCCCACAAAAGTGCAGTTAGTCACCATTAACTGGGACGCATTATAAAGAGATCCTCCCGCGCCGTTGCCCCCATTGCCTCCATTGCCAGCCGTATTGTTATCGCCATCACCGCCATTTCCACCATTTCCGGCGGTGACCCGGTTGGTGGAAAAGCTGCAATTGACCACGAGAGAGGCGCCGGAGTTACAGATGCCTCCACCCAGGCTGTCCGCGCCGTTTGCGCCGTTGTTTCCAAAGCCACTGCTTTGAGTTCCAGCGGTGGCGCTGTTGCCTCCCTGACCGGCATTATCGGAGAAAGTACAATTATTCACCTCGGCGGCGCCAAGGGTGTATAATCCGCCGCCCGCGGCGGCAGCCCCAACTCCCCCGCCACCTCTGATGCCGGGGACAGGTCCTGTTCCTCCGGCCCCACCAGTGCCAGCATTCCCGCCCGACGCAAAATTACTGCCGATATTGGCATCGGCAAGCGTGACGGTTCCCAGATTATAAATCGCGCCCCCCAAGCCAGCACCGCCGTTGCCCCCAGCGCCGCCGTTGCCCCCTCCAAAGCCATTGGAAGGCACATTGCCGCCCGCTCCGCCATTTCCGCCTTTCCCACCGGCGGCAGTGTTAGCCAAAAATGAGCAATCGCTAAGCACGGCGCTTCCCAAATTATAAATCGCCCCGCCGGAACCCGGGAGGCCATTTGCTCCCCTGGCGCCAGGGTCACCGGTCACCGCACGGTCGATGCCCTTGGCCCCCGCGGCGCCGTCGCTGCCAATGGCGTTGTTGGCGATGAAAGTGCAATTGCTGGCGACCAATGTCCCGTGATTGTAAATGGCGCCGCCGCTATTGGTCCTTCCATTAGCCAAAGTCAAATTGAGGATGGTAAACGTGACGCCCGGATTGACGTTGAAAATGCGGAAGCCATTGCTGCCGCTAATCGTGACACCGTGCGTGGTCCCATCTAAAACCACATCCTTGGCGATGGTAATAGTGTGAGCCAGAAAGTTGGTCCCATCACATGCAAATGTCACTTGGCCGCCTCCAGCCAAGGCGGCTTGCAAAACGGCAGGATTACTACAATCGGTGATGGTGGTATCCGCAGGCGCGAAAGGCTGCGAAAGAAAGAGCAAAGCACTCCCTACGCAGGAGGCGAGGAAGGTACGTCGGACGAAAACCATTTGGTTTAGATTGGAATTAATTAGAAAAACCTTCGCGCTTATAAAGCTCCAAGTCAATATTCTTCTGCGCTTTTCGCTGTTGGGCGCCTAATCTTTTCTCATCCTTGAGTTCGTCATCTTCCAACCGTTGCTGATCTTTGTTGTCATCCGCCTTTAATTTTTTGATCTGCCGGCGTTCATCGCGGGCCGCTTCACGCTCGGCGGCGGTAATGCCAGGCAATTTAGCTTTCATCTCCGTGGCTGCCATGGCGGCGATGGCCGGAGTTTTGAGGACGGTGGGGCGGATGAGGACCATCAATTCCTTGCGCGATAAGCTTTTTGAGGTGCTGCGAAACAGGTTTCCCAGAATGGGGATGTCTTTAAGAACCGGAACCCCGGAGGCGCTCTTGGAGCGGTCGGTGCTAATGAAACCGCCGAGCATCACCGTTTCACCCGTCTGCACCGCCACTTTGGCATTGGCTTCCCGATCAATGGTGATGGGAATGTCATTGTTATCAATTTTGGTCGTGCCACCGATGGATTGGATCTTCTGCCTAATATCCATCACGACGAGCCCATCCTGATTGATGAGCGGGAGAACCGAAAGGGTGATGCCGATTTGCAATTGGGAATACTGCGAGGAGGGGCCGCCCCCGCCAAAGTAACTATAGGTCCCCGTGATGTAAGGCCGCGTTTCGCCCACGAACAGGTTGGCCTCGACGGCGTGGGAAGTCTGAATGCGGGGACGAGAAAGCACATTAATCCGGTTATCAGTAGCGATAGCAGTGGCGGTAGCGTCGAAATCATTCCCGAAACGGGCAGCGTAACTAAATCCACTGGGGAGGCTTCCCACGGCATTGCTTCCTAAGGAGGCGAAGTTGTTTTGCTTTAGGAAGGGACCATTATTAATGGCGCCGATGCCGCTGAAATAATTGTTCCCCCTGGGCTGGCTTTGGAGATAGCTGACGCCGTAGTTCAATGTATTGTCGAGGGAGACCTCCATAATAATGGCTTCAATCACCACCTGGGCCAGGACTACATCCAGCTTGGCGATGATATTCGTGATGGTTTCAATGTCGCCTTTGGTGGCGAAGACCAGCAGAGAATTGGTGCGTTCATCGGCAATAATCTTGGTTTGGCCCAGCACGACGATGTCCCCGCCCGCGCCCGTTGCCGCGCGGTTAACAATTGAGCGCAACCGATCCTGGAAGGAAGACCGTTGGGCAGTCGGTGAGCCAAAACCGGCCCCTCCCGCCCCTCCGGCAGCGTTGCCATAGCCTTGCTGCCCGCCGATCGAGTTGTTCAGGCCCCCCGCACCGCCATACCCCCCTCCCGCGCCGCCCGCACCGCCCGCACCGCGGCCTTGAAGACCGGGCGAACTGGACAGACCGGTTCCTGCCGGACGGCCGCCGACAGTCGTGGCGCCTCCTCCCCCTGCCGTCAGGCTGCTCAAAACCTGCGCGATGTCCGAAGCCAGGGCATACTTGATTGGGATGACAACGGGCTCATACTCATTGTTGGGGACCACATCGATTCTTTCGAGCAGTTCTTCCATGCGTTTAACGTTCTCCTCGTAGTCACGCACGACGATAATACCGCTGCTGTCGATAGGAAAGATACTGGTGGGCATTTTGGCTAACGGCGCCAGTGCCGGCGCCACATCGCGTGGCAAGGCGTTCTTTAATTGAATAACTTTCGTGACGTAACGAGTGGTATTTTCGAGCTCTGAATCCTGGTCCAAAAAGTCAGCCGCTTGAGATCCCGCCTGGCCTTCCGGCACTGCTTTCACGAACTTGGTGCCTTGCGGAATCATGGTGATGCCATTCATCGCCAGGATAGTGTCCAAAAGCTGAATGGCCTCCCTGCGAGTCAAGGGGGTCTGGCTTCGCACGCTGATTTTGGTGGCGGGCAAGCTGCTAGGACGAACAATCGTGCGACCGGTCAAATCCTGATAGATATCCAAAACCTGAAGAAGGTCCGAATCCTGGAATTTAATCATGCCCGGTGGTAACAGGGTTTCATCGGCAGGGCTGGCACTGGGGTCTATTGGACCGGGCGTCGTCCCAGCCACAGCGCCGGGCTTTCCGAGCACGTTATTATCTGCCCCAGCCACAGCGCCGGGAGGCGGAACGATGGCGTTGCCCACTCCTCCCGCGCCAGGCGCACGGCGAGGGGGCGGGACTGGAAACGCGGGGAAAGCAGGCTGAGTAGAAGGACCGTTGGTGCTGGGCGTCCTCAGAGACCGAACCGGAGGCGCAGCCAGCTCGTCGCCTGGTGTCAGATTCGCGTTTGTGACAGCGGCAGCGGCATTGGTCAAAGCAGCGGCGGCGTTGGTTAAAGCGCGGGCGGCCGCCGTCAGATTGGTGGCGGCCGTTTTGGCTGCGGGAGTCGCGGGCTGGGCGGGGTTCTCGGCCGGACCAGGCGCCTGGGCGAAAGTCCGGTCAAGGGCCTGCCGCGCTGCCGCATCGCGGGTGGCGGCGGGAGTGCCCGGCGTGGGCTGGGCGCACAACGCAGGGGCAAGCGACATCAAAATAAGGAGGGGGCGGATCAGTCTCACAAATAATCCTGGGTTGAATGTGGTTCGACAAAATCGTTGCTGATTTTCAAAGCTTTTTGGCCGCTGGTTTTCATGTTCATTTCGGGCCGGGAGGCGGGGTAATGGCTTTTTTCGGACTGTTCGTTTTGCTTCCTGAGGAAGGCGAGGACACCGTTTTCGGCGGTGAATTCGTCTTGGGCAGGTTCGCGGTTTTGGGCGGCACAATCGTATTTTTCGGCGGCGCACTTGCGGCTTTGGGTGGAATGAGGGCCGTTGCCCCCTTGGCAGGCGTCTTTTTTTGAAAACTCTCCACCAGGGTGAGAGTGCCACCCAGCTTCATGCGATTGGCTTCGGGATGCAAAAACATGCTCTTGACGCGGATCAGTGAATTCTGCGAGGCGAGATTGTATAGGAAGCTAATTAACTCCGGTTCAGCAGTGTTCCCGAAGCTGAGGTTGGCGGCCTGCTCTTCAAAGAAAGAATTGGTGCGGCCATCACGGGCCGCGGGCGCCATGGTCAAGCTGGACACTTGCACACCCGCTGCCACCGCCTGGTTATTGACTTCCCTGGTGAGGGAGGTGCCTTGCTCTCCAGAGGGCACGAGGGCGCCTTGTTGGGAGAGCGCCTCTTTTTGCTTGATGTAGGCAGGCCGCCGCTGAATTTCATCGTTAAACCTTTTCATGGCTTTCTCTGCGTCTCCCATTCTTTGTTGGGTGCGGCCCAGCTCGCCGAAATAAGGCCGGACAAAAAACCAGTTCAGCGCCACAAAAACCACCACCGCCACGAAGATGACGAGGCGGCGCTCCTGAGGGCGCAGATTGAGCTTGTCCAGAAAACGAGTCATTCGTCGGTCCTTCTCAGCTCGCCAGAAAAGCCCCAACTGAGCTGCTGATTTGCGGGAGCAGTCAGCCTGGGTCCGTCCAAATCCCTGAACAATGGTTGATTTTTCGTTTCTACTTTGCGCAGCAAATCCATGAAATCCACCACCTTGCCCCGGTCTGCGCTGGCAGCGGTGCCGTTCAAGCTCAGCTTTCGGCCATGGTCGAAATTGATCGACTCCAGGGTCAGTTCCGGGGGAAGGTTGTCCGCCACCGCCTTATAACATTCCAGCGCCGCGTACTGCAAATCGACCTGGTCCTGCAACACCCGCACGTGCTCTTTGAGTTGCATGGTGTTAGTATAATCCACCCCTAATTTCGCGACGACCTGCGCCTTCTGATCGTAGCGGAATTTTTCCACCTGGGTCCACCCCACATAAATGGTGACGATGAACACATAGGCCACGAGCAGCGCCCCCAGGGCGCGCACGATTAGCCGTTCGTTGAATCGTTGTTTGTAGCGGGCGGTAAATTCCGGAGGCAATAAATTGGTCCGCAGGTCTCCATTGGTGGCGCGCTTGCAGGTTAAAGCGGCCAATTCTGGCGGAGACAAGGGCTTGACGATTTCAACCGACTGCTCCGGTTTGAATAGAGATTGCCAGGCGGCAGCAGCCGGCTCCTCGGCCACTAAATGAAAGCGCGGCAGGAAAGTCAGCCAGCCTTCTAATTCTCCGGCCCAGGTCATTTGCATCAGTTGCTCTTGCAGAAGAGCGCCCCGTTTTTCAGTGGCGGGCAAATGGACCAGGCTCAGGTTGCGCAAGGTGCCCCCATACCACCAGGCGACCAGACAGGAATGCTGATCGCTGCCCGCGCCCGGATAAATCCAAGCGCCATCCTCTTTGATATTCGTAGCGCGAAGTTGATCCAACAAGGGCAGCTCGAGCCGATCAGCCATGTATTCTTGCGACTCCAATTGGCCCAAAAACTCCTCCACCTGAGATCGAGCCACGATAATCACGATGGCCGTTTGCATCTCCCCTTCGAGAGTGGTCATCGCATCGGGCGGCGCAAAGGATTGAAGCAATTCAAAGCCCCACACGATTTGAGCGACCGGCACCGGGGAAAGCTTCTCCAGTTGCAATTCCAACATGGATTGCATCTCGGCCAAATCGCTTTTAGGAATGTGCACCACGCGTAAAAATACCTTGTCGGCCGGGAGCCAGGCCACATTAAGCTTGGGCTGGAAAAGAGTGTGCCAATCCTTGAAGATGATTTTGGGCGGAAGCGGCTCGCTGGGAAGATTGGCGACTTCGCGTTGAAGGGTGATCCTGCCGCCACTGGCGGAAAACTGCCAGAGGTTGCGAAGATCCTTCTCGGAATTAAGGACGTTACAGGAATGCCAGCGCGCCATCTTATTTCCTAATCCAATTTTCAGCGCGGGTATCTTCGACCAGGGCTTTGAGATGCTCCTCGGTCTGAGTTACGCGCAGCACCTCCTCAATGGTGGTGCGGCCTGCCTTCACCTTGTTCCAGCCGTCCAGTCGCAAGGTTCGCATCCCCCCTTCGATGGCTTTTTGGGCCATGGTCGAGGAAGGGGCGCGATTCAGGATCAATGGGCGAAGCGCTTCGTTCAAAATCAAGATTTCATAGATACCCTGCCGGCCCTGGTAACCCAGTTGCCGGCACTCTTCACAGCCGACGCCATGCCACACTTTGGCCGTTTCGATGTCCTCTTGGGGAAAACCGATTTTGCGAAGATAATCCGGATCGACCTTCCGCTCCGTTTTGCAACTGGCGCAAATGTTGCGCACCAACCGCTGGGCCATGACCGCTTCGACCGAGGACGCGACGAGAAATGGCTCGATGCCCATGTCAATCAAGCGGGTGAACGCGCTGGGGGCGTCATTGGTGTGAAGGGTGCTGAAGACCAAGTGACCGGTTAAGGCGGCGCGAATGGCGATCTCAGCCGTCTCCAGATCGCGAATTTCTCCCACCATGATCACATTCGGATCTTGTCGCAAGATGTGGCGGAGGCCCATCGCGAAAGTCAGTCCGATGTCGGAACGGACCGAGATCTGGTTGATCCCTTTCAATTCATATTCCACCGGTTCCTCGATGGTGATGATGCGCTTTTGCACCGAGTTGATCGTGCTCAGAAAGGCGTAGAGGGAGGTGGACTTGCCTGAGCCGGTCGGCCCGGTCACTAACATGATGCCGTGCGGCTTGATAATGATCTCCCGGATGGCCGCCTCTTCCATCGCTGAAAAACCAAGCTTGTCCAGGCTAAGAAAAATCTTGCCCCGCGTCAGCAGGCGGAGGGACACGCTTTCACCATAAACCGTCGGCACCGTCGAAACGCGAATATCGATTTCTTCCCCTTTGATGCGCACGTTGATGCGCCCGTCCTGAGGCAACCTTTTTTCGGCGATGTTCATGCCCGACATCACCTTGATGCGGGAAATGATGGCCGCCTGATAACGTTTGAGCTGGGGGGGCATCGGGGTCTGATGCAGAATTCCGTCGATGCGGTAGCGAATGCGCAGCTCGTCTTCCGCGGGCTCGAAATGGATGTCAGTCGCGCGGTCCTTGAAGGCTTCCCAAACGATCTGGTTGACGAACTTGATGACGCTGGCTTCCTGGTCGCCTTCGGTGATCTCTTTATCTTCGCCAACGATTAACTCGATGGGTTCGTCCTTAGCCAGCTCATCCAGGGTCTCGGCCCCCACGCCATAATATTTCTTGAGCGCTTTGTCGATTTCCCCGCGCGGGGCGAGGGCGAATTGCACGGGGGTGCGGGCATCAAACTGCACCGCGCTGAGCATGGCGGTATCGAAAGGGTTGCTCACGACCACCTGCAAGGTGCCGTTTTGAAAATCGGTCGGCAAAACCAGATATTGGAAAGCAACTTTGGTGGAGATCTTGTTCCGTGCTTCAGTCGGGACCGTGATCTTCCGAAGTTCTAAAAAGGGCCAGCCCAGAACGGCGCCGAGTTGCTCAAGAAAGGCTTCTTCGGAAATCCCGCTCTCGCGGCACACGAATTCCAGGAGTGATTCCTGGGAACCATTCGTGACTGCCACACGCCAGGCCTTTTGCCAATTCTCGAATTGCTCCGGAGAGGCAAGCGCAGCCGTGGCCAGAATATTTTTTAGTGCGATGTGTGACATTCGCGGTCATTATTGCTTTGCTCGTCTTCTTTCAAAACAACGCAATCTAAGAAAAGTTTCGATTAGGGTCAAAGCAATTAGCGAACCAAGTCGGTGTGGGGCCTTGGGGAGCGTGGGGAGCGTGAGGAGCGTGAGGAGCGTAGGGAGCGTGGGGAGCGTGGAGCGTGGAGGGGGGGAGCGCGGGATACTCGAATCAGGCGCTCTACGCTCTACGCTCTACGCTTCACGTCCCGCTCCCCACGCTCCACGACCTCAAAAGCCGTGGCATGGACATAGCTATGTAGGCCCGACATGCTGGAGTCAGATGATGAACTGGAAATTTTTCGCCGCGAAGTAGCGGATTTGATTGGGGTCTTAAACCATGACGGCGCGAAGTTGCGCGCCAAGGGCTTTGACGTAGAGGGAGCAATCGCAGAATTGGAAGGGAAGCTGGGCGACTTGGAAAAGGCGCGGACCGAAGAGGAACACGCCCTCGATAGTTATCTCCATGTGTGCGCGGATTTAGCGGATTCGCGCACGACCTGCTTCAAAGTATTGTGCGAGGTGATGGACCCTTTCGCCGCGAAGAACCCGTGCCACCCTTTGACCGAAGAATGGCAGGAATGGCGGCCCATCCTCTTCCAACAGGTGCCGAGAAATGAGTGATTTCCCTGCTTGGGCGCATTCTGGTTTTTGATCTTCGAGGACAGCTAATCCCGCGCGCCTGTCCTTGCCGCCACATTAGTTCCCCCGTGAGAGGCCTGTTCCAGGCCCGGGACAACCACCAGGGCATCTGGGTCGTGGGCCTGCGCAGTGGGGGAGGGGACGCATCGAGAGGTGGGCGACACTGGTAAAACCGCCTGCTGCCACAAAATCGCCGCCAAAACCAAAGCCGTGCCAAAAGCCAGCACAGGCAATATTTGAATGCGAAATTCGCGCCAACGCGCTCCGAGCGGCACCGCAATGCGGCGTGGTGAAGACTTTTCAGAGTTCATCGGGAGGTAAACTTGCGCATTTGCTTGATCGCGCCATCAGCCTTCAAATTATGTGCATTCAATTTTTGAGCAACTTGCCGCACGCGGCCTTCAAAGCAATTCAAACGCCAGCCGAAGGCTCCCTTATTTATAGCACACCTTTCCCCGGGAAGGAAAGCAAACAAACTCGCGGCCTCAAACGGACGGAGCCATAATTCTCATTAGGCCAGTTTGGACCCCGCTGGGTTCGGAAGGGCGAGTTCCACGAGTCCCTAATTTATGAAAAGATCAGAGACTCGTGGAACTCGTCCTTCCCGGCGTCCTGCGCGGCAGCCGCCTAATGAGAATTATGGCCTCAAACGGAGAGTTGATCTTCTTCCGCTTCTCGATAACCTTAGCCCCATGACTCTCGATGACATTTTGTTGGAGGCCGAAGAGAAGATGATGAAAACCGAGGAAGTCGTGCAACACGAATTTGCCGGGGTGCGCACGGGCAAGGCCTCTCCCGGCCTGGTGGAGAACATCGTGGTGGAGGTTTACGGCTCGCAGATGCGCATCCGCGAGTTAGCCGGCATCACCGCCCCCGAGCCGCGCATGCTGCTCATCCAGCCGTGGGATGCAGCCACCGTTCACCCCATCGAGAAAGCCATTCAAAAAAGCAACCTCGGCTTAAACCCGGCGGTGCAGGGCAAAGTCATTCGCGTCGTCCTGCCAGAGCTCAGTGAAGAACGGCGGCATGAATTCGTGCGCGTTGTCCGTAAGATGACCGAAGATGGCCGGGTCGCCGTTCGCCACGTGCGCCGCGATGCCATCGAGCACCTGAAAAAAGAATCCAAAGCCGGAACCATCGCCGAGGATGATCTGGAGCACGCTGAGAAGGAAGTGCAGAAGCTGACCGACCAATACATCGGCAAGATCGAAGCGCATCTCGCCCACAAGGAAAAAGAAATCCTGACGGTTTAACCGCCGGCAAGATTTATCGAGGGGCCGGTGGTCCCTCGAAGTGAATCACCGTCTCATTGGTTCTGGCGTATCCTAGCTTTTCCCGGGCTAACCTCTCGAGAGTCCGTGGATCATTTTGAACGGCGTCAATGGCTGATTTCAACTGCCGGGAAACTCTCTCCTCTTGCGCGACTCTGTTATCGAGGGCCAGGATTTCCTTTCTGTAGCGCTGGTTTTGCTGAATGAGCGGGAGATACCAGAAGAACAGGGCCAACAATCCCGCCACAAACAAAAGGAAAATTACTCCCTTGCTGAGATTATCCCAAATGCCCAAATTGACGCGCATGGCGCACAATTAACCATGCGCCCAGCAGCTAAGGAAAGAAGAATAATGCTCTGAATGCTATTTAGTTGTCACGCTCTGGCTTCAGCCTAAGATTCACTTGGATGATGAGAGCCTTAATGCTGATTCTTGATCCCGCCAATACCTGGGAAAAAATTGAAACGGGGCCAAAGGATGTGCCGCGAGTGTTTTTTCTTTTCCTCCTGCCTTTGATGCTCTTGAGCAGTATAGCACAGGCCTGGGTATTGATGCATTTTGGCCTGACGCGCAGCACCTTCGAGTATTTGCCCGCCCGGCACACAAAAGTTCCTCCCGAGCTGGCCCTTCGTTATGAAGGCGCCCAATTGATCTTCGGACTGGTCATTGTTTTTGGAGGCGCATTGCTCTATCGGAAGATTGGGGAAGGCTTCCACCGGCGCCATTCTTACACCGAGACCTTCGCTACTCTCGCCTATTCCATCAGTCCGCTGTTTTTATTTCGAATCTTCGATGGCCTTCCGGCCTTGAACACGTGGGTCTGTTGGGGTGTTGGAATCACTCTTTCGGCCGCCGCGCTCTATCGTGGCATCCCGCGGATTATGAAGCCTGATCCCTCCAATGCTTTGGGTCTTTACTTGTTGTGTTCCCTGCTGCTCATCAGCGTCAGCGGCCTGGCCCATTTTTTCGCCAACCTGGTGCTGCAGGAAAAAATCCTGACGCACCTGCCGTGGAGTCTGTGAAGATCTCTCATTTTCTCCGCAACCGCGCCCAGGCGGGCTTGATTTTCCAGTTCGCCTTTTCCAAAGCTGCTCGCGCGTCCGCATAGTCAGCGCCGGTTAATTCCTGCACCATGCGAGTTGCCCGATCGCGCAGCTTCGCGTTGGAAGCGTTCACATCAATCATGAGATTGCCCAAGACTTTGCCGAGGCGAACCATCGAAAGCGTCGTAATGATATTCAAGATGAGCTTGGTGGCCGTGCCCGCTTTCAGCCGGGTTGAGCCGGTCAGAATCTCCGGCCCCACATTGGGCGCAATCACCAGGTCAGGCCGATGCTCATGAGAAACCGTCAGATTGGGATTAAAACAAAGCAGGATTGTAGCGGCGCCGCGGCGCTTCGCTTCTTTCAGCGCCCCCCAGACGAATGGCGTCCTCCCGCTGGCGGCGATTCCGATGACCACATCGCGGCGGCCCACCCCGCGAAACTCAATCGCCCGGCCGCCAGCTCCAAAATCGTCTTCAGCTCCTTCTACCGCTTGCCATAGCGCGCGTTGCCCACCGGCCATGATCCCCTGCACCATTTCCGGAGGCGCGCAAAAAGTGGGCGAACACTCGCTCGCATCCAAAACCCCCAGCCGGCCGCTGCTCCCCGCTCCGATATAGAACAGACGCCCTCCTCTTCGAAACGCCCTGACCGTCATCTTGATGGCTCGCTCGATTCCCGCCGCTTTGCTGAGAATAGCTCCGGGAATATTTTGATCCTCCTTGAGCATCAGCTTGATCGCCGCCGCCAACGAAAGCTTGTCCAGATTCATTGACCTCGGATTACGCTGCTCAGTAGGTGAAACAATGAGCGACCGGGTAAGAGCCTGCTGATCCTCCGCCTCCGCCCGCCCCTCAATCTTGGGGACCGTGGAGCATGGACCGGGGGCCTGGGTCTTAGCCAGTCGGCGAGCCAACTGGACGGCGCCCCAGGCGCTTTCCTTTTGCAAATGGGTGATGACCGCTTTTGTCCACAGCTTGCGCAATCGCCGGCCAACTTCCTGCGCGAACCATGGCTGCTTCAACAGAACACTCCCGGCGAAGACAAATTGCACTGGCGTGTTCCGCTTGACCAGCCGGGCGGCGCAAGCCGCTGCATCCCTGGCCAGGCGATCCGCCGCGCCGGCCAAAATATCGAGCGCAATTCTTTCCCGTTTTGCCGCGGCGTCAAAAACTTCCAGCGCGAGGCGCGCGATGTCTGACTTGCTCGCCGTTTGCGCCCAGCCGATCAAATCATCAGGCTCATTTAAGTGAAGTGCGCGCAGAATTTTCTGCCCCAATCGAGACCAAACGCCATCGCAGTCATAATAATAGACGACCGCCTTAAGTGCGCGCAGGCCAATTTCATAGCCGCTGCCTTTGTCCCCCAAAAGATGGCCCCAGCCTCCCACCTTGGCCGTCCTGCCATCGTGCCTCCGCCCAAAGCAACAGGAGCCAGTGCCGCTTAACACCAAAACGCGCGCCCCTACTTCCAGCCTCGTCTCCCCTCCAGCCATCAAAGCTGTCTCCAGATCGTTCGTGGCAAAACAGGGCACGCCCGGCCAGGCTCTCTTTGCGGCTTTCGTGATTCTCCCTCGGTCTGGGTCCGTGCGCGCGCCAGCCATGCCAATCGCGACTGAGATGGGCTTCGGCATCGCGCGGGCAATTCCCCGGAAAAGTTTGATCAATTGTACATCGCTGACCAGCCGCAGATTGGCTGGCCCCAACTCGATTCGCTGGCAAGCGCCATCCTGGGCGGAAGACCTTTCCCCACACTGAACGGCCAGGGCGACCGTGCGAGTGCCCCCCGCCTCAATCCCGAGGAACACTTCCCCGGGAGACAATTGAGTTCGCTCATTCATTGGACCGCATGTTCCTCCAAAGGCTGCCGCCGCCGCATGATGAACCCAGCAACGTGAACCCAGCAACGCCCGGCATCGCGACACAAAGCGCGGCGAATTGATAACCAGAAAACACTCCGGCGAAAAAAGTTGCCAGCGACACTTGAGATTTCCTACCAAAAGCCTTCACAGCGGTCAACGTTGCTCAGTCGGGGCGATTCGGTCGCGCCGACGCATGCCAAAAAACCGGAGTTGGGGTGTGCCTGCCAAAAGCGTCAAGCCCATTGCACCCCTCTGAGAGCCTGTTTTAAAATTGCGTGGGGTCCTGCGGCGAGTGATTTTCGCTGTGGCCAAGGCGGCGAGGCCGGAGCATCCCCGCAGCGGGCTGTGGTGGCCGAGTCAACGCAAGCCGCAGACAAAAGACCCGCCGCCCGGAG
>JBBRPK010000092.1:0-21977 GCA_038228235.1 Verrucomicrobiota bacterium
CCGAACACGATTTGCAGGAACCAATCGGGGGCGAAACCCGACTGCAATGCAGTAGGATTTTGTGCTGTAAGTGCTTCTCAATCCAATCGTTGTGTTAATGACCTCAAGTATTTTTAGCGCCTCTACTGCATAGTTACGGCTTAGCAGGACGGCGAGATACCATCGCAAGGATGGTGGCCGGCGAGTTGGCCTTGAACGCTGAGTAGCGGGAGAGCCGAGCATGAGCGGAGGAGCAGGGTTCGTCTGCGGCAGAGTGGCCGGCGACAGCGGACCAACATTGCCCGCGTCCGGCTGGCCGCCTGGGGTTGGAATCCCTGGGTCTGGTCGCATGGCCCTGACAACCGACGGCTAAAATTCTCCTCCCGGCACAATAGTTTTCATTCCGACACAATCTCAGGAAAAGCCGGCGCAGGCAATACGTCGTTTGCCTATCTTTGGCCGCATCTGATCTCCTCTCATTTCGCGATGTCATCAAACATAGCCCGTCTATTATAACACATCGCGGCGGGCCGCCGCCTTGGGACTTTGGCGACCCGGGACCTGGAATAGCACTTAGCTTTGACAAACGGCCAACCTTGGGCATCGTTCTCTCGGATGATTCTATGCCAGTAAAATACAAGGACTACTACGAAACCCTTGGCGTCGCCCGCACTGCTAGCGACGAGGAAATCAAGAAGGCCTTTCGCAAATTGGCTCGCCAGTATCATCCTGACGTTGCCAAAGGCAAAGGCACCGAAGAAAAATTCAAGGAGATCAACGAGGCTTATGAGGTTTTGGGCGATTCCGCCAAACGCAAAAAGTACGACGAGTTGGGGGCCAATTGGCAGTCCGGCGCGGAGTTCCGTCCGCCTCCCGGCTGGGAAGATCTTGCAGGCGGGTCCTTTGCTGGACGCAGGCCGGGCTCGCGCGGAGCAGGCGGCGATTTTGAATTTAATCTGGGGGGAACAGGTTTTAGTGATTTCTTTGAGCAACTTTTCGGCTCCGCAGGGCGGCAGGCAGGAGGCACTGGTTCTCGCCGCGGACGCAGCATTTTCGCTGACGAAGAACGCGCCCAACGAGGACGAGACATCGAAGGAGATATTATGGTTTCCTTGGAGGAAGCGGTCCGGGGCTCAGTACGAACGGTTTCGCTGAACCGCGCCATTGCTTGTCAAAATTGCGCTGGCACCGGTTTGAAGGGACAAGGTCCCTGCCCGGTGTGCCGCGGCGCTGGGCAAGCGAACAAAGCCGAGCAATTTCAAGTGAGAATCCCGGCTGGGGTCGCCGATGGTCAACAGCTTCGGGTGACCGGGCGCGGAGAAGCCGGTCTGGGTGGCGGGGCTGTCGGGGACTTATTTTTGCGCGTCCGCCTTGCAAGCCATCCTGACTTTCAAGTTGAAGGTCAGAATTTAGTCTATGAAGCGGAACTTGCGCCCTGGGAAGCAGTTTTGGGCACGCAGGTTTCGGTCCCCACCTTAGACGGAAAGATCAATATCAAAATCCCTCCCGGAACCCAGAACGCCCAGCGTCTGCGCGTGCGCGGACAGGGTATGCCTCAACGCGGTGGTGGGCGGGGCGATTTGAATGTCGTCGTGCGCATCGAAGTTCCCGAACGCGTGAGCGAGCGAGAGCGCGAACTCTGGGAGCAACTCGCGCGCGAGTCGAAGTTCAACCCCAGAGCGGGTTGACAGAGGCGGGAGTTAATGAGAATCGCGCATTTCCGGAAATGTGGGGGTTTTACCCCATTGTCCTTGGGGTCACTACCTCAGTAGTCTCTGTTCATCATGAACTCTATCAAAACAACCGAAACCGTTTCTACCGATAAAGTTAGCGTCCTCCTGGCGGATGACCATACGGTCGTCCGTGAAGGGCTGCGGATTTTATTGGAGGCCACCCCGGATATTCAAGTCGTAGGCGAGGCTCAGAATGGACGCCAAGCAGTGCAGTTGGCTCGAAAGCTTCAACCCCATGTGGTGGTAATGGACGTGGCCATGCCGCTGTTAAACGGGGCCGAAGCCACGAGGCAAATCCTGCGTGATTCCCCGAAGGCCAAAGTGCTTATCCTTTCCAGTTACAACGATGATGAACGAGTGGCGCAGTTGATCGAACATGGCGCCACCGGCTACCTGGTAAAGCAAGGCGCCAGCAATGACCTGGTGAAAGCCATCCGGGAAGCCCGCAAAGGCAATCCCTTTTTCAGTCCTTGTATCGCCAAATGCCTTCTGGAGCAATGTCGGGCTTCTTACAACAAGGGACATGCTCACACAACAAAAGGCGATCACCTCACTACGCGGGAAGCGGAAGTGCTGCAACTCATCGCCGAAGGGTATGCCAATAAACAGATTGCCGACGTTTTAGCCCTCAGCATTAAAACTGTGGAAAAGCATCGGCAACAACTCATGGACAAGCTTCAGATTCATCAGATAGCGGGCCTGACGCGCTACGCTACCGCCCGAGGTGTGATCGAACCACCCCTGCGGTTGCAAGGTGCGGAAGTGCGCTGCGAATAACCGATGCAGCGCTTCGAATGGCTTCTTGATTCGATGATTTAATGGTTGAACTCGCCCACTGCCTGCGTATCATTGGAGCATGAAATTGTTCCTGGCGTTTGCCGTTTGGATAATCATGGGTGCTCTCATTGGGTCGGGGCTTCTACTGGCCATCCATGGCAGCCCGTGGCTTTTGATCGCTAGTGTGGTCGGTTTTATAATTGCGGTCGGGAAAATCGGCTGCGCCACTCATTGAGGCGCAGCGCTCATGGAACCATGTCCGGCGAAATCGAGGAAAGCGTTGATTGGGATTCTGAAGCAGCCAGCCGGAAGATTCTGAAGTTTCCAACTTGGGGCTGCAATAAACCCTGAACCCGAGAGGACACTCGCTATCTAGTTTGGCTTTTGGGGGTGGTTTTTCCCAGTTCGGAGAGAAACCGGATTAAATCGCGGAATTCAGCGCGCGTGAGTAGATCCGTCAGGCCATTGGGCATCACTGAACCATTCTGTTTTTTTTCCCTGATCGTATCGCGGCGCAAACGGAGTTCCTTGTTTTGCAAGACGTCGCGCAGGACCAATTCCTCAGCGGTTTCGCGGACTTGATAACCTTGGTATTCCTCGCCATCTTTAGTGATCACGGAAATCGAGACGTAACCTTCCTTGACTTCCTTCTGCGGGTCGAGAATTGCGCCGATGATGAACTCCACCGGTTGTGCGCTGCCCAAGGCGCTAAGTTCGGGGCCTATATGGCCGCCTTGGCCATTCACGGCATGGCAGGCAATGCAGCCGAGTTCGGCGCGTCGAAAAATTTCAGCGCCGCTTTTGGCGCTTCCTCTGGTGTGAACTTCATCTGCAAGCGTTGCGACCCCGGCGGAGGTCATAGTCTTGCCCTGGTTAGTAAAGCCAGCGGCTTCCGTAAGAACACGAGCCAATCGCTCGTTACGCCGGCCGCCGCTGCTGAGCAGACGCAGCCCCACCTCAGCGGCAATCTTAGGTGGCGGTTTGGTGCCGAGCGTTTTTGCGAGTGCGGCGGCTCCGCTCTGACGTTGGAGA
Organism: Verrucomicrobiota bacterium; assembly: GCA_038228235.1. Lineage (GTDB taxonomy): Bacteria > Verrucomicrobiota > Verrucomicrobiia > Limisphaerales > JBBRPK01 > JBBRPK01. Next base: position 3,522 of record JBBRPK010000092.1, read on the forward strand.
AACGCGGTAAAAATTTCAGTGAGCGCCATTTCATCTTGGAGGCGGGTTAAACTATCACTCGCGAATCGGGCCGCTTCGGCAACATCGAAGCTGCAGAGCGCGGCAATGGCCCCGCTCTGCACTAAGGGCGGACTGTCGGCGGCGAGCGCTCTCAAAGTATTGCTGCTGGCATTTCCGCCGAAGGATGCCAAAGCCTCCATGGCCGCGCGGCGCATCTGCTCGCTTGCCGTGGTATCAAGCGCGGCGGTTTCCACGGCAGAGCGAAAGCCTTCCAGCTTCCAGAGGCCGGCCAATCTGAGGGCTTCGGCTCGCAGCCCGATACTTTGGCTTTGGAGCAATCTTCGCAATGAAGCCGAAAGGTCGCCGCTTGGGCGCAAGTTGCGCACGCGTGCGGCGGTTTCCAGCGCCGGGAGCAGATGCGACTGGAGCGGCTCGTCAGCCAGTTCCAGGATCGAGGCAAGATCATGGCCATCACCAGTATCGGCGAGAATGCGGAAATAGGTTTCGCGAGCGGCGGAGTCAAGCTGCGCGGATTTCAACAACTCACGTACTGCTTGCAGAGTGTCTGGGGTGCCATCGGCACGGACAAGCAAGCTCAGGCGAGCGGGCTTGTTCTCCAGGTTGAGGTTCCCGGCTTGGAAGGGGCCCAGCCAATAGGGCTTGAGCGCAAATACGACTTGGTTGAACGCGTAATCCAGAAATTTATCACTCCCAAAATCGGCGGCCACTGCCGCCACTTCCATGGCTTCGGCTCGCGGCACGTAACTGCACGCCACGATGGCCTGCAACCGAACGCGCGGGTTCTCATCAGCGGCGAGCGGGCGCAATAAGTCCAGCGCGTTGGTTAACCGATCGGCCCACGAGCCCACCACGCTTGCTGCGTAGGCGCGCGCACCTGATTCCTTCGCCCCGCACAAGCGGGCAAGCAACTCAGGCACAACTGCCTCGTGGCTCTGGCAAACACCCAGGGCCTCGACCAAGGCCCCTTCGGGCTGCTCGTGGTTTTCGAACCAGCGCTTCAAAGCCGCTATGACCCCGTCCGTCGGCCCATCAGCGAGAACGCGTTTGGCGAAGTGCCGTGTCCAGGAATCGGGCGACTTTAAATGATCGAACAATTGTGGGATGGATGCGTCCGCAAGTCGCGCCGGTTTAGTCAAGGGACGCCCTTTAGCCGTGACGCGCCAGATGCGTCCGTGCGTTTTGTCGCGGTCGGGATGGCGAAAGCTCGCTTGGTAATGGCCGATGATGGGATTATACCAATCGCAAATATAGAGTGCTCCGTCCGGGCCAAACCGCACGTCCACGGGACGGAAGCTGCGACTGCTGGATTTGATGAGCGGCGGTAAATCTTCGAGGCTGAAACCCGCGCCATCGTCGTTGATTTTAACCGTCCAGACCGCGTTGTTGATATAACCGCCCATGATGAGCGCGCCCTGCCAGGCATCGGGGAAGTGAGCCGTGGCCACGATCTCACCCCCGCTGACCTTTCGGCCGTTGCCATTTTTCCAAATCAGCGCCGGCGGATCGTCGCGGTGATTCACGACCAGGCCCGGCACTGGATAAATGGGCGAACTGTTATTTCCGGCCAGCACAATCGGCTCTCCCCACCGGGTGAAAACGAACCCCCAGGGATTCTGCGGCTCGTGGGCCGATCCGTAAAAGCCCTCTACCCGGAGCAGGCGCGGACGCAAACGCCAGAGACCGGCATGCTCCAGGTGCACGATACCCCACGGCGTCTCTACCCGGGACCGAACGTGCAGCCCTTGGGACATCCACAGTTCGCCACCAGGACCCCAACGGAAAGAATTGATTGTTTGATGACCATCCCCGGTGCCGAACCCACGAAACAGGACGCGCCGCTCATCCGCTTTCCCGTCGCCGTCGTTGTCCTTAAGGAAGATCAATTCGGTGCCCTGCCCAACATACGCTCCCCCATCACCCAACTCGATTCCGGTGGGGATCATTAGGCCCTCCGCGAAAACCGTAGTTTTGCCACAACGGCCCTCGCCAGCCGTGTCTTCGAGAATGAGGACTTTGTCGTTGGCCAAGTGCCCTGGCTGGACCTGAGGGTAAACCGTGCTGCCGATTACCCAAAGCCGCCCGCGCGGATCAAAGCGTATTTGAATCGGCTTTACCACCCCCTCCTGCTCCGAGGCAAAGAGGTTGACCTCGAAACCATCGGCGATCTGGAAGGACGCGAGTTCGGAGGCCGGATCGTCGCGTTCTTGACCGAAGGAGGCAGCCCCTGCCCAAAGGAATGCGCCAATACCAACAACGATCTTCACTAGATATTCAATGGACGAACCGGCTTTCATTTTGCAACTTCCGCGGCCAGCCTGGCAATTTCCTGCTCCCTGGCTTCGATCAATTTAGGGAACATTTCCATTTCATCAGGAAACCAGCGAACCTTTGGATTTCGATGGTCCCGGCTGCTGGGTTGTTCCGTGCGGTCGCCATGCAAAAAAGCCCAATTCATCGGGCGCCAGTAATCGAACCACAGCCGATTTTTTGCCTGGATCACCTCGCGCAATCGCTCAGCCGAGCCGGGGCGCAACGCGCCGCTGGCAGGGTTCGCTTGCACCCGTTCTGTTGTTTCACCACCACCGAGTTGTCGGAGGGTCTCGCGAGCCACGGCCCAATGGCCGATTTGCCCAAGATGAACTCCGTTATCGGTCCAATGAAGTCCATTGCTCGCCGACGCGCGCAAGGGCGTGAAGAGATCGATGAACCGGCAGCTTCGATTGCGCGCTAGCTCGCGAACGCCTTCGACATAAAGGCCCAAGTGCTTGTTGTGGAGGGAAATATCCGGCAGAGGCGAAGCGGCCCGCTCGAATGGCGTGGGTGAAAGCAGCACGATGCGAGGCGTTTGCTTCCTGAATTGCTCCAGCAGCTTTTCGTAGGCAACAATGAATTTCGGCAATGAACTCTGGCCATCGAGCGACTCCATCTGGCCGAACTGCGCAAAAATCACGGTCGCGCCCACCCGGCGGAGTTGTTCTTGCCAGGAACCGAAATTCATCTCCCGCGGTTGCTCGAAGACGGTATCCCCTTCCCAAGCCAGGCTGCGGAAATGAGCCATCCGGGGCGCGCAACTCAGGGTCAACAACGTTTCCAGGGACGCATTTTGTTGGGCAGCAACGGTGTTGGCGCCTCCAATAAACACGATCACAGCTTCGCGTTCCAGCACGAGCGGATCAGAAACCGTTTTTCTATCGCTTTCCTGTGCCGTGGAGGAAGGGGAGTGCATCGCCACCGCCGCCGCCAAAAAAAATGCCAGAGGGAGGGCCTCACTCAGCGCACGCCCTCTTCCGAACTCGAGCAAGCATCGGTTTTTCATTTGTTCACGGCGACCCTCCTTTTTACACACAGGCAATCTCGGAGACAAGCTTGGATGCAAGCCAGAGAAGATTTGCAGTTGGACTGCGCGCGGGATACCTTTGCCTATCGCAATTCTCAGAATTACCGGAGACATTTGATCGGTGCGTTTTAAGAAAACTCAAAATCTTTTGAGAAATCCGCGCTCACATTGCCGACAGGGTTTGACATGGCTCAGCGCCGCTCTCTCGGCATGGGCGCTGGTTGGTTCAGGCGCGCCTGGCTCGGATGATCTTTCTAAATCCGACGGCCCACTCGCAACAGAACTGCATTGGTCGCTCCAGCCGCTCGTCAAACCCACTCTTCCGAAAGTTAAGAACGAATCGTGGGCGCGCACGGCCATCGACCGTTTTATCCTTGCCAAGCTGGAGGAAAAGGGACTCCAACCGAGTCCAGCCGCGGACAAACGCACTTTGTTGCGCCGAGTGTATTTCGATTTGCTCGGGTTGCCTCCCACACCTGAGGAGATGAATGCTTTCGTGAATGACAAATCCTCCCATGCTTATGAGAAAATTGTAGATCGGCTGCTCGCCTCGCCACGTCACGGGGAGCGTTGGGCGCGACACTGGCTGGATGTCGTTCACTATGCCGAGACCCATGGGCACGATCAGGACCGCGTACGCACGAACTCCTGGCCTTACCGCGATTATGTCATCGATTCCATTAATTCGGACAAGCCCTATGCCCGATTCGTCGAGGAACAGATCGCCGGGGACGCGCTTTTCCCAAGTGCCCCGGAAGCCATTGTTGCCATGGGTTTCCTGGCCACAGGACCGTGGGACGAGAGTTCCTTGCGTGATATTCGCGATGATACCATTGACCGCCAAGTCGCCCGCTACCTGGATCGCGACGACATCGTTATGACCGTCATGAACACCTTCGTGAGCGCCACGGTGCAATGCGCACGGTGTCACGATCATAAGTTTGATCCCATCTCACAACAGGAATATTATGGGCTGCAAGCCGTGTTCGCCGCCACGGACAAAGCAAACCGCCCCTATGATGCGGACTCCCTGACTTCCGCCCAGCGCCGCGGTCTCTTGAAACAGAAGAACGCGATTGATCGGAGGGAAAAATCATTGCTGGATTCTGTGCGAGAACCGGCGTTTCAGAAGGAGGTCGCCGCCTGGGAAAGCAGTTTCACCAACCGGCCCATCGTGTGGACCCCACTCAAACCGGCTATTTTCGTTTCTTCCAATGGTTCGACTCTCACTCTACAACCCGATGGCTCAATCCTGGCGGGCGGCACACGGCCCGACATCGACACCTACGCGATCACTGGGACCTCCCCCGCTAACGGCGTCACCGCCGTGCGACTAGAAGTGTTGACCGACCAAAATCTCCCTCATAAAGGGCCGGGCCGGCAGGATAACGGGAATCTTCATCTGACCGATTTCCGCGTGTTGGCTGCGCCTGACTCTCTCCCCATGCACCTCGTAGCAGCCGACGTGAGTCGGCTCACTATTTTCCCCGGAAAGATCAGAGCCGACTCACATCAGCTGCTACGGTTCGGGGGTTCAACGCGCGAAATTTCGTCTGGGGGAAATCTCTCCCCGCAAGGAACGAGCAGGGAGAACGGCCATTCTTCCGCGCCAGCCACGAATCCGGCCGCGATACGACTCACCCTCCAAAACCCGAGCGCTGATTTCAACCAGGCCGGGTGGGGAATCGCGCAGGCCATTGACGATGATCCCAAAACGGCCTGGGGCATTTATCCCGAGGTCGGAAAGCCACACCAGGCGGTCTTTGAAATGAAAGATCCCATCCCGTTCAACGACGTCCGGCTGACGTTCGTCCTGGAACAGAATCACGGTGGAGGACATTTGATTGGTCGAGCAAGGCTCTCTGTGACCACCAACGCGCCACCGATTTCGATCAATGCGCTGCCTGAAAAAATAGTCACGATTCTCGCCACGCCGGGACCGGAACGTACACGGGAACAACAAACGGATCTAGCGCTGTTTTATCTTAACGGAGAGATCGAGCGAAAAATTGCGGCATTGCCCCATCCGAAACTGGTCTTTGCCGGCGCGAGCGATTTTGCCCCGGACGGCTCATTCAAGCCGGCTCTCACGCCTCGCCCGGTGCACCTCCTAAAACGTGGCGACATTAATAAGCCAGGTGAAGTGGCTGTTGCGGGCGCGCTTTCGTGGGTCTCCGGACTCTCATCGCATCTCGAGTTACGCGATCTGGCCAACGAAGGTGAGCGCCGCGCCGCCCTCGCCAAATGGATCACAGATCCGAAGAACACCCTCACCTGGCGATCTATTGTAAACCGGGTCTGGCACTATCACTTTGGTCGCGGCATCGTCGATTCTCCAAACGATTTCGGTCACATGGGCGGCCTTCCTGCGCATCCCGAAGTGCTCGATTGGCTGGCGCTGAATTTTCGCGAGAGCGGCGGCTCCCTGAAGCAACTTCATCGGTTGATCGTGACGAGCGCGGTTTATCGGCAGGCTTCAAGTGTTCAGCATTCAGAGTCTCGTCCCGCCCCAGTCTTCCCTGACGAACATTCTGCCAAAGCCGTCTCCATCGATGCTGATAATCGCTATCTCTGGCGCATGAACCGCAGCCGGCTTGATGCTGAATCGGTGCGAGATGCCGTGCTCCAAATCAGTGGCAAGCTCGATCTCAAGATGGGAGGCCCCTCAGTGATGCAGTTTATCTTGTCCCCTGGCATACATGTCACACCCGTGGTGGATTATGCCAGGTTCGATATTGATAGCGAGGCGGCTTGTCGGCGCAGCATTTATCGGTTCATCTTTCGCACTCTGCCCGATCCCTTTATGGATACACTCGATTGCGCTGATTCCTCGCAACTCACGCCTGTGCGCAACCTCTCTGTGACTGCCCTGCAAGCATTGGCCATGTTGAACGATCGGTTTATTATCCGGCAGAGCGAGCACTTCGCCGAGCGCGTAAGCCGAATGACGAAGAATCTCGATGGGCAGATCACGGCTATTTATCAACTCGCTCTCAACCGCGCACCGAGGAAAGAAGAAGCTAAGGAGCTTGCAGACTATGCTCGCAAATATGGCCTGGCAAACTTGTGCCGTGTCGTCTTTAACAGCAACGAGTTCATGTTTCTGAACTGAATGCGCAAAACCTTTGCCCATGCATCTACCTTCACTCCATTCGCTCCCGCGCCGTAAATTCCTCTGGCGTTTCGGAGGGGGTCTGGGCGGGGTGGCCCTCGCTCACTTGTTGGGGCGGCACGACTTGCTTGCGGACACCGCGGCGCCGAAACCACATTCCGAACTGAATGGTGGCCTCCATCATCGCGCGAAGGTCAAACGTATCATCCAACTCTTCATGAACGGCGGCGTCAGCCAGATGGACACGTTTGACTACAAACCTGAGCTCATCAAACGCCATGGACAGAAGTTCGACCCCGGCACCGGAGACAAAATAGAAGCCGCCACCAGCATGCCCGGGAATGTGATGAAGTGTCCCTTCGAGTTTCAACAGCACGGTCAGTGCGGACGATGGGTGAGCAGTGTTTTCCCGCACCTGGCCACGTGCGTCGATGATATGGCCTTCCTGATGGCCATGGCCTCGAAAACCAACGTTCACGGGCCGGGGAGCTATATGATGAACACCGGCTTTGTCCTGCCCGGTTTTCCGTGCTTCGGCGCCTGGGTTTCCTACGGGTTGGGCAGCCTGAGCGACAACTTGCCCACGTTTGTGGTGATGCCCGATCCCAAGGGGTTGCCCTATAATCAAAAGGGCAACTTCTCTTCCGGTTTTCTGCCCGTGGCCCATCAAGGAACCATCATCAATCCCGGTGCGCCCACACCGATCGTTGATTTGTTCCCGCCGTCCACCGCCAGGAACATCACCCGCGAAAGCGAGCGGGACGGGCTGGCGTTGCTCACAAAACTTAACCGGCAGCACCTTGCTCAAAACCCAGGTGATTCCCGGTTGGAAGGCCGCATCGCCACCTACGAACTGGCGGCCCGCATGCAACTCAGCGCCCCCGAAGTGCTCGACATTTCCGGCGAAACTGAGGCCACGCGCAAGCTCTACGGCCTCAACGAAAAGGTCACTGAAGACTTTGCGCGTCGTTGTTTGATCGGTCGGCGCATGCTGGAGCGTGGCGTGCGTTTTGTGCAGATATGGAGTGGTGCAGGGGGGCCAACAGGAAACTGGGATAATCACACCGACATTCCCAAGGAACTTCCGCCGATGGCCAACGCCACGGACAAACCAGTCGCCGCACTCCTCAAGGACCTCAAGGCCCGCGGCATGTTAGAGGACACCCTGGTTATATGGAGCACGGAGTTCGGCCGCATGCCATTCACCCAGGGAGCAACGGGCCGCGACCACAACGGAGGAACGTTTGTCTCGTGGCTGGCCGGCGGTGGGATTAAGGGTGGAGTAGCTTATGGCGAGAGCGATGAATGGGCTTGGAAGGCCAAATCCGGGCGAACTTACTGTTACGACCTCCATGCCACCATTTTACACTTGCTAGGCATCGACCACGAGAGGCTTACCTTCCGCCACAACGGCAGTGATCGCCGGCTGACCGATGTCCATGGCCAGGTAATTGAAGAAGTTCTGGGGTAAGGGTTCAGGATGCGAGATGAGGGATGAGGGATGGCGGCTGCGGGCTGCCAACGAGGCGCGTTCATTGGTGTCAGGCCTCGACTTGCTACATTTGATTTGATCAGGTCTCTTCGCCTCCATCTTCGCCCACATTCGGATTGATTGCCGCCACATTGCTGCGTTTAATAGCGTGAGAAGTTTACGGATGAGAATCGGAATCGGTGCAATCAGTAGATTCAGACGGCGCGAAGCAGAGATCGCAGCCCTGGTTGGGCGCAATCGCGGGAGGAAGGTTTCGCGGGGAGTGCGCCCGTCCTCGGGTGCAGCAACCCCCGTATCCACGAGCGCGTTGGGATTTTCCAGCCCACCTTCCTCCGATCCGCGGCTGCTGCCCGCGGCACGGACGCTCTCCGGGGAAGGCTGCCGTCATCTTGCCATTGTGCCCGCCTTAGTCTTTTTCGCGTGGGCCTTGGTCCAGAGCACCCCTCCGGTCTTTGGTGATTCCACCAAGGCGGGGCGGAAGAGCGATGAGTTATTCACCGATCAAGCGGTTCGGCGGTTGCAAATCGAGATTCCTGTGGAGGGTATGGCCATTCTGCAAGGCTATGTATGGAACCGGAAGCTCAATGGGCAAGATCGGACCAACGTGCTGGGCACAGTCCGCGAAGGAAACCGCGTCTATACCAACGTGGCTTTTCATCTCAAAGGCGGCTTGGGCAGTTTCCGGCCTTTGGATGATAAGCCCGCGCTGACGCTCAGTTTCGAAAAGTACGCGCCGGGGCAGCGGTTTCATGGGCTGCAGAAGATACATCTCAACAACTCGGTGCAGGATCCTAGTTATTTGAGCGAAAAGATCTGCCGGGAGATGTTTCTGGCGGCGGGCATCCCCGCGCCGCGCGCGGGGCACGCCTTGGTGCGGTTGAACGACCGAAATCTTGGTCTCTATGTGCTGATGGAGGGCTGGAACAAGCAGTTTCTTAAGCAGTATTTCAAGGACGCAAGGGGCAATCTTTACGACGGCGGTTTTGGCAACGAAATCACCAACCATCTCGCGATCAATTCGGGCGACTTTCCGAACGATCGGTCGCGGCTGGAGGCGTTGGGTCGGGCCGCGGAAGATCCTGATTTGGGAAAACGGCTGTTGCGCATGGGCGAGGTGCTGGACATCGACCGTTTCCTTACCTTTGTCGCGATGGAGGTCATGCTGGCGCACTGGGACGGTTATACAATGAACAAAAACAATTTCCGTGTGTTCGACGATTTATCGCAAAACCGGTTGGTGTTCCTTCCGCATGGGATGGACCAAATGTTCGGAGTCTTTCGTTCCACCCCGGCTAGCACTATCACTCCGCACATGAAAGCGTTGGTGTCGCGGGCGGTGTTGGAAGTGCCGGAAGGGCGCCGACGTTACCTGGCGCGCATGTCCCAACTGCTGACAAACGTTTTCAAAGTGGAACCGTTGACCAATCGTGTCCACCAATTGGCGGCGCGCTTGCAGCCCGCGTTGGTCTCCGATCCGCCGGCCCTGATGAATTTTATTTATAGTGTGGACATGCTGGCGTCACGGATGACCCAACGGGCGGCTAGCGTGGCGCAGCAATTGCAGGAAGCCAACCGACCGTTGCGCTTTGATGCGGCAGGGGAAGCGAAGCTGGCGGGGTGGAAATCACAATGGGATTCGGGTAACCCTTCCTTTTCGAGCAACACCGGCAACCGCAATGGGCCGCATATCCTGGAAATCCGGGCGGCCGGCACAAAGGCCTACGGTTCCTGGCGAGCGACGGTCCTGTTGGAAAAAGGCGACTATCAGTTTGTGGGAAAGGTGCTGACAGAGGGACTGGAGACCGGTCCCGGCGTGACGCACGGCGGAGTTACCTTGCGCGTTTCAGGGGAGCGCGCGGCAAAAATGACCACAGAAGCCGCTGGCTGGACGGCCCTGAGTTACGAGTTTTCTATTCCCGCTCTGGCCGATATAGAATTAGTTTGTGAATTCCGCGGCAGCAACGGCCGGGCGCGTTTTGACTCCGACTCGCTGAAATTGATTCGGAAGAATAACGGCGAGAAATCACCCTGATTTCGTGGCGTTGCGGGGGACATGGCGGCCAAAAGTTCCAGGACCTGGACTTTGCCGAGAGACTGTTTGTCTGGCAAAAAACCTCGAAGGTAGGGGTTTCCCCTATGAAAAATTAGGGGTTTACCTGATACCAAAGGTAGTGTCGTGTCCCTAGGATGACCCCAGTTGTCCTTGGCTCACGACCCAGCGAGTTCGAATTAGGAAGTTGCTGTCGAACAGTCATCGACAGCGATAGGGTGGCTGCAAGCAGTCAGGGCAATAACAAACACCACGTTGAAGCGTTATTCTATTAAAGAGAGGCCAAGCCAGGCGGCAAAATCCCGGCAGGAGGCACGCAAGCTGCTCTGTCCCAGTTGAATATGGTTAATGCTGATTTGGCTTGGTTTTGCGTGAAATCGCAACCCCGGCATGAGCACATTGCCGCCGCCAACCTGCGACGGAATCATGAGCTGGAAGTCGTGAATCCGCGCATCCGGTTTAAGCGCGCCACGACTCGGGGACCCATCTGGGTTACCGAATCGCTTTTCCCGAATTATTTGTTTGCGCGTTTCAATTGGAGGGCGGCGCTGGAAATGGTTAAACACACCGGCGGGGTATCAGGGGTAGTGCATTTCGGTTCCTTCTGGCCAACCATTCCCGATCAAACCATCGCCGAGCTGCAGTTGCTGGTGGGCCAGGAAGAGGTCCGCACCATCGAACAACCGCTTAAAGTGGGCGATGAAGTGGAGGTGGCTGGCGGCGCTTTTGCCGGGTTTCAGGGCGTTATCACCCGAGTCAGGCCGGGCCGCGAGCGCGTAGCTGTTCTTTTAGAGTTTTTGGGCCGCCAGTCGGTGGTGGAAATAAACATGGAAGCGCTTATTATTAATGGCTTTCGGTATGGCTCCCGGCAGATCCATACCCAGGCGTTCGCTTAGTCGGTCGGGGAGAAGGGTGGACCTCACCCCGGCCCTCTTCCACCGGATGGGCGAGGGAGTCTGAGTCAGGCGTGATTCGTCCGGTGGTGTTGGTTCAGAATGTAGTGGCGGTTTCTGCGCTCGGGGACGGGCGCACTCCCGTCGCGCACCCGCCCGAGGGTTTCTGGCGGGGATGGTGGTTGTTCCGGTCTCAGTACGAAAACAGTTTTCAACTGAGGCCCTGATAAATATGTGGCGCCGCAGTGAAAAATTTCTTCCCAGGCACCTGGCGAGGAAAGGCGGAGCCATTGTTTTTTCTGATCGCTGGTGGAGATCCCTCGTTGGCCAGTGGCATTGGATGTTGTTGGTCGGAATGGCCGTGGGTATCATCGGCTTTGGCGTCGGTTATTGGCGAGGTTGCTGCACCGCCACCGCGACACTGCTCTTCGCAGGTAAACAGTCTTTGCCTGCCAGTATCGACGGGGAAGTTTTCAACCTGCGCGAGCATACCCTCGAAACCTCGATGGAAATGCTCCGCTCCGCCCTGCTGATGCGACGGGTCGTTAGCGCTTCAGGGCAGGCCCTGACCTTGCGGCATTTGGCAACTCATTCCGAAGTGGCCGGCGTGCCCGGCACCGCTCTGCTTCGCCTTAGCTTGCGCGACCCCAATCCAGATCAGGCGGCGTTTTTGGTGAATCTCTACGCTCAAGAAGCGGTTGTGTTTGCGCAACAAATGCAATCCAACGAATCCGCCCGCATCACCCGCGCGCTTCAGGAGAAAACCGCCGCCTTGAATGCGGCCCTGGAGACGGCTAACGCAGAGCTGAACGCCTTTCATCGCTCGTTGGGCATCACCGATTTTGAGAAGGAATCAACCGGTTATGCGCGCCAGTTGATCGATTTAGAACAAAAGTCTGAAAGCCTTCGCATCCAGGTGGAGACTCTAAATCTGCAAATGAGCAGCCTGCTGAAAGAGATTTCCAATCACCATCCGGCTGTATTGTCCGCCCGGCGCGAATTGAGCGAGGCCCTGCTCCGCTACACCGAAGAGCATCCCCGAGTGCAGAAACTCAAGACGACCCTGGAGTCTCTCCTGGCCCAAATCGCCGAGCGCGGAGAACAAATTGACCCGGACATCGCGCTCAATGGCAGCTCCCTGGCGCAGAGCTTGTACACAAAGCTGGTGGCATTGCGCACCGACAAAGTCACTTTAATCAAGCAGCTCGAGGAAACGATTGTTTCCAGGAGCCAGCTTCAAGGGAAGCTACAGGGGCTGGCAGAGCGCCGCCTGGAATATGCGAAACTCTCCTCTCAATTTGGCTCTTTGAAAAGCGCCTGCCAGCTGCTGGCGCAACAGCAACGCGAGGCGCAATTGTTGGACGAGGCGGCGGCAGGCTATTGCCGCATCTTCGATTCCTCTCACGCCGGCGATTTGAGCCGCGCCCCGAAGTTCATCGCCGGTGAACATGCCGGCATCCCCGCCGGATTCGCCGGCATTTTGCTGGCCGGGGTTTTGATCCTCATCCGCGAGGCCACCCATAAACGCATCCGCTCCGAAGCCGACTTGCAACGCGTGACCGCCCTGCCGGTTCTCGCGGTTCTTGGCGACTTGAACCAGATGGATGACGAAGCCAGGCGCCAATGGGCCTTCACCACTCTCACGGCGCTCAAAGGAAAGTTAAATCATTCGGGAAAAGAGGCGCTGGTCTGTGGCTTCATTTCTTCCGGACCCGGGGAAGGCCGTTCGACTTGGGTCGAATTGCTGGCCCAGGCCGCCAGGCGGTGTGGCTACCAGGTGCTGACTATTTCCACCAGCCCCGCGGACGAAAGTCCGTCCCGCTCCGCTGAGATTCCAGCCCCGCCCCCACCGCCGGACTGCGAGCTTCTCCCCTCTCGTCTTGGAATTCCCTCCGCGCTCGTAGCGGCTCACGCCGAAACCAATTTAGAAATCCCATTATCGGGCTGGGTTTGGGATTTGGAGAATCGCGCTCAATGGCAGGAAGCGGTGCGAAGATGGAAGACCATTGATAATTCGGCCGTATTCCTCGAGCTGCCGCCCGCCTCGACCCCGGAGGCCATTTTGCTCTCAGAAGACTTTTCGTCCTTGATCTGGCTTTGCGGAAAGGACATGGCGGACATTGGGGAAACCCGGGCGCAACTCGAAACGCTTCGCTGTGCCAGAAGCGATCTGGTGGGCGTTGTTTTTAATCGCGCAATCAAACCGTCCCGAAAAAACCGTTTGGCCTCGCTGGCCGCCATCGTGCTCGCTCTCAACCTGCCTTTGTTCGCGCTTAATTTATCGGCCCAGGGGGCGGCGCCCCAGCCGCCCAAAACTGCGGACGACCCTGGCTCCTCCATTTCTCCTGCGCCTCTTGGAACTCGTCCCTTCTCGGATGGTCCTGGTAGCTCCGCCGAAGCGGGTTTTTCCATTTCCTCCCCCGTTCAACTGGCCGCCTGGCAAAAGCATTTCACTCTGGGCGCCGGGGATGTTCTGAATATCAGCCTCTACGAACAACCCGATTCCGAACGGAAGGCGCTGACCATTGGTCCGGATGGCCGGTTGAATTATTTGCAAGCGCGCGATGTCCTGGCCGCCGATCTCACCGTCGATGAGTTGCGCGACCGGCTCGAGGCGATTTTGACGAAATATTATCGCCCCCCGTTGCGGGTCGTCATCGTTCCCCAGGCTTATAACAGCAAAAAATATTTCCTGCTTGGCAACATCGTCCAAAAGGGGGTTTTCCCTTTGGACCGCCCAACCACCATCATCGAAGCGATTGCCAAGGCCCAGGGATTTGTCACCACGCCCGAAAGGAGAAATAGCTTGATGCTGGCGGACCTGCCTCGCGCTTTCCTCGTCCGCAAGGTCGAAGGGGTGGAGGAATCTAAACGCGTCGAGGTGGATTTTGAGGCTTTGTTTTTGCGCGGAGATTTGCGCCAGAATATTGCCCTCGCGCCGGGGGACTACCTCTACTTCCCCCCGTTGGACCTCAAAGAGATTTATATCCTGGGCGAAGTGCTTCGTCCGGGCGCCGCTCTTCATAGTCCGGAAATGACTACGCTCAGGGCGATTGCTTCCCGCGGCGGCTTCACGGAAAGATCCTTTCGCGCCCGGGTGTTGATTGTTCGGGGATCGCTCAACCATCCCCAAACCTTGATCGTGAATGTGAGCGATATCATGAAAGGGCAGTCTTTGGACGTGAAGCTCGAAGCTCGCGACATCGTCTATGTGAGCCGCAAGCCCTGGTATAAAGCCGAAGAATTATTGGAAGCCGCTCTTTCCGATTTCATGCGCGCCGCCGTTATTACCTGGACGGGCAAGAATATCGGGCCGTTTATCAAACAGCCTTTGTTTTAGCGGATGAAACTGTGGTTCTTATTGATGCCGTTCTTGTTGGGATGCCGGAGCGCCCAACAGGGCTGGTCAGACGGCCAGCCAGCTTCCCCGGCCGTCGCTGCCGCCGTCAATCCATCGGTCACTTCCGATCAACGGGTTTTATTCAATGCCATCAACTCCACCAACCAGCTCCGGCCCGAATGGCTCGCCTCCCCCACCGATTTGTTCCGGTTGGGGCCTGGCGATACCTTTGACATAGAAATGTTGGGAGAGCCGGGCCTGCCCTCGCCCGCCATCGTCGGCCCCGACGGCAAAATCTATTACAGCCTGCTCGGTGGGACCTTTGTTTGGGGGCTGACCCTCACTGAGGCCAAAGAAGTTCTGGAAAAGAACCTCTCCAAATATATTCGGGTGAAACCGGAAGTGGCCTTGACCCTCCGGGCCGTGGGGAGCCGGCGCATTTGGATTCTCGGCAGTGTGCAAAAGCCCGGCGTCTATCCTCTCGCCACGCCCGTCACTTTGTTGGAAGCTATCTCCGCGGCGGGCGGCGTGTCAGTGGCTGGTTCGTCGGCCACCACCGTAACCTCCACGCCGGGATACTCGGATGAAACTGTGGACTTGGACAACAGTTTTGTGCTTCGCGCGGGCAAATTGATGGCCGTCGATTTCTCGAAACTCCTCCGCCAGGGAGACCTGTCCCAGAATGTCTTCCTTCAGCCGGACGATTTCGTCTATGTGCGTTCGGATGTTTCCAGGGGGGATGTTTATGTCCTCGGCGCCGTCGCGCAGCCAAACCTCGTCGATTATCGAAAACAGATCACCCTCCTCTCCGCTATTTCAACTGTGGGCGGCCCCGTCCAGTATGCCTATCTTTCCCACGTCGCCATCATCCGCGGTTCCCTCAGCCATCCCACCATTGCCACTTTCGAATACAATAAAATCGTCAAGGGCAAGGCGCTCGACGTTCTGCTGCAACCCGGCGACATCGTCTATGTTCCTTTTGGTCCCTTTCGCAAACTCCAGCAGTTCGCCGATCAGATCCTCAGCCAATTTGTCAGCACCATCGCCATTAACGAAGGCCGAAACGCCATCTTGCGCAGCACCACGCCCATTGGCGTCACCATCCCTTTTCCCAGCACCCGATAGGGTGTGAGGTCAACATCATTAATGAAGGACGCCACGTTGAGTGTATCTGAGCCATTGCCGGCCTGCGCTGCCATACCCCTCTGGAAGCGCCTTTTGGACTTGTCCTGCATTCTCCTCGCCTCCCCAGTGGTGTTTTTGGTCATGGGTTTTATCGCCCTCGGTATTAAACTCATCTCTCGTGGCCCCGTCTTTTTTCGACAGGAACGCGTCGGATACCGCGGCCATCCCTTTAACTGCTTCAAATTTCGGACCATGAAGGTCGATGCCGCCGTTGCCTCTCATCAGGACTATCTGAAAGACCTCATGCAATCCGAAGCGCCCATGACCAAACTCGATCTCATCGGCGATCCTCGCTTGTTTCCCCTCGCCTCCGCCCTGCGCGCTACCGGTCTCGATGAGTTGCCTCAAATCTTTAATGTCCTTCGCGGAGAAATGAGTCTGGTCGGTCCGCGCCCTTGCCTCCTCTACGAATACGAAAAATATCTCCCCTCTCAAAAACGCCGCTTCAATACCCTCCCGGGCCTCACCGGTCTGTGGCAGGTCAGCGGAAAAAACAAGACCTCTTTTGCCGAAATGATCAATCTGGACATTGCTTACGCCGAGAATCGCTCGCTGGCCCTCGACCTTACCATCATGCTGAAAACCTTTCCGGTCCTCGCCCTGCAATGCTGTGAGATTCTCAAGCAGCGCCTCCGCAAATCCAGGCGTCCACCCAATTTGAAGCCCAGGCAACCATGTCCCTAAGGAACTCTGCCGCTAAGAGGCGGCCCAAACGCCGCCTCCTCCTGGTCGATGATCACCCCGTCCTGCGCGAGGGCTTCACCCAGTTGCTCAGCATCGAGCCGGACTTGCAGGTCTGCGGCCAGACCGGCAACTCCATCAAGGCCCTCTACGACATCGCGGCCTTAAAACCGGACCTGGTCATTCTCGACATCGCCCTGCGCGGCTGCAACGGCATCGAGCTGATCAAGCGCATCAAAGCCGTCCATGCTGAACTGCCCGTCCTCGCCTTCTCCGTCCATGATGAGAATCTCTATGCCGAGCGCGCCCTCCGCGCCGGCGCCCGTGGTTATATCATGAAGCAAGCCTCCACCGACGAGGTCATTGGCGCCATCCGCCGCGTCTTGCGCGGGGAGCGTTACCTGAGCCGCCCCATGCAGGAACGAATGATCGAGAAATTATCCAACGGTTCCACTCCCGCGGGGGGGCCTTCCGGCCTGGATTTGGAACGCCTCAGTGATCGCGAGTTGGAAGTCCTCCAGCGCATCGGTAACGGCTCCAGCACCCGCGAAATCGCCACCCACCTCCATCTCAGTGTCAAGACCGTTGAAACCTACCGCGCCCACATCAAGGAAAAGCTCAGCCTCCGCAACGGCATGGAGCTGATCCGCATCGCCATGGGAGTCGTAAATCCATCCCAGTAAGGCGGCGCGTAGAACGATGAAAACCGTCGGAGTGACGAGTTCCACCAGTCCCCATTCCAAACACGCTCTACGCTCCACCCTTTGACGCTCTACGATCCCCCTAGTGGTTTCCCCTGTGCAAAAATCAGGGTTTCCCTGATTGCGCCCTTTTTCCTTCCTGATACAGTAAATCTAGCTCGAATCTCTGACGCACGAAATTGAGAGGATGGCTTTCTCTTTAGGGGGCCATTCAATACACCTCTTCAATCAATTGAATTTTAATTGCATAATCGTCAAGGTCATTAAGAAGGAACACAACCGTGAACAAACAGATCAATGTCGGTGTGGTTGGCTGCGGCTATTGGGGCCCGAATCTCGTCCGTAATTTCAAGAGCCTTCCGGATTGCCGGGTCAAGCTCATGTGCGATGTCGATGGCGAGCGCCTTACTCATCTCCAATCTTTATATCCCGAAGTCGAGGGCCATCCGGATTACTCGCACATGCTCAACGGCGCCGGCATCGACGCCGTCGTCATCGCCACCTCGGTTAATCTCCATTTTAAAATGGCCAAGGCCAGCCTCCTCGCCGGCAAACACACTTTTATCGAAAAACCCATGGCCTCCTCCTCTGAGGAATGCGAGGAATTGATCGAACTCGCCGCCCGTAAAGGTTTGACCCTCATGGTCGGCCACACCTTTCTCTACTCCTCCCCCGTTAAAAAAATTAAAGAAATCATTAGCTGGGGCGACATCGGCGACATCCAATACATCAGCGCCCGCCGTCTGAATCTCGGCCTGTTTCAGAAAGACATTAACGTCGCTTGGGACCTGGCCCCCCACGACATATCCATCGTGCTCCACATCATCGGGGAACTGCCCGTCTCCGTAAACTGTTCCGGCAACGCTCACATCCATCCCGGCGTCGAGGATGTCACCTCCATGTGCATGAACTTTCGCGGCGATCGATTTGCCAATATCCAGAGCAGTTGGCTCGACCCCAGGAAAGTCCGCGAAATGACCATTGTCGGCTCCAAGCGCATGATCGTTTATGATGACGTCGAGCCTCTCGAAAAAATCAAAATTTACGACGCCCGCGTCGAAATGCCCCCCCATTACGACACCTTTGCCGAGTTCCAATATTCCTATCACTATGGCGATCGGTATATCCCCCATATCAAGCAGGAAGAACCCCTCAAAATCGAGTGCCAGCATTTTTTGGATTGCATCAAACACGGGCGCGCCCCCCTCACCAATGGCGAGCAGGGTCTGGATGTCGTCCGCATTCTCGAAGCCGCCTCCGCCTCCTTGAAAGAAAATGGCGCTTCAGTCCCGGTCATCGCCGTTGCGCCCAGGGCGTCAGCCCGTCAGCCCGTCACCACGCCCCGGCCCGAAAAGGCGCGCCCAGTGGCCGCCAAACGTCTCGCCCCGCTGCCAGGCCAGCGCCTGCCGCCCCTCTCTCCGTTATTGCCCATCGCCCCCCACCCGTCGCCGTGTAAGGGAGTGCGGTGAGTTCGGTGTCCGCCCTCTAGGCGTGTCCCAGTTCGGTGTCCACCCTTTAGGGGAATGGCGCTTACATAAGGCCGAGTTCGCGCAGGCGGGCTTGTGTACGGCGGACGTTTCGTTTGGGATGATCTCGGAATTTGTGCCGTGGCGCGTCGAGTCGAGGATATTTGTTTTTCTTGCG
>JBBRPK010000093.1:0-21867 GCA_038228235.1 Verrucomicrobiota bacterium
ACTCGTCTTTGCCAATTTCGTTTCGTCATTAGTTTTCGATTCAAGATGCTCAAGCATCCTGCTCATTTATACATCGATTTCAAAAGTACAAGGCAAATGTTGCCTAGTTATTTCCCTAACATTTTAATGCGTCTGCCCTGCTTAATCCACAGGCCCGGGAGTGGAGCGGTTTGGGGAGGGCGATCGATGATCTCATTCTTCCGTAAAACATCCAAATTAGTACGCTAATCCCAACGCGGCTGTCCCCAGAACTGGTGACTAGCAGGGAATCGGTGCGGGGGTAAAGTAATGACGTGTTGAAGATGCGACATTGCAGTAGCCCGTCATTTGTGTGTGACGGCAGGGCGTATGTCTGCGGCCCCGCGTCGGTTTTTGGTGGTTGGGATGCAATGCTGCCCCAGGGTTGAGTTGTAAGTGTTTTGTTCTCATCTGGAAGGCCGGACGCAAGTCCGGCCTTCTTGTTTTTGTCCGCACAGTTTGGAAAACCCTTTTCTGGGGAAATCCGCCACTCAGATTTTTCTCGCCAATGCCTGCCAACCGGTTACAAAGCATGCCCTTTAATTCGCTTTAGTTCAGATGACGGAACAAATCATCATTTTAGATTTCGGGTCTCAATATACCCAGGTCATTGCCCGGCGCATTCGCGAGTGCAATGTCTATTGCGTCATTTTGCGCTTCGACACCCCCGTCAGGGAAATCAAAGCTCTCCAGCCCAAAGGACTCGTGCTCTCGGGTGGTCCCTCCAGCGTCTATGACCCCGAATGCCCCCGCCCGGATAAGGCGATTTTTGAGTTGGGCATACCCGTGCTCGGCATTTGTTACGGCGTTCAATTGTTCGCCCATTACCTCGGCGGCAAAGTCGAGCCGGGCCAAAAACGGGAATACGGCAAGGGCGCCTTGAATATCAAGGACCGTTCCTGCCCGCTCTTCGTCACCTTGCCTCCCAAGCTGCAGGTGTGGAATTCGCATGGAGACCGGCTGACCAGACTGCCCACTGGCTTCAAATCTGTTGCCGTTACCGAAAACTCCGACTATGCGGCCATCGAGCACCGTGGGAAAAAGTTCTTCGGACTTCAATTCCATCCGGAGGTCGCCCACACCCCGCGTGGCCCCGAAATCATCAGCAATTTCGTCCACCATATTTGTGGCTGCGGCCGGGATTGGACCATGCACAATTACGTGGACAAAGCCGTGGCGGACATTCGCGCGCAGGTCGGCGCGGAAAAAGTCCTCCTCGGGTTGAGCGGTGGCGTCGATTCCAGCGTCGCTGCGGCGCTCCTCCACCGCGCTATCGGCGATCAGCTCACTTGCATTTTCGTCAACAACGGCGTGCTGCGCGGACGCGAGGCCGGCATTGTGCGGGAGGTATTTGGCCGGCACTTTAAAATCAAGCTTCATTACGAAAATGCCTCGCGACTTTTTCTGAATAAGCTCAAAGGCGTCGTTGACCCCGAGCGCAAACGCAAAATCATCGGACGAACCTTCATCGAAGTCTTTCAGGAAGCCACTAAAAAGGTGGGCAAGGCAAAGTTCCTCGCGCAAGGCACGCTCTACCCGGACGTGATCGAGTCTGTCCCAATCGGAGGCAACCCGGCGGCAATGATTAAAAGCCACCACAACGTGGGTGGATTGCCCAAGAAAATGAAATTCGAATTGGTCGAACCGCTCAAGCGCCTGTTCAAGGATGAAGTCCGGCTGCTCGGGCTCGAATTGGCGTTGCCCAAAGAAATCGTTTACCGGCAGCCCTTTCCCGGGCCTGGCCTGGCCGTGCGCATTCTGGGGGAAGTCACGCCGCGGCGTTGCTCGATTCTGCGTGAAGCCGACAGCATCGTGGTGGAGGAGATGAAGTCCAGTGGTTGGTACTACAAAATCTGGCAGAGTTTTGCGGTCCTCCTTCCCGTCCGCAGCGTCGGTGTGATGGGCGACGAACGCACCTACGATTACACGATCGCGATCCGGGCGGTCGAGTCCCAGGACGGCATGACCGCCGACTGGGTCAAGCTCCCCTACGATCTCCTCGAAAAGCTTTCCACTCGCATCATCAATGAAGTCAAAGGCGTGAACCGAGTCTGCTTCGATATTTCCAGCAAGCCGCCCGCGACCATCGAATGGGAGTGAGCGCGCCCTTCCGCTGCCATGCAAAAGGCGGGCTAAATAAATAGGAGTGCGGTTCCGGAAAGCCCTCAGGGTTTCAGCGATGCGGATTGGGCGAAACCCAGCGTTGACATTTATTCCGCATTCGGCGAGGTGAGATCTCCCTGGCGGAATGAATTCTGGTCTGCGGCGTGCGCAAGAGCCGGCCTTGAAGGGGTTTCTTTTGGCCCTCGGCAAAGACTTGCGTTCAGTTCCGGTTTGGCCTAGAAGGGGGCCATGAACCGTCGCCAATTCCTTAAGAAAAGTTCCGCCGCCGCTCTCACCCTTTCCGCCGCCAGCTATGCCGCGACCACTTTTGCGGCTGAGAAGCCCAGACGCGTGGGCCTCATCGGCGCCGGATGGTATGGCAAAAGCGATCTCTGGCGCCTTATCCAGGTTGCGCCAATCGAAGTCGTTTCGATTTGCGATGTGGATAAACGGATGCTGGCGGCAGCAGTGGAAATCGCCAGCCAGCGGCAGAAATCGAAGAAGAAGCCGCGCACTTACGGCGATTATCGCGAGATGCTGAAGGAAAAGGACCTGGATATTGTTCTCGTGGGTTCCCCGGACCATTGGCACGCGCTGCACGCGATTGCCGCCATGGAGTCGGGCGCCGAGGTGTATTGCCAGAAGCCCATCAGCCGGGATGTGAGCGAGGGCGAGGCAATGTTGGACGCGGCGCGCCAACACCAGCGGGTGGTGCAGATCGGCACCCAGCGCAAGAGCACGCCCCACCTCATCGAGGCTAGAAAGCAGATCGTGGAAGCCGGCTTGCTGGGAAAGATTGGCCAGGTGGATATGTGCTGTTACTTCCCGATGCGCGCCAACGGCAACCCGCCTGTCCAACCCGTGCCTGATTATCTGGATTACGACATGTGGACCGGTCCCGCGCCCTTGCGGCCCTATGATGGGCTTCCGCACAAGCGTTGGTGGCGCACGTTTCGGGAATATGGCAACGGCATCGTGGGCGATATGTGCGTGCACATGTTCGATACCGCGCGCTGGATGCTCGGCCTCGGATGGCCTAAACGCGTGACCTCCTCGGGTGGTATTTTCGTCCAGAAAGAAGGGAAGTCCAATATCTCGGACACCCAGACTGCGACTTTTGAATACGATAGTTTTAACGCCGTATGGCAGCACCGCACATGGGGCGCTCCGCCTGACCCGGATTATCCATGGGCGCTCTTCATCTACGGTGAAAAAGGCACCCTGAAAGCGAGCACCATGCGCGCGGACTTCATTCCACTCGACAAAAATATCAAGCCCGTCCATTTCGACTGCGTGTATGAGCGCGACCAATATCCGGAGGACGTGGCCGAGGTGGACATCGAACTGAACGCCGCGCCCGCGACGCGCCGTCACATGCTGGATTTCCTCTCCGCCATCGATCGACGTGGCCGTCCCATCGCCGACATCGAGGAGGGGCATATTTCGACGGCCAGTTGCATCCTGGCCAATCTAGCTATGGATCTCGGTCGCCCGATTGCTTATGACCCCAAACAACGCACGGTCGTGGGCGATGCTGAAGCCGCGAAACTCCTGCGCCGGCCTTACCGAGGCCCCTGGCAACATCCCGAAACTCAAAGCGGGGGTTAGTTCTCGAAACTGAATGTCCTTCCACGTCCCCGCTCGCACCGGGCGATAGCAAATAGCAAATTTTCAATTGTTTTCAACCTTCCCCGCTGTCGGAGGCCGGCGCTTCGGCTGGCTGAGAGGAAGGCTCCAGCACTGGGAATTCCGCCAGCATTCTCCCCAACCCTTCGAGATCGACCGCGTTAGCTTCTCTGCTCGTGAAGAGACCCAGGAAAATCCCATCCGCGCGCCTCACGCAATAGACCAGCGCGTTTTGGTAGATCCACCTGATGTACTCGTTTGGGAAATGATTGAGCTTCAAAACCTGATAAGTGTCACCAATGCAGCGTAATGAGTTTTCCAAATTCTCCCTCGGGAAACCAGCGGGGCTTGAGGGGAGGAAAAATGTCTCATCCGGGTAGCGCACCCCGCAGGCTAGCAACCCCCGCAAGTCAGCGTTCTGAACCAGCCATTGTTTAACTGTTTCTCTCATGCGTCCCTCAAAATCATCCAACTTCCGGTGTTGGCCCAACCTTGCTGGTGCGGACCAGCATCGCTCGATGGGCGTGAATGCGGGTGATCAGACGGGACCGCGCATCATGAACTTCGAGGCGTTCAAAATCCCCCAGTGGGAGACCTTGCGCAAGGTGTCTGGCTTTTTGGGAAAGAAATTCCAAAAAGCTAATCCGTGCCTCTCTCTGCGGGCATTGCCATTCGTAGAGCACATCGCCCTGGGCCGAACAAATCAGCACTTCTTCGATCTTCGGCTTTAAGCTGTCAGCGCTTTCAGCGGCGGCCCCGATCTCGATTTCCGCCACTGCCTTCTCAACCTCGGCTTTGGTGTCCGCCTGCGGCAGGGGGGGGTCCTCGCGGCCTTCATCGCGCTGGCGCGCCGCCTCCATCAGCAAAAATTCCCACGAGCCGGTGATAGTCCGCGCCGCAGGCTCCACAAATGGTTTGAGGCTGAATTCCCCGCCTTTCAGGGACATCAGGTAATTGAAGGCCGTTTCACCGGCCCGGCCACCAGCCTCGGCATGGATGATCCGCCCCTCCTCGACCACAATCGTGCCTTGGATACTGTTAGTCGAAACCTCCAGCGTCAGCGAGTGACGCGCCAGACATTCCATCTGCAGCACGTCCTGCAACCCGACCCGCCTCAGAACTCCGTGGAAGCCTTCCTCGGGATGGAGGCTGGCCAGCCCGTTCAAAGCCATATAAACACTGTGCCAGCCTTCGGCGGTAGCGGGTTTTTCCAGGAACAATTCCGCTCCGCTGCTCAGGCAAGCCGCGCGGTAATGTTCACTGGCGTCGCCCGTTAAAACCACTTTCAGGATGTTCGGATACTTGCGCTGGAGCAGGCTGAGGAACTGCAAGCCGTCCACCACGGGCATGTGCACATCCACCACCAGCAAATCAAGATGGTTTTCTTGCAGGATGCCCAGGGCCTGACCCGTATCGGGCGCGGTAAAGATTTCCCATTGGCCCTCGGCGTAATGCGCCATCAGGTTCTTGAGAACCTCCAGGAAACTTAGGTCGTCATCGACAAATAAAACTTTTTTTCTCTTTTGGGGCATTCAATTGACCGACTTCGAGTTAGGTCTGCGAGCCTCAATGATTGTAACCTTTCCCAGGACCCGGCAAAAGAAGAAAAGAGCCTGGGAAGCAGTGCAGGATGAGATCTGCCTGAATTTGCCTTACCGCGCCGAGGATTGAGGCTCGCTTTTTTACGGGTGGCTGGCCACACTATGGACCGATGCAAACAGCATTGGCCGGCCACGAAAAGCTCCCCCGATCCGTCTATGTGGCGGTGCTGGGACTGGCCTGCTTGCCTATCGGCTTGCTCTGGGACATTTCCCATCACTCGACCATCGGCAGGGACTCATTCTGGACGCCCGCCCACATCCTCACTCAACTGGGAGGGTTGGTGCCTGCGCTCCTATTCGGGGTCATTGCCGTGAAAACAACGTTTCAACAAGAGTGGGACATCTCCGTTTCGTTCTGGGGAGCCAGAGCGCCCCTCGGGGTCTGGGTGACCATCTGGGGCGCCCTGGCCATGCTGACCTCTGCGCCATTTGATGATTGGTGGCACAACCGTTATGGCCTTGATGTGAAGATTGCCAGCCCTCCTCACGCGGTGCTCGGGCTGGGAATGTTCGCGGTCGCGATGGGGGTATTATTATTTGTATTTTCCTCCCAAAACCGCGCCTCGGTCGGGAATCGAAACCCCAGCGGTTGGATCTGTGGACTGGCTGTCGGCGTGCTGATAGCTCTGTGGGCGGATTTTGTGACTGAATTCACCTGGCCAAACCTCCAACATGCCTCTCGATTTTATCGCACTGTTTCAACACCATTCCCATTGCTCCTGGTGCTGGCGGCGCGGGCCTCACGGGTGCGCGCATCGGCAACCATCGCCGCATCTACGTACATGCTTCTCTACATCCTTATGATTCTAGTGCTGCCGCTGTTTCCCGCCCATCCGAAGCTTGCGCCCATTTATCATCCAGTGGATCATATGATGCCGCCGGCATTTCCACTCCTGCTTATCTTCCCGGCCGCGGCGATTGATGGCCTCGGATGGGTTTTTGGGCGCTGGGGTTGGGGCCGTAATGCCGGCACGGCCCAGGGTCATGTTAGCGCTGCCTCCCCGCCGGCTGAGCCTGTCATTCGATCCGCCAGCGGCCCCAAATGGTGGCAAGACTGGTTGCTGGCGATGGTATTCGCGGCTGTTTTTCTTGGCGTTGTTTTTGCCGTGCAATGGCCGTTTTCCACCTTTCTGCTCAGCGATGCGGCCGATAATCGTTTTTTCGCGCGCAGTGGTCACTGGCCTTACTTCGCGAAACCGGGAGATTGGATGAACAGCTTCTGGGATGTAACGAAGGATCCGGTGACGTTTAAAGGAATCGCGCTGGCGTTCGCGCGCGCCTTTATTTCAACCCGCATCGGCCTTTGGCTGGGAAACTATTTGCTGCGCCTAAAGCGATAAGCCATCGCCGCCCAAGGAACGCGAAATGCTCCCCAACCCTGCCCCTTCCGCACTCCTCGCTGCCCTCTCCATGAACCTGGGCCAGAAAATCGACTCCTCTCCCCGGCCCTTTCCTGGTTCGAGGAGCAGAGGGAGAGGAAAACGCGTGGCGGTGTGCAGAGATTCAATGAGCGAATTGCCGGTTTGGAGAATTCTCACCGTGTCGTTTTGTTTGTTGGCGCAAAGCGTCCGGCAGCCTCTGCTGCCACGACACGCAATTCTCTCATCCATTATCGCAGCCATTCTCGGACTCCTTATTTCCTGTTTGCCTGCGCAGGCCCATATTGGCAGCCCGAATATCTTCGTGGATGGCAAGGCCGGCGCCTATCCCGTCCAGGTCGTCATTCGTCCCCCACCTGTTGTTCCCGGACTCGCCCAAATCAGTGTGCGCGTTCCAGGCCAACTGGTCCACCGCGTCACCGTCCTGCCAGTATTCTGGAATGCAGGGCGCAAAGGAGCTCCACCGCCTGATACCGCTAAGCCCGTGCCTGGCGAAACCAACCTTTTCTCGGCGGCCCTTTGGCTGATGAAGCCCGGCGCCTACAGTGTTGAAATCATGATCGAGGGCGCGCGCGGCCCAGGCACGCTGGTTGTGCCGGTGAACTCCATGGCGACCAACACGCGCCCCATGTCGCGAGGCTATCGACTGATGCTGTGGAGTCTCGGAATCTGTCTTTTCCTTGGCGGACTGAAGATCGCGGGATTGATTTTCAGTGAAAGCTGCCTTGAACCGGAGGCGCGTCCAACCAGTAAAGATCGCTGGCGCGGCCGTGCAGCGATGGTGGTAGCAGCGCTGGTTTTGTCTCTTCTCGTTTTTGGCGGAAAGAAGTGGTGGGACTTTGAAGACACCGATTATCGCAACAATTCCCTTTATGCGCCGCTGCCCGTCTCGGCTCAAGTCTGGACGGAGCGCGACCAACACATTCTAAGATTGACGGTAAAGACTTCCGAGCGCCGCGGCCAATGGACACCGTTGATTCCCGATCACGGCAAAATGATGCATCTGTTCCTGGTCCGGGATAGCGAACCGGGGGCCTTCGCCCATTTGCATCCAGTGCCGCGAAAAGGAGCAGAATTTGAAGTTCCGCTGCCCCCTTTACCCACCGGTCAATATCAGCTTTACGCAGATGTCACTCACGAGAATGGCTTTTCAGAGACTCTGACCGCTTCGGTTGAAGTTCCCCCAGCGTCCGTGGAGATGAGGAGGCTGTGGCTGGGGAACTCGGCTGAGCCGATTTGCTCTCTGGGGATCGCGCAAATGTTGGAGAGGAACTTATATTTCCCGCCCGATATGGATGACTCCTGGCAGATGAACAACGCTCCCATTCCGTCCGCAAAGTCCAGCGAGAGCCGCTCGCTCGATGGGACAACGGTTGTTGCTGAGATTAGCGGCGGCTACAAAATGATTTGGACAAATCCCGGACCGCTGGTGGAAAACCGGGAGGCCGCGCTCCGGTTCAACTTAATGATGCCCAACAACGAGCCGGCCCTTATCGAGCCTTATATGGGCATGTCCGGGCATGCCGTGGTCCGACGCCGGGATGGCGCTGTTTTCGCGCATATCCATCCGCTCGGCACATTCTCCATGGCCGCCCAGGACTTTTTCATGAAAGGGCAGCTTCCGAAATCTCGCGCGTCTAATGCTCCCCCAGACTCAGTACCTGGAGCCGATCAAAGGCCGGGCACGGACCTTCATAGGGATCATACCAATGAGATTGGAGTGGCGGAGGAAATCTCCTTTCCCTACGCCTTCCCAAAATCCGGCCCGTATCGCATTTGGGTTCAAGCAAAATCTCAAGAGAGGATTTTGACAGGAGTGTTTGACGCGACGGTAGGAGCCGCGAAGTGATCGATAGCCCGCCGCGCCAAAAAGTCTAGATCACCACCGTTTTACCCGGCACCGCATGCGCATACCAACCATCCTCATCAGGCTTGGTGGGGGTTTCCGCGTCCCAGGCAAATTCCTTTGGCATCACGCCGCGTTCAGAGTTGATGGCGGCCTCCCATTCGATTACTTTGCCTGAATAGGTCGCCATCCGGCCAAGGATCGAGGTCATGCTGCTGTGCGCGCCCCTTTCGGCTTCGTTGTAAGGCTTGTCGTTGCGGATGGCGTCAAAAAAATCATCGTGCTCCTGCTGATAGGGATCCTTGGCGCCCTTATTGGCGTAGCGCCAGGCATTCTCCCCTCGAATGCTGTAGCCACCCACGTTGCAGGTTCCTTTGCTTCCAACGACATGTTCGGAGACATCGCTCCAGCAACCATTAATGTGGCGGCATTGGCTGGCACACCGGGACCCATCGGCATATTCGAACTCCACGGCGTGGTGGTCAAAAATTTCCCCGTAATCCTTCCCCTTGCGCACTTCGCATCCTCCCATCCCGTTCGCGCGGACTGGATGCCCCTTCTTAACCCAATTGATGACGTCGAGGTTATGGATGTGCTGTTCGCAAATGTGATCGCCGCACAGCCAGACAAAATAGTACCAGTTGCGCATCTGATATTCCATTTCGGTCAGTTTTCGTCCCGCTTGTGTCTCTAGTTCCGCGCGAGTCCGCACCCACGGAGTGGTGCCATTCCAGTAGCAACGCATCGCCACGATATCGCCAATCGCCCCCTCGTGCAATCGTTGAATAGTCTCGATATAGCCTGTTTGATGACGTCGTTGCAGGCCGACAGCGACTTTCAGATTTTTTTTCTTTGCTTCCTCCGCCGCGGCCAGCACCTTGCGGATGCCATTGGCGTCAGTCGCGACAGGTTTTTCCATGAAAATGTGTTTGTTCTGGCGAACCGCCTCCTCGAAATGGATGGGCCTGAAACCGGGCGGAGTGGCAAGGACTACGACATCAGCCATCGCAATGGCTTTTTTATAGGCATCGAAACCGACAAACTTGTTTTCCTCGGTCACTTCTACTTTCTCTTCGTGTTGGGCCTTAAGGTTCTTGAGGCTGCCGTCAAGCCGGTCTTTAAAGGCGTCTGCTACCGCCACCAGTTTCACTCCACCGCTAGTGCTCAGGGCCTGACTCGCCGCACCCGAGCCGCGGCCGCCGCAGCCAATCAAGGCCAGTTTTAAGGTTTCGCCCGGGGACGCGCCCAGGGCAAACCGTTCCACGGGCAAGGCGCCTAACAGCGCCCCGCCAGCCATGGCCGTGGAAGATGTTTTGAGGAAGCTCCGGCGCGAGAGATGCGCTGGGGTCAATTTGATATCCGGCTCGTTCATAACAAGTGGTGTCTATTTTGTTTTTGATGTCAAACCATCGCTACTCATTCCGTCACACCCTCGGTTTACAGAAAACTGTTTCCTGCCCAACTCCGGGGAACCTTGAAGGTGGTTGCGGGGGTTGGATTTGAACCAACGACCTTCAGGTTATGAGCCTGACGAGCTACCAAGCTGCTCCACCCCGCGCTTAAGAGGTTTCAATATAGGAGGGCGCTCCGGAGGACGCAACACCTTTTTTGTTCGAAAGCTGGACATTTCTGCTCCTTCCCATTTTGCTTGGGAACGGCCTGAAAACCATCCTGAATCATGAGCACAGAATTGTGGACGCAGAATTACGATCCGCTCCATAACCGGTTGCTTTCCACCCTGCTGGCCGCGGTGCCGGTGGTGGTGCTGCTCAGTTCGATTGCGCTTTTGAAAATCCGCATTCATTTCGCGGCCCTGCTCGGGCTGTTGGTGGCATTGGGCGTGGCCCTCCTGGCGTACCGGATGCCCGTCAAAGCTGCCGCAGCCACCACGCTTTACGGCGCAGCCTACGGGCTTTTCCCAATCGGCTGGATCATCATTAATCTCATTTTTCTTTATCAACTTACCGTGCAGAAGGGTTTATTCGAAGTTTTGCGCGGCCATCTCGCATCACTCGCGCCCGACCCGCGCCTCCAGGTAATCCTAATCGCTTTTTCCTTCGGAGCTTTTTTCGAGGGAGCGGCCGGCTTTGGAACCCCCGTCGCTGTGACGGCGGCTATCCTCATTCAATTGGGCTTCAAACCATTGGCCGCTTCGGGCTTATCGCTTATCGCCAATACTGCGCCTGTGGCTTTTGGCGCTCTGGGCACACCGATTCTCGCGCTGAAAGGCGTCACGGGCATTGACGAATTGACCCTGTCCGCCATGGTTGGACGGCAGTTGCCCTTCTTCTCGTTGATTGTCCCGTTCTGGGTAGTGTGGGCGATGGCAGGATTTCGTGGAATGCTTGGTGTCTGGCCGGCGGCCCTCACTGCGGGACTTTGCTTTGCAGTCCCGCAATTTCTCGTGTCAAATTTTCATGGACCCTGGCTGGTTGACATAGTGGCTTCGCTCTGCTCGATGGCGGGTTTAGTGGTCCTCCTGCGGTTCTGGCAGCCAGCCACAACGGGCCGGGAACACTATCAGCTCGATAATACCCAAAGGGGCAATGCGGAAACCATGGTCATGGCGCCAGCCAACACTCCCAGGAGGATCGCTCAAGCTTGGCTGCCCTGGGTCTTGTTAAGTATGCTTGTATTCCTCTGGGGTGTGCCGGTGGTTAAGAATTTCCTGAACGGCCTTTCAGAGCCTCATTTCCGAGTGGCGGGCTTGCACAATGTAGTGCTTCGTTCTCCGCCAGTCGTGCCGGCCCCCACCCTCGAAAAACCGGGCAAACCTGAGGAAGCAATTTTCAAATTCAGTTGGCTCTCCGCCACCGGCACTGGTATCTTGATGGCCGCCGTCTTCGCTGGACTGTGCATGGGATTTTCTCTGGCGGAAATGGCCTCTGCCTATGGGCGAACCCTAAAGCTGGTCAGGCTCTCTCTTCTCACCATTGCGGCCATGCTCGCGCTCGGTTTTGTCACCCGCTATTCCGGCGCCGACGCTACTCTCGGTCTGGCCCTGGCCAAAACGGGCGTGCTCTATCCGTTTTTTGGCACCTTGCTGGGCTGGTTGGGCGTAGCTCTGACTGGCTCCGACACTTCCTCGAACGTGCTCTTCGGCAGCCTGCAGAAAATTACGGCAGACCAACTGGGCGTGAGCCCCACGCTCATGGCCGCGGCCAATAGTTCCGGGGGAGTCATGGGCAAGATGGTGGATGCGCAGAGCATAGTCGTCGCCAGCACCGCCACAAATTGGTACGGCCACGAAGGAGAGATTTTGCGTTACGTATTCTTTCACAGCCTCGCCTTGGCGGGAATGGTGGGCATCCTGGTCTATTTGCAAGCCTACGTGCCGCCCTTCACCAAAATGGTCGTCCTGCCCTAATTCCAATGAACGTTGTTTGCGCCAGAGAAGCCCCGGCCTGGCTAAAACCCGGAATACCAGCTTGGAAAGATGCTTGGTTAAATGGGCAAATTGCGCTATCCATAAATCATGACCGAGACGGAAAACAGAATTTTGCAGGCGCTGCTGGATTTGGAGGTCGCGGTGAGATCGATGCCCGCGGCCACGTCCAAACCGAGCCTGCTGCCGTTCTTCTCACGTCTGGACGAATTGACGTGCCAGCTTCCGGCTGAAACAGACCCCGGCTTGCTGCATTACCTGCGCAAGAAAAGTTATGAAAAAGCGCGGCTTTTCCTGCAAGGAAAGGATGCGGAGAATACCACGGGCAGTTGTGGGCATGTGTGACCCTCGCGAGTTGCGCCTTGCCCCTTTCCTCCAGGCGCAGGGGATTTTCATGCTGCAAGCTCCTTCGCGCAAGCTCTCACCCCTAACTTTCTCCCATGCTCGATGATACTATCGCTGCGATAGCAACGCCGCTCGGCGAAGGCGGCCTGGCGGTCGTCCGCCTTTCCGGCCCAAGGGCCCTTCAAATCGCGGGGCAAAGTTTCAAACCCCTCGGGAAATCCTCTCTGACACCATTGGAAGCGGCGACGCACACGATTCATTATGGACAGGTGGTCCATCGGGACAAAGTGGTGGATGAAGTTTTGCTGGCTGTCATGCGCGCTCCACGCACGTTTACGCGCGAGGACGTGGTGGAGATAACATGTCACGGCGGGCTTCTCCCTGCCAAGTTAGTGCTCGATACGGTTCTGGAAATGGGCGCTCGGCTGGCTTTGCCTGGCGAATTCACCCGCCGCGCTTTCCTCAATGGCCGTCTGGACCTGGCCCAGGCGGAAGCTGTGGCCGATTTGATTCATTCCCGGACGGAGCTCGCTCTGGCGGCCGCGAATGACCAGCTAGCGGGGAAGCTCTCTCATAAGATTAACCAACTGCGGGACGAGATGCTCAAGACGCTGGCGCACATCGAGGCCCATATCGATTTCCCGGATGAAGATATTTCGCCGGATACGAAGGACAAACTGAAAAGTCGTCTCGAGAGTGGCCTTAATTTCATGGATCAGTTGTTGCGCACTGCCAATGAGGGCCAGATTTTGCGCCGAGGCATTCGTGTCGCAATCGTGGGCCGTCCGAACGTCGGCAAATCGAGTCTGCTAAACCAATTGTTAGGCCATGACCGCGCCATTGTCTCCCCAATCCCTGGCACGACACGCGATACTATTGAAGAGACGGCAGATATCCGCGGGTTGCCTGTCATCTTCGTGGACACGGCCGGTTTGCGCGACTCCGGAGATGAGATTGAGATGGAAGGCATCCGGCGCAGCCGCCAGACGCTTGTCAATGCGGAATTGATCCTCCACGTCCTCGATGCGACGGAGCATCTGACGGCTGCCGACGCGATTCACTCGAATCAGTTTAGAGGCAAAAAATGCGTCGTTGTGTGCAATAAAATCGATTTGCCCAGGCGGCTTGAATTGGGAGATTTAAGGGCTGGTCCCAGGCTCCAATCCACTGCCGGGATGGCATTCGCGGGGGATCAGAGCATTCCCGCGATAGCGGTGAGTTGCCTTACCGGGCAGGGATTGGAAGCGCTAAAAGATGCTATCAAAGATGCGGTGTGGTCAGGCGAGATCAAAGCCGAGATGCTGCAAGTAATGATTAACTCGCGCCACCAGGAGGCGTTGCACCGGGCTCGCGCTGCCACTCAGCAGACCATCGAGGCTCTGCGTGGGAACCTTACACTGGAGTTAGTCGCCATGGATTTGCGTATCGCTGTGAATGCGATTGGGGAAATTGTCGGAAAGACCACCACAGAAGATTTGTTGGACTCGATTTTTGGCCAATTTTGCCTCGGGAAGTGAAGCCCCGGCTTCGGTCATCTTTGCTGTCCGCCAGACAGGAGAAATGATGCGAATGAAAATGAAATTTAGAATGCTTTAATTCCTGCGCTTTATCAATCGAAGGTTGTTTCAGGCTGTGGCCTGGGTGGAGACTGATAGGATCGGTCAGTTGCTCGACAGGATGACTTTCGTCGGTGCTGCCGCGCCCCCTTTGCGCTCGGTCGAGATCATTACGCGGCTCACATCATCCACGTGCGCGGAAAGCCCGTTGAGCTGAATGCGAGCGGCGCCTTTCTCATCCACGTTAAACACGCCGGCGTTGATGGGTGCGGTGGGAGATTTTCGATCGAGTATCCAGGTTTGGTAGGTTCGGCTTGGGGGCAACACGGCCAGTCCCTCCACACCCAGTAAGCCCTTTTGCTGTCCTAGATCCCAAATGGCAGCGGCCAGCGCTTTGGGAGGCGCCTCTGCGGATGGCTTTAAGGTCAGCAAACGCATTTGCGCGAAGGGATCTCTTTTGAGCGAGGCCCATGCGCCCGCCAATTCCTGTTTGAGCCGATCTTGCTCCGCCGCCGCTTTGAAAATTTGGCTCTGCAAGCCGCTAACTTGAGTTTGGGAATCGACGGAGTGCTGGTCGAATTGCTTCTGCAGATCGGCCTTTTTCCGCTGGAGGTCATCGATCCTTTCTGCGACTTGCTGTTGAAAATTCGAGGAGATCTGGCCGTATCTGGCGCTGAGCTGATCGACTTGCGTTTGCAGGCTGTCCCGCTCGGTTTGAAGCTGAGTGGTCTGTTCCTTCAACTCGCTCAACTGCTGGATCAAGCCTGAGTTTTGCTGTCGGTAGGACTGATCCAGAAAAATCAGAATCACGCAAAGGACTCCAAAGGCCCCGGTCATCGCCCAGGCAAGCCAACTCTGCCAGGAGGACATTGGGGCCAAGGCAGGATTGCGGGGGATGTTGTTGGTCGTCAACCGCTGATCAATAGCAGCTAGAATTCTATGCTTGAGCGCTGCCGGGGGGTCCAGGCGTGGGAATGCCACCACCATGGCATCGGCGGCGGCACTCAGTTCGCCGAACAGCAATTGCAATTTCAGATCGCTGTGCAAAGCCATCTCAAACTCGCGCTCTTCTTCCGCGGGCAAAGCACCCAATGCATATAAGCTGGCCTGAACTTCCCGGTACTCGTCAGTCATGTTTTATTCTCATGCCGTCGCGGAGGCCGAGCAGCCCGCGACGAATGCGCGTTTTAATTGTGGCGGCGGGTTGGTTGAGGGCTGCGACAATTTCATTTGGTGTCAGACCTCCAAGGAACGCCAATTCGAGGGTCTGTCGCTGCTCCAAAGGCAGGCTCTCCACCGCCGCGTGAATCCGGGCGTGCTGCGCTAATCCAGGAAATTCGTCTTCCCGCGCAGGTCGCAGGGCGGCCAGAGCTGCGGTTTCCTGAGTCAATTCCTCGACAAAACTGTAACGCCTTTTCTGCGCCTTCAGCCGGGCGGTGGCTTTTTGGCGGGTGACGGACAATACCCAATGGAAAGGCTCGCTCCACTTCGCGTCATAAGCGCCAGCCTCGTCCCAGATCTGGAGAAAAACCTCTTCCAGGACCTGTGCCGCCTCTTCGGAAGTCCTCAAGATCCGCGAAGCCGTCGTATAAAGCATGGCAGCGTAGCGTTCGTAAAAATCGGAGAGAGCCTGGCGATCCTGCTTCGCGATCCGTTGGAGTAACTGGGTATCTTTGAGATTATTTTTCACTGGTTCTATGGGCCAAAAATGAACCTTTAGCTCAACCTTACGTTACCGAATGCGCAGTTTTTGACAAGCTCTCCATTTCCCAGCAACCCTCATCATGTCAGCCTTGTCGCGTTTGATGTTAACCTTGAAGGCTTGTCATTACGCCCTTAAACACCGTCAACCCTGAAAGGTTTGAATACGCTAAAGGCTGGACTAGAAACGGGGCCGTGAGAATGAGAATTTCCCTGCCCCAACCTTGCGCCTGAGACTCATTTTGTGTCCATTATGTCTCAACGTGGCCGGGAGAATGGTCATAGATCCAAATTTATCCAATATGAGCGAAGCGAAACCTGGAAATGGCGCGGAAACAAACGATGCAACGTCCCATCGCGGCAACGGCCAGCCCATGAAGGTCGAACTGCCGCTGCATCGGCGGGTGGATACAAATTTCTTGCAGTATGCCTCCTACGTGATCCGCGACCGCGCCATCCCCAATCTAGCCGATGGACTCAAGCCCGTGCAGAGGCGCATCCTGTGGTCCCTGCATCAGAATGATGATGGCAGGTTTATCAAAGTCGCCAATATCGTGGGCGATTGCATGAAATATCATCCTCATGGCGACGCCTCCATTGGCGATGCCCTGGTGGTGCTGGCGAACAAACGTTATTTGATCGAACGGCAGGGAAACTTCGGAAATGTTTTCACTGGCGATCCACCGGCCGCGCCACGCTACATTGAGTGTCGCCTGACTGAACTGGCTAGAAATGAAATATTCAACGACGAGTTGACCGAGCTGGTTCCAAGTTACGACGGGCGCAATAAGGAACCGGTAACATTTCCAGCGAAATTGCCGCTGCTGCTCATGGTGGGCACCGAAGGCATCGCCGTGGGGTTGTCGTGCAAAATTCTGCCGCACAACTTTCCCGAATTGCTCGAGGCCCAGATCGCCATCCTCAAAAAGCAACCGTTCAAGGTGCTGCCGGATTTTCAGACCGGTGGATTGATGGATGCGCGGGAGTATCGCGACGGCGCCGGGAACATCAAAATGCGGGCGAAAATCAAAACCAAAGATGACTCGACCGTTGTCATTAAAGAAATTCCGCCTACTACGACCACCGAGTCCTTGATCGCCTCTATCGAGGACGCAACGCGCAAAGGCAAATTGAAAGTCCGGAGCGTGAATGATTTCACTTCCGAAGAAGTAGAAATTGAAATCAAAGCGCCCCAGGGCGTGAGCGCCGAACAGTTGGTCGATGCTCTCTACGCCTTCACCGATTGCGAAACGACCATCGCCAGCCGGATCATCGTGATCAAGAAGAACCGGCCCGTGGAATTGACGGTTTCCGAAGTCTTAAAAGAAAACACGGCCCAATTGCTCGTGGACCTGAAGCGGGAATTGGAGCTGAGGGAGCATAAACTCGAGGAGGAACTGCATTTCAAAACGTTGGTGCGGATTTTTATCGAGAATCGGATTTATAAAAAGATAGAGCTATGCAGAACCAACGAGGCTGTCACGGAGTCGGTTCATGATGGGTTCAGGCCCTTTCGCAAAGAGATGTATCGCGACCTCGCGGAAGCTGACGTAGAGATGCTGTTGGGCGTGCGCATCCGCCGCATCTCCCTCTTCGACATCAACAAGCATCGCGAGGAGATGGACAAGGTAAAGTCCGGCCTGGAGGAGATCCGCAAACAATTGAAAAATGTCACAAGATATGCGATCGGGCATCTTGAGAAACTGCTCGAGAAGTACGGCCCCATCTACCCCCGCCTTACCAAATCGAGCCGCTACGACGAAGTGGAGGCGCGCGAGGTAGCATTCAAGGCCTTCAAAGTGGCTTATGATCGCGAGTCAGGCTATATCGGTTACAAAGTTTCGGGCGGCGAGTTTAAAGTGGATTGCACCAAATTCGATAAGCTGCTCATGGTCTTTAGAGATGGCCATTACAAGGTCATCGAATTGCCAGAGAAATTGTTTGTGGGCCCTGACATGGTCTATTGCGGTTTGCCCGAGCGGGAGCGGGTATTTACTCTGGCTTATACGAATCGGGACGCGACTTATTTGAAAAGGTTCACCTTTGGCGGGACCATCATGGACAAGGTTTATCACTGCATTCCCCTCAAATCGAAAATCCTGTTTTTCGAATCTGACACCCCGGCGGAGCTCTACATCCGTTACAAGCCAGCGGCTTACCAGAAGATCAATCAGCAGACTTGCAAGCCCTCCGAGGTAGAAGTGAAAGGGGCCAAGACCCGGGGCCGGCAACTCTCCATCAAGGACGTCTCCTCCATCAACAGCCAGCCTTCTCGCGGCTGGGATCCGGAAGCGCCGACCACTCAGGTAGCGTTCTCGTGAAGAAGGAACTAAAGAAAGACTGGGGCCAGCGCGACGTTCTAATTGTCGTGCGAGAAGGTAAAGACCGTTTGAATTCTGGAGGGAGAGTCTTTAGAGTGGCAAAGAGCCGAGGGACATCAATTGCTCGCCTTCCCGACTAGTTCGCGCACGAGAGGTTTCGCCCGCTCAAATGCTTCCCGCAACTCGGCCAGGTCTGGAATAACTGCTTCCCTGAAAGCGGTTTCGATCTGGCCGGGGCTGATGCGATCGTGCCGGATAAGAAAAGCAATATCCATCATGTCCTGAGCATCATCGCCGCGCATCATCTTGGTGAGAATCAAGTCGAGGGTTGCGGGGCGAAATAAGCGGAGCCACTTCAAGGCGGGCTGGCTGACTGGAACTAAATGGTGCTCCCAGTCGCGGCGGAGGAAAATCTGGTCGGCTTGGAACAGGTGCGTGATGTACAAGCCGTTCTTTTCCAACTCGTAATTCGTGGACTCTTGCGCGTCCCAAAACTTACCATCCTCCTGAAAAGTCGAGACGCGTGATAGCGGAATGATCACGTCCACGTCGAGCGAGTTTTTCGTGGAATCGGGTGCGCCCTCGAAACCCAAGGCAATGGCTCCGCGACCATAGAGGACTAGTGAGACCTCATGGTCGAGGTAACTTGTCCAGGGTCACGAGGATTCGTTCGGCGTTAATCATCCCTGGCCATGCAGGTGCTCTTGGCCAACATCAGAAACAGGCGCTGCGGGGCGCTGCCACTCCACGACTAAGCCCGGCCCGCGCCGGGTGAAACCCGTCATGGCGACAAATCGGGTGGGGTGCGGAAAAATGCCTGAGCGAGGAGGAGGCGTTCGAGGGAGAAGCTCCAGAAGTCGTTGCCAAAAGGGGTGTTCCGGCTCGAATCGCCGGCCGGCTTCCGCAACGTAGCGAACCGATCTCACACTCCGTTCCATCACCGCCAGGCGTGTGAGCCGAGCCGGGTCGTTGCCCTCCGCTCCCAACATGGCCGCGCCGCAACGGATGCTATGCGGATCGTATGGCAACGCTGTTGAGAGCAGCGCCATGGCAAGTTCTTCATTGGAAAACTCCTTGAAACTGGCCAACGATTCCGCCGGCTCCGACCCGTTGGCGTAATGCGGCAGCCACGTTGGACCGCGAGGATCTCCAGCTCTCTTTGCCCGAGTCCCAGCCGCTTCGCCTTCCGCAATAACGCCGAAAGGTGTGTGGTCGTCCCAAGTTTGGCCGCGAGTGTTTCCATGCCGCTCCCAAAACTTAACTCAATTTTGAGTCCCGGCCAAGTGCTTCTTCTGCTGGAATCGAGGAAAATGCAAAATGGAACGTTGTTACCAGATTACCTTTGCGGGATACAATAGGAAGACCCGGTCGCAGGCGGCTTTCGCCGCCGAGGACAGTTTCGCTCGTCCCCCGTCCGCCCAGATGAAAGCGTGTGGATCTAGAAGCAGCTTCATGGCTGCCCTGGATGCTGATGCAGTTCGGGAAGGTGGCAAGCAACATCGCAGCGCCCGAGGCCCTCTGGACTACCAAGATTGTAGCGGTCAAACTCTGATCGTGGGCGGCAACCTTTGGCGAGAATTATTGTCATCCTGCCGTGGTTGCCTGTTCGCCCGTCACAGGCTGTGAGAGAGCGAACGGCTGAAAAAGGGGCTTGCGTCGCCACGCTGGAGGGCCAAAATCCGCTCTCATGAAAAGTCGGCTATCGATTACATCCTGTCTGCTATTGACCCTTCTTACCGCCGTCGCCCAGGAGCCTCCTAAATCCGCATCCGCGGTTGCCTCCACAGCACGGGCTCCCGTTCCCCCTGCTATGGGAGTGCCGAAGCCCGGCCCTACGAACGACGCTCCCTACGCCCCCCAGCCGATTCTGCAAGGCGGCATTGTCCTCCCTCTGTATCCGGCGGGTTCACCTTTTTTGAAAAACGAGCGGGTTCGCGAGGCCGAGCAGTACAACATGAGCAAGGCGGTGCCCGGACGGATCAACAGCATCGTCAACATTCACAACCCATCCATCGAAGTCCACACGGTGGAAGGCGGCATCAATACCGGCGCGGCCATCATTCTCGCAGCGGGAGGTGGACACAACACACTCAATGTAGGTTCGGAGAGTGCCGACTTTATTCCCTACTTCTACAATTATGGAGTGAACACCATCATTCTCCGTAACCGTCTGAGACGCGATGGCTACAACGTCCAGGCCGATGCCGTCCACGACGCGTTCCAATCCATTCGTCTGGTCCGCGCCCATGCCAAAGAGTGGAACATTGATCCGAATAAGATTGGCATCATGGGATTCTCCGCCGGCGCTGAACTAGCGGCCCCTGCTGCGATCTTCTTCGAAGATTTCGACAAGAAGAACGCCGATACCACCGACCCCCTGGCTGGATTTTCTTCCCGGCCCGATTTCGTGGCTCTTGTTTATCCAGGGCCCACGCCCTTCGCCCGCGATGCCAACCCGTCGATTCCGCGCAATGGCCCTCCCGCATTCATAACCTGCGCGGGCTCCGGCGACCGGGTTCACGCTACTTGGGCGAATGAATACTTCATGGGGCTGCTGCAGGCCGGAATTCCAAACATCGAGATGCACCTCTACGGCAACGGCCGCCATCCGGGTGAGCCGCTGAGCGATGGCAGTCGCATGAGCGCGGGCCTGGCCGACCGCAACGGCATGCCGTTCGGAACATGGCAGGCCCGCTACATTGATTGGTTCCGGGATCTGGGCTTTCTGCAAAAGCCGGGCGTAGAAACGAAAGCCGCCCGCGACCTCGCCGCCTTCCTCAATCAAGCCCAGCGCATCGGGGAGCGTCCCGACCCGAGCCGACAGAGGACGAAATAAATCCTGACTCATTTCAAGCCTTGGTCATCAGACCTCTCGCAGCACTCCTTGCTAGAAGCAATTACTCACCGGCTGCGTTGAGCCCCGCATTGATCAGTTCCTGCCGCATGTAGATAGGGTTCGCCACGAGGCGTCGAGAGCAGGTTTGAGTTTCGGAATTAATCCGGCGTCTTCGCCTGGCCGAGCAACGCCACTGTCCCCATGCGCCGGAGGCCGAGCCGGTCTGGCAGTTTCCGGGCGCGCAGGTCATCCATGAGCAAGACGGCGCATCATTCCCGTTGCGCGATCGCGATGGCCTCAGCCTCCCCTCGGCCGAGGAACAGGGACAGAGTTTCAGGTGCGCTTCTTGATTGGGTGAGGATGCTTGACGTGTTTGCGCAAAGGCATCTTCTTTTTTTTCTTTACCGTTTGCGCGTGCGGCTTTTGCGGTTGAAGCGGAGGGGTCCAAGGGCTTTGGGCCGCTTCCACGGCCAGCGCCATCACAAAAAACGAAAGGCAAAAGCAAAGGAGGATTCTCTTCATATAGATTGTATTTAATAATATGGGCTGCTGCCAGCAAGTCAAAACGATCCCGCAGTGCGAGAGGCGCTGGTTCCCCAGCGCCAAAGCGCGGCTCCACTTTTTTCTGCTAGTCTTCAACCGCTCCAATCCTTTCGCATGTTTCGCGAAACTGCCCTGCATGGCAGAGGGCGCACGGCAAAATTCTGCCCGTGGGTGTAGGATGCTGAAAAACGCGGTCTGGCTGGATCGCGCCGACAATCTAAGCCGGCGAGGACGCCTAATGTCACAAAGATTTGGCGGGTCTCCGAGGAGTGGCGGTCCCGGTTTCAGCCCGGCGGAGCATCGTCCCGAAGGGACATCTGACAATAGCCCAGCGCTTCAGCGCTGGGTTTTCCGCCCAAAGACAACAAGTCCCGAAGGGACGGCTGACGTTTCGTCTCGCAGGCACGTCCCGGCCCCTCAGCCGTCCCTTCGGGACCCGACCGATTCCAATCCATTCCCGGCGTTAAAACAGATTTTTCGGAGGGGTAGTTTATTAGACGATCCCGCGGCTTGAGCCCCGACGTGCTTTTTTAGTTCTCTCAATGTGTCCAATAAAATATGGCATTATAAGTCGTCGTTTTACTATTTCTATGCACTATTAGTTCTA
>JBBRPK010000094.1:0-21816 GCA_038228235.1 Verrucomicrobiota bacterium
ATGGTCCGGTCGGAAATTGGAGCCAGAACTGGCGCCGAATTCACCTCGTTGACGACGACGGTGAAGCTCTTGGCGTCGCTCAAAGGCGGCAAGCCGTTGTCGGTTACGCGAATCGTCAGGGTGTTCGTTGTGCCGCCTTGGGTCTCGTCCGGAGTCCAGGTGAACACGCCATTCGTCGGGTTCAAGGCTGCCCCGACCGGAGCTCCAGTATCGAGGCTGAAGGTCAGTGTATTCGATGGGAGGTCCGTGTCGCTGGCGGTGTTAGTGAAGGTGAGCAGCCTCCCTTCATCGACAATAAAATTGGTAATGCCAGCCAGCGTCGGCGCTGAATTGACTTCGTTGACGATGACGTTGAACGTCCTGACGTCGCTTAAGGGCGGGATGCCGTCATCAGTGACGCGCACCTTGATCGTATAGCTGCCAGGTCCTTGAGCCTCGGTGGGGAGCCAGGAGAAAACTCCCGTCCCAGAATTAATCGACGCTCCCGTCGGGGCGCCGGAGTCGAGAGTGTAAGCCAGAGTGTTTGCCGGAAGGTCAGGATCAACGGCGGTGGCCGTAAAAACGAGGGGCGCGAGTTCGTTTATGGTTTTGTTCCCAAGCAGCCCGAGAACCGGCGGCGCGTTGACCTCGTTGACGATAATAGTGAACGTTTGTTGATCACTTAACGGAGGCGCGCCGTTATCGGTGACCTTGACGGTCACCCGATTGGTGCTTGGTCCCTGAGCCTCCGCCGGCGTCCAGGTGAAAATGCCAGAAGTTGGGTTGAGGGTGGCATTGGCCGGCCCGGAAAGAAGCGAGAATGTTAGCTGTTGAGCTGGCAGGTCCGGATCGGAGGCCCGGTTGGTGACGCTCAAGGTTATCAATTCATTAATGTTTTGAGAAGGGGGCATGATTAGCGTTGGGGGACTGTTCGTTGGGCTGAGCGCTTGTGTAAAGAACAGCCAGGATCCGAAGACGATGTCGGAGCTGGTGGCCGCTGACTGGTGGACTTCAGCCGCTAAAACATTATCGCCTGTCAACAAATGAGTATTCAAATTGGCGGAAATGGTGAATACATCGGGGCAAGTTGCATCTCCCTGGCAAGGGAAGGCCGTGGTCAGGTTCGTATAGCGGATAGCTGCCGGCGGCGGCGACATTCGCACTCGCTGGATTT
The DNA here is from genome assembly GCA_038228235.1 of Verrucomicrobiota bacterium. Lineage (GTDB taxonomy): Bacteria > Verrucomicrobiota > Verrucomicrobiia > Limisphaerales > JBBRPK01 > JBBRPK01. Next base: position 1,154 of record JBBRPK010000094.1, read on the forward strand.
CGTAGCCGTTCAGATAAAAGATGGCGCCATCATCGATGAAATTAGAAAAGATAAGGGAAACGCCTGCCGTGCCGTTCGTGAAAAGGAAATGGGTGCGGAAATAGTACGTGGGTGGGAGGGAACCTGAAGTGCCGGGCAAGGGAGTATTCCGAGGCGCCACTGCCACATTGTTTTCAACATAGAGAAGACCGGGGCCCTGGCCAAGCCAGCCTGAATCATCGTAGGCCGGCGCCTGCCATCGGATCCCGTCGAGGTCATTCGTTTGATATCTCCAGATTTGCGAGACATCAAAAATCTTCCTCACCACAATGATAGTCGAGAAACGGCACGACCAGACGTATTGGGTCGTGCCAAGGGTTGAGAGGGCCCGGAAATAATAGTTGGTTCCGGGAATAAGCCCATTGAGGGAGACTGAATGGTTAGTGACAAGATTGGAATCCAGCGGAGAAGAGCTTCCATAAGTGGGAGTCAAACCGTATTCAACCTGTGAGGTCGAGTTGGAAAGGGTCGTCCAGCTAATCGTAGCAGTCGTCTCACCTGGAATCGCTTGCCCATCGCTAATTGCGCCGGACAACGGCTTGGCATAAATCCCCAGGTTGTTGCCTACCACTCGTTCGTTGCCTGGAATGTTTTGGTCGATTGGTCGATTAAGTTGAATCGCCTTTCCTGCGCAATCGGCCATGGCAAGGGCCGTGGACCCACCGCCATCCATATCGATGCCGCTGTAAGCTCCGAAGCGGAGGAGCCAATCGGCGGTTTCGGGATCAATGGCCCCATCGCTGTAGCCTGGCTGGCGCCCATCAATGGTGACCAGATAAAGATAGCGACCGTCCTGCGAGACGCCAATGGCCGTCCGAGGATTGGGGCCGGGAACGGGAGAAGTCGCGTCATTTCCGATGTTCGCGCCATTCACCACCAAAGGATAATGTCCGCAGACGGCTGTATAGATTCCCGCCGTGTTTACCGCTGGCCAGTTTGTCGGGACGAAGAGGGCCTGTTTATTGGTGGTAAAAAGAAGCGCCGCCGCATCAGTCGCATCCTCCTGCGTTGACACGACCCGACCTTGAGAAATACAGACGCCGTTAATGTCCAAAGGGTCGCCCGGGGCTGCCCCGCAGCAGGGCGCGAAAAAATTGCCGTTGACTGCGACCTGAAGCTGGTATCCGTTGAGAAATTGGCTGGTCGTCTGGCCGGCGGTTTCCCTCGAATTGTTTACCGGATTGGCAATAGGAGGGGTTCCAAACAACTGCACGTCTGGATCGCTCAAGTCCACCCTGACCGCGTGGACTACCTGATTGCGTGGATTCGAGCCGTCCGCAATCATCTGGCTGGTCGAGTGACCAATGCCCTTGAAGATGGGCACCCATGGGCCCACGATTAGGGAGGCTTGCGCCGCCGCTGTTGTTAAAAAGAGCAAAACCGCAAGCAAGAACCCAGTGCCAATCCTCATGCGAGAGGCAGGGATAATATTCTCACAGCTTTTGAGAGGAAGGCATAAATCTGAATCTTCATTCCATGGAGAGGCTCAAGTGCTCCATTTTAACTCAGTTAGCCCAGAAATCAAGAAATAGCGGCAAGCCGAAAAGGCTAATCCCTGCTTTGGCGCATTTCCGCAGCGCCGTCGTCGTTAGGCCAGCGCCGCCCGACAATACGTGATGGCCCGGGCGATTTCCTTCATCCGATCGGACCCGGACGGAACCTTGTATTCAAACTCGATCGTCCCCTGGATGTTCCATTTGTTGTCCCGGATTAGGCGCAGAACTTCCCCAATCGGAGTGTCTCCCTCGCCGAACGGAGTGTTAGGCCCTTTATGCATTTTCCGGTCCTTTAGGTGCACGTGCGTAATACGGTCGTGATGCTTTTTGATGAACGCGACCGGGGAAACATTGTTACCGGCAACGAAGTGCCCCAAATCCACGTTCGCGCCATTAAACTTCGCGAAGGAAAAAGCCGTTTCCCAATGATCGGGCGTCGTGGTCTCATGGCCATGATACCCGACCATAAGCTGGTGCTTGTCGGCGAACTGCCCGAGGCGTTTGAGTTCTTCGTCCTTGCCCGAGATCTCAGTAGAAATGGCTCGTCCACCCAGCGCCTTGGCCAATGAGAAGGCGTAGTCGATCTCGTCGCCGGTCATCTTAAATATCCCATCTACCTTCACGATCTCGATGAGCACACCCGCCTCTTCAAACTTTTTCCTGAATTCCGTTACGCGCGCCATTGAGACTGACTTGCGCCATTGCGCCAGTTCTTCGCCCCTGGGCGCTGCGTTCTTAGCGCTGAGGAGATTGGCGGGGACACCCAGAAATGCCTCCACGGACTGAGTTCTCAACTCAACCGCACTAACATCGAGTTGAACGCAAGCCTTCAGGATTTCGTCGCCGCTCATGAGAGGATTGGCGAAGCTGTAAGGCACGTTGAGGCCCAGTTGGACGCCCGCCACTTTCGAGTTTGGCTTGTTCGTCAGCTTCGCCGGTGTTTCAGCGCCGTTGAGCCGCTTCACGACGGAGAACAAGGCGGCGCCGGACAGGGCCGCCAGTGACAGTTTCGCGAATTCCCGGCGGGTATGGGGCGACATCCCGAAGGATGGGAATTTGCTCTTGATCCTCCGCGCAGAGACGGGGACTTGTGGTTCGCCAAGGTTCATACCCGGCCAGTTTAGCCCGTCGTCGGTGAGGCGAAAGCTTCTTTTTACAAATAACAACTCTACTAGCTGAGGGCCGTGTCGGTTTCATGGGAGCGCAATAAAGGCAAGCGGCGAGCGGAGGGGTCTTCTTCCCCCTGGCAGGTAAGCTAGCGAGGCTGGGCAGGGTCGGCAAAACGCTCGCAAAAGAAGCTTGCCGCCCGGACGTAGAGGCCTACGATCCCGCAAAAATTGCGACGACGGAAAAGAAATTCCCCATAAACCGGGGAGCGTCAAAACGTTAATTCTTTCCCAAGAACTTATGTCCAAGACCATGCAACGGCTTTTGCCGGCAACACTGATTTTTCTCTTTTTTTACGGCGTGTTGCAATTCGATGCCACTGGCCGATACTTGCTAGGCATGAGGGCGTACTTTCAAATCGGTTTTATCCTGGATCACCCGCCGACCCGCAGATTGTCACCTCAGTGAAGAATGGCCCCTTTTATAGCAACTTTCAGGAACGCGTTGTGCAAGCAGCGGAGGCGGTGTTGAAGCGAAGCGGCAGCGTCGGTCCGCTGGAACTGTTCCAACAGATGCAACTGCTGCACCCAACCCACTTCGACGGCTGGCGCAAAGGCAACGAGCACTGCCGCGTCCTCGAACAGTGGATTCAGGTAGGACCGGAGAAGTTTCAAAAGACCATTCAGCATTTTCAGGAATGGGTGAAACAGCGCGGTCTGCGTCCCATCGAAGCCGCCTACACCCGCCGCAGCCCGCACGACGTCGAACAACTGCTGGTAACCGAAGGCGGGGATCCGCACGTGGAGAAATTCTACCGCACGCATTACGCGCCCGCGGATTTATCGGAGAACAAGACCGCACGGCTTGCCGACAAGTTGAAACGAGCGCCAGAAGTGGTGGTTTTCGAAAAAACAGGTGATGAAGGAAATTGCAGCGAGTGCGCGGTGGAATTGCCCAAAGGAGATTTCCTGCTCATGGAGAAAGGACAGCCCCTTTGCCTCGCCTGCGCGGACCTGGATCAATTAGTTTTTCTTCCCGCTGGTGACGCAGCATTGTCCCGGCGCGCCCGCAAGCACAGTCCGCTCTCGGCGGTCGTGGTGCGATTCAGCCGGGCGCGCAAACGCTACGAACGGCAGGGTCTGCTGGTGACCGAGGAGGCCTTGGCCACAGCCGAGCAGGAATGCGTCGCTGACGCACCCATGCGCGCCGCTGCCCGGGCCCGCGCCGCCCTCGGTCGCGAGGAGGAAGACCGCGAATTCGTAGCCGCTCTGACTCAAGCGATCCTGGAGCGATTCCCCGGTTGTCCATCAGCCGAAGCCCGCGTCATTGCGATGCGCGCAGCTCTCCGGAACAGTGGCCGGGTCGGCCGTTCCGCCGCTGGACGAGCCCTGGCTCCGCAAGCGGTGGACCTCGCCGTGGTTGCTCACATCCGTCATACGCGCACAAATTATGACGAGCTTTTGATGCGCGGCACGGAGCGATTTGACGCCCGCGCTCTCGTCCGGGAGCAAAGTGAGCGCGTGCTGGCGAAGTGGTCAAGCGCGGGCGCTCCACTTTAAGCCGCGCGGGCCGTGGAGCGCCGGCTTGCAGCCGGCTTTGGGCGAACGAACAAACGGAGGGTGATCCCTCGCCCTTGACGATCTTCCCCCTGAAGCAGGCTGTTAATGATAGAATATTCGATCATGGCCCGAGATTCGCGAAAATATTTTGGTTAGTCGAAATCTCAGGGCGGTTCGATCAATTCGGGAACGCAATGTTCGCTGGCGAAACATCCAGTAAATAGATGCCGTGCTCCTGAAATGCGCTTCGGATTTCCTGGACCTTGGGCCAGCGTCCTTCGAATTGCTCCCTCTTTTCGGCTTCCCGATCAGCCCAAACATCGTCGGCAAATTCTGGCCGCCGGTCCAGATATGCGGCGGCGAAATCCAGCACGAATGGGCGTCCAACAATCGTCATCTCAATCACACGCAACTCGTCGTCACAGCCGATCACTTGCGGCACATTGAACTCCAAAACCGTCCTGACCTCCGCATCCCGAAGCCGCTCATAGGCCTGCTTCTCTCTCATATAAAATTCAGCGAAGCGATGGACTTTAAGCGCGACACTCGCAGGTTGGGTGTTGCGTTTTCCCACCAGAACGATACCATCTTTCCCGGAGCCAAGCGGCTCACCGATTTCAAGTTGGTGCTGAGAGGCATACAGCTTTGCGTTCGGGATTAGGTTTTCATTCATGATTGCAGAGCAGAGATATGGCGCGCACTCAGCGCGAGTCAAGATGAGCCTCATCGTCGAAGGGACCATGATCCCCGTAAGGCAAATGGGGCCGGATTTTCTTTTTGTCGATTCTTCCAGCGACCATCCGCCCTGCGAAGCCACTATTGTGCTCCAGGTGGACGATAGCGAACGCCAATGGCAAGTGAGGTTGCCGGAAGGAATTTCCAAGGCTTCAACCCGTGTCGCCTTGGCGCTCTGTCTGTAGCATTCATTTAGAACCTGTCAGGTAGAGAACAACTCCGACCCCGATTTCCCGATGTGAGCGAGGCAAGGTCGCGAAGGGCCTAAAATAATAAGAATTTTTGGCCGCTCTGGAGCGTCAAGATAAGGAACAAAAGAATTCAGGTGGGGCGTTTGCGATGAAATTATTTTTTAGTCTGATTACGATTTTGGGGCTTGGGGCGGGTGGCTATTTCCTCTGGAAAAACCCGCCCGCGCCGGAAACTGGCAGCCGCCTCTCTGGCCGGGCAACAACGGCCACCGTGGAGGCACGGGATATCCTTTTTGCGGTGAATGCCGCAGGGGATATCGGGCCTGCGGACCAGGTGTCGGTACGCCCGGAAGTGGATGGGCGCATCTCGGAATTGCCGGTGGACATTGGAGACAAAGTGAAGAAGGACACACTGCTCTGCCGGCTGGATGATCGGAACTTGCAAATCCAGCGCTCTTCGCGGTTGCAGGAGATCGATGGAGCGAAATTGGCCTTGCAGAAGGCCAGCCGAAGTTTCAATCGGAACAAACAACTGTTTGCAGACCATTTGGTGTCCGCCGAGGTTTTCGAGGACGCAAAAACCGATTATGACCTGAATACCAATCTGCTGGAGCGGGCGCAAAGCGCCCTGCGTCTGGTTGACGATCAGATCCTGAAAACGAAAATCCTCGCTCCTTTCGATTGCACCGTGCTGACCAGGCCGGTTTCGCTGGGGCAGACGGTCTCCGGCGCCGCTGGGTTCAATAGCGGCACCGAGGTGATGACCATTGCCAATCTCAATGACATGATCATCAACGCTCATATCAACCAGGCGGATGTCACACGCCTGAATCATGGGCAGCCGGTCAATATCCAGGTTGAGTCGGTGCCCGGCTTGAAAATGAAAGGTTCCATTGAACGCATTGCTCCTCAGGCCGTGATCAAAAATGGCATCAAAGGCTTCGGGGCGAGGGTGGCGATTACTGGGATTGATCCGCGTATCCGGCCAGGCATGACGGCTATTCTGTCCATTCCCGTGGCTTCCGCGGAAAGTGTGCTTTCGATTCCCCTGGCGGCAGTATTTACGGAGCAGGGAGAACGCTATGTTTTCCTCAAAACGGATGAGAAATTTGAGCGCCGCCCGGTGTTGATTGGGATCACCGATTATTCTTTCGCCGAGGTGCGAGATGGATTGGCGGCGAACGACATTGTCTCCCTCGAGCAACCCATGGAATTCCGCAATTCGCAGCTTACCAATAGCGCCCTTGCCAGTCACTTTCCAAAGGCCATCGGCATGGGAGGCACCGGTGTCTCGGGCAGTCCGGTGGGGACCGTTAAGGGGGCAGGCAAACCGGAGAGTCCAACGGCTGAGCGTCCTCTGCGCAAAGCCACTGGCACGTAGGCCTCGGATTGGTTTATGGCTCTGGTCGAACTTCGGAACGTTAGCAAAATCTATCACCTCGGCGGTGAGGAAATCCGGGCCCTGGATGAAGTTTCCCTCGACATTGAATTGGGCGAATTCATTTCCATTATTGGCCCTTCGGGCAGCGGCAAATCGACGTTGATGCACATCCTGGGCTGCCTGGATTCGCCCACCAAGGGCACCCTAACACTCGATGGCACCATGATTCAGGACGCTTCGTCGGCGCAATTGGCTCGGATTCGCAACCAGAAGATAGGCTTCGTCTTCCAATTCTTCAATCTTCTGCCCAAACTGAATGTGCTCCAGAATGTCGAATTGCCGATGATTTACAGCGGGGTGCCGGCGCGGGAGCGAAAGGAGCGAGCCATGACCGCTCTCAAGCTGGTCGATCTGGAGAATCGCAGCAAGCATCGGCCCATGCAACTTTCCGGCGGGCAGCAACAGAGGGTCGCCATTGCGCGCGCCCTGGTCAACAACCCGAAGATCGTTTTTGCTGACGAGCCAACCGGCAATCTCGACTCGCACACCGGCGAAGCAATTCTCAATTTGTTCCGCAAGCTCAGCCAGGAAGGACGGACCATCGCGCTCGTCACGCATGATCCGGAGATCGCAGCGGTGACGCCGCGCCGCATCGAGATTCGCGATGGGAAAGTGGCTGAACATGTCGATGCGAAGCTGGCTGGCTTGGTTCGTATTTAGATGAACTTCTGGAATGCCATCAGCATCGGTTTTAAAGAGATCCTGGCGCATAAATTCCGTTCGTTGCTGACGATGCTGGGGATCATCCTTGGAGTTTCCAGTCTCGTGGCCATGTCGGCGTTAGTGAAAGGAATGGAGAATGGAATGAGGGAGGCGTTGATTGCCATTGGCGGACTCGAAAAAGTCCGAATCGAAGAACAGGACATCCCGGCCCCGCAGCTCCATCTTGCGGATCAAGCCGTAGGAAACACTATGAATGATGTCTATGCCTTGCGAGACAGCGCCCCGCTGGTCTCGATGGTCACACCCGAGATGCGTCTGCCGCGCGCCACCTTCACGCGGGGGGGCAAAACCTTCATGGCTTACAATTTTGTTGGCACCTGGCCAAACGCTCTGGAGATGAACCAGCATGTCATCGAGCATGGCCGCATGTTCAATGAGATCGACGACGAAAATGCCCGCAGTGTTTGTGTTATTGGCACGGCTCTCCGCGACGAATTGTTTGGCTCGCCGGAAAAAGAAGGCCGCGAGGTCAACCCCGTCGGCGAGAAGATCAGCGTGAACGGGGAACCCCTGACTATTATTGGAATGTTCCAACACTACGAGAGCGAGCAGGAACGCAAGTGGCGGATCCTGGAGAAGGAGAAGCCCGTCCAACAGCAAACCGGCCCGGCCCGCAGCCGGGGTTGGGGCAGCCGCCGCGGGGGAAACGGCAGCTATGTCTTCCGGATGAAAAACGCCACCGTTTACATTCCTCTTAACACCATGTGGATTCGCTTCCGCTCCGCCGCTGGCACGAATAGCATCCCCGACCCGCGCCTTTCCTCGTTGTCCATGAAGATTGCCAGCATCGATGTTTTGGACTCAGCCCTGCAACAAGCCCGCAATGTCCTGATGCACACTCACAAAGGGATTGAAGATTTTGCTTTTCAGACGCAGGAGAACTGGGCGGAACAGATAAATTCCTCGATCCACAATGCCAGGATGAGCGGGGGCATCATTTCGGCCATCAGTTTGTTGGTCGGCGGCATCGGCATCATGAATATCATGCTGGCTAGCATCACAGAGCGAGTCCGCGAATTGGGCATCCGCAAAGCGATTGGGGCCTCCGATCTCAACGTGTTCATCCAAATCATCGTCGAAAGTATGGTCATCGCCCTCCTGGGCGGCATCGCTGGGTTGCTGGCTTCTTACGGGCTGGTGCGAGTGCTCTCGCTGGTATCGCCCACCGAGAACACGCCGGTCATTACTGTTGACGCCATGTTCATGGCGTTCCTCTTCAGTGTTTTGGTGGGAGTGTTGGCGGGGCTCATTCCCGCTTTCAAGGCTGCCCGCCTTAATCCCATCCAGGCATTACGCTATGAGTGAGGGCGGTTCCCCGCTCTTTTTAGTGGAACTTTGTGCCAAGCCGGAGAAGCTCCTGCTGGGGCGCCATTTGTATCGCCCGTTCACTCCCCGTACATTTCAAAAATTGCTGGAAACAGTGCGTCACCATGGATGTGAAGTCGCGCTCCTCCAGCCCATGCTCGGATGTCTTGCGCCGCGCCGCCTGGCCGCCAGCCCTTCTGGCTCTCGTGGCTGCTACGCTCGATCTGTAAACATCGGGATTTGACCTGACCGCCCAATCATGGAACAAAACAAGATGATTGATCGGGCGATTTTGCAGGCGCAAGGGTTGAACAAGACTTATCCGAGCGGCAAGGGCAGCCTGACCGTTTTGAAGGAGGTTAGTTTTTCACTTATGGCTGGCTCGACTTGCGCCATCATCGGTCCGTCCGGCAGCGGGAAAACGACCTTGCTGGGATTGTGCGCAGGTCTCGACCAACCCAGCGAAGGAAAGGTGATTCTAAATGGCATCGAGCTCGGCGCACTGGATGAGGATGGGCGGGCCCGGGTGCGCAATGAATGCGTTGGGTTCGTCTTTCAAAGCTTTCAATTGCTGCCTACCCTCACCGCTCTGGAGAATGTGATGGTTCCGTTGGATCTTCGTGGAACGAATGAAAGCCGCAAAGAGGCCATCGATCTGCTGGAGAAAGTCGGGCTGGGCGGGCGGCTCTCGCATTTTCCCGCCCAACTCTCAGGAGGCGAACAACAGCGAGTGGCCCTGGCTCGCGCCTTCATCAACCGCCCGCAAATTCTTTTTGCGGACGAACCTACCGGTAATCTGGACGGGGAGACGGGTCATAAAATAGTCGAAATGCTTTTTGATTTGAATGCGGCAACGCGCGCGACTTTGGTTCTGGTGACGCACGAAGTCGAAATTGCTGAGCGTGCCCAACGCATCATTCGGCTCAGAGGCGGCGCGATTGTGGAGAACACATGCTGATGAGGCCGCTGACTGGACTACAAACGGCGGCGCGCAGTCCCCTTCTGGCGCCGCTCGCTTCTCTGCCTCAACCTGGTAGCAGCCGACGTGAGTCGGCTCATTATTTTCCGCTGAAAGATCAGAGCCGATTCACATCGGCTGCTACGGTTCAAGGGTTCCAGGCGCGAAATTTCTTTTTACGGATTCTCTGCCCGCCCGCCGCGCCGTCTTGCAAGTGGCTCGCATCGCTAGATCCTGTCTCACGGAATCCACGGTAAATTAACCCAGATGGCCGCACCCTCGCCAAATCAAGGAACGGAAGCTCTCCCCCGAAAGAAGCGGTTGCGGTTTGGGCTGCTCCGGCCTCTCTTCGCGAGTTGGACCTGGCGAATGGCCTGGCGGGACAGCCGCGCCAGCCGAAGGCGTTTGCTGCTCTTTTCCACCTCCATCGTCCTCGGCATTGCGGCCTTGGTGGCCATCAGTTCCTTCGGCAAGAGTCTTAAAAACGCCATAGATGAGCAGGCGAAGTCTTTGCTCGGCGCAGATCTGGCGCTAGGCTCGCGCGCCAACTTTTCTGCCGAAGATGAAAAGCTGTTTGAATCGCTCGGAGGCGAGCAGGCTCGAGAGATTGATTTTTCGTCGATGATCTATTTTCCAAAAGGTCAAGGCACTCGGCTGGTCAATGTGCGCGCCTTGAGCGGCGGCTTCCCCTTTTATGGCAAGCTGGAGGCGGAACCCGCCGCGACCTTGGCCGCCTTTCGGGCCGGCCAGGGCGCACTTCTCGAAGAATCATTGCTGATCCAATACGGTGCTGAGGTGGGAGATCTAATCCGCTTGGGCACCCTGACCACTTATATTAGCGGTTCTTTGCGGAAGGTTCCGGGAGAGACGCTGGCCATGGCCACCATTGCTCCACGGGTTTATCTGCCAATGGCGGACCTTGCGCGAACAGGCCTGTTGCGTCAAGGGAGCATGGCCCGCTACCGCGCATATTTTAAATTTCCCCCCACCGTGAACGTCAAGCGGCTCGTGAACAGGATCGAGCCCGAATTGAACCGCCATCGAATTGCGTCCAGCACGGTCGAGACGCGCAAAAAGGACTTGGGACGCTCGATGGATAATCTGTACGACTTTCTAAATCTGGCGGGATTTATTGCGCTCTTGCTTGGCGGAGTGGGAGTGGCGAGCGCGATTCATGTCCACATCAAGCAGAAAAGCGAAGCTGTGGCCATCCTGCGTTGCTTGGGGGCGAGTATTAGCCAGGCTTTTACCATTTACCTTTTGCAGGGGATGGCGCTGGGAATCATTGGCGCGCTGGCCGGTGCGGCGCTCGGCTTAAGCATTCAAGTTCTCCTGCCGAAAATCGCGGCGGATTTGCTGCCTTTTCCGGTGGCCTTCCTCATTTCCTGGAATGGTGTGTGGTTGGCGATGGGGGAAGGGTTTGTTATCTGCATTTTGTTTGCCCTGCTGCCCTTGCTGGCGGTGCGGCGGGTTTCGCCCCTGGCTGCGCTCCGCTCTTTTGTCAACAGTCCTCACCCACAGGGGCGTGATCCGTTCGTCTGGCTGATCGTCGGGTTGCTCGTTCTGGGTATTGTTCTTTTTTGTTTGGCCCATACGCGACGCTGGTCCGAGGGGCTGGCCTTCGCGGCGGGACTCGGATTGGCTTTTGGTCTGCTGGCAGGCGTGGCCAAGCTCCTGTTATGGGCGGTTAAGCAAGGGATCCAGCCCTGGATGCCTTTCGTGTGGCGGCAGGGTCTGGCCAATTTGCAGCGGCCGAACAACCGCACCATTCTACTGATGCTGTCGGTGGGCTTGGGGGTTTTTCTGATCCTGACGCTCTATCTCGCGCAGTCAACCTTGCTGGCTGAACTGGCGGCTAATCGCACTGGAACGGGCGCAAACCTCGTCCTCTTCGATGTTCAGCAGGATCAGAAAAAAGGCGTGATCGACCTCATCCATTCCCACCAGCTCGAAGTGATTGATCAAGCTCCCATCGTCACTATGCGACTCAGCTCGATCAAAGGGCGCAGTGTGGAAGAAATTCTGGGCGATAAAAAGGGAGCAATTCCAAACTGGATTCTTCGCCGTGAATTTCGATCCAGTTATCGTGATCAGCTTCGCGCTGGTGAGAAAATCGTCGCCGGGAATTGGGACTTGATGAATGAGCCGAACGCCGGGGTTACATCTTCCGTGCCTGTGTCAGTGGAGGAAGGTATCGCCAGGGATATGGGGGTGACCCTGGGCGATAAAATTGGGCTCGATGTGCAGGGCATTCCCCTCGAGGGGCGAGTTGCAAGCCTGCGGAAGGTGGAATGGCAGCGGGTGGAACCGAACTTTTTCCTGCTCTTTCCGCGGGGAGTTCTGGAGGAGGCTCCCGCCACCTATGTCCTGCTCACTCGGGTCGAGACGGCCGAGAGGTCGGCGCGTTTACAGCGAGCAGTGGTCGCGAATTTTCCCAATGTCTCCACCATAGACGTGACTTTAATTCTGCAAACCCTGGACACTCTCCTGAGTAAAATCTCATTAGTGGTTCAATTCATGGCCTCCTTTACGGTGGCGACAGGCCTGCTGGTATTAGTAGGAGCGATTCTGACTGGCCGATACCAGCGAATGCGGGAAAGCATTTTGTTGCGCACCTTGGGGGCCAGCGGCGCGCAAATTCTACACATTCAACTGGTCGAATATTTCTGCTTAGGCCTGTTGGCGGCTTTGACTGGCATCATCCTGGCCTTGGCGGCCAATTGGGCGCTCGCGCACTTCGTATTCCACGTCAATTCCATTTTATTCGCGGGACCCCCCCTAATCGGTCTCGCCGTGGTGGCAGTGTTGACCGTCTCGATGGGATTGCTGATGGGCCGGGAGGTTTCAAGCCGTCCGCCACTGGAATTGCTTCGCGGGGAGGGGGGAGCGTCATTATGAGCCGACCGCAGGATCGGCCGGATTCCCGCTCCATGAACCTGGTAGCAGCCGAGCTGAGTCGGCTCACTATTTGCCCCGGAAAGATCAGAGCCGATTCATATCGGCTGCTACGGATCAGGGTTCAACGCGCGAAATTTCGTTTCGGAATCTGTGACGGGGCCATCACACGGGGGAGGCGGAGCCAAATTGAGGCGGAGTAAATTTCAAGGCATGGGCATCGGCCACCGCCCTGTTGGTAAGGTTCCCATTCATGATATTGATGCCACTGACGAGGGACGAGTTCCGTTGACAAGCCTCGGCCAACCCAAGGTCAGCCAAAAGCTCGATATACCTATAGGTCACGTTGGTCAGGGCCTGGGTGGCGGTGCGCGCATACGCCGCCGGCATATTAGCCACGCAATAGTGAATCACCCCTTCTTCGACAAAAACCGGGTCGTGATGGGTGGTGGGCCGTGAGGTTTCGGCGCACCCGCCCTGGTCGATAGCGATATCGACGAGCACACTGCCCGGTCGCATGCGGCGAAGCATTTCGCGCCGAATCAACCTGGGGGCTTTGGCCCCCGGCACGAGGACGGCGCCAATGAGCAAATCCACGGTGGGCAATAGCTCCATAAGATGGGTCTCATTTGAGTAAAGGGTGTGCGCCGTGTGCAGAGTGATGTCCAAAAAGCGCATCCGTTCCACATCCACTTCGAGAATAGTCACGTCCGCGCCCATCCCCTGGGCCATACGGGCAGCGTTGATGCCTGAGACGCCCCCGCCCAAAACCACTACTCGTCCGGGCAATACGCCCGGAACCCCGCCCAATAACATCCCGCTGCCGCCAAAGTGCTTGGCCAGGAAATAACCGCCCACGATGACCGACATCCGGCCCGCGATTTCGCTCATCGGCTCCAGCAGCGGGAGGTGATGGTTTAATTCGACCGTCTCGTAAGCCAGGGCTGTGGCTCCGGACCTAAGCAGGGCCTCGGTGAGCAAGCGGTTGGCGGCCAGGTGCAGATAGGTGAAAAGAATCTGCCCCTCGCGCAAAAGGGCGCATTCAGCGGGCTGCGGTTCTTTCACCTTTACCACCAATTCGCCCTGCTCGAAAATGGCGCGATGATCTTTCACGAGGGTGGCGCCTGCGGCTTCATAATCAGCATCTGGAAAGCCCGCGCCCGCGCCCGCGTTTCCCTCCACTAGAACGCGGTGGCCGCGCTTAATTAATTGATAGGCCGCGGAGGGCGCGAGCGCGACGCGGAATTCCTGCTCTTTGATTTCCTTGGGAACGGCGATGATCATGAGAGAGAAGTGATCCGACCGGCCAGTTCCTTCAAGGTCACGCCCGCCGCGGCCTGACGCTCGGCCTCCTGGATTTTTTTAAATTCAGCATTTACGATGGGCCGCGCTGGCCCCTCGCGAGTCTCGAGTTCCTGCCCACCGCCGACACGCATGATCTGAAGAATGTCGTGGCACGTGATTTTTTCAGGCGGCCGGGCGGGCGCATAGGCCACTTCAGCGGACGTGGCCACTTCCAGGACCAGGTGGCCCTCCAGCAATGGCTGCAGGACCCGGCTGACCAAGCCGGTGGGCACCTCCAGTTCCTGGGCTATTTCCAGGATGGTTGCTGGCTTGGCGGTTTTTTCAAAACGATAGGCGAGATTCGTCATCACGCGCAACGCGACATATTCGCGGCCTCGCTGGTTAACGCTTTCAGTCTTCTTTTGCTGCAAATAAACCTGCCGATTTTGCAACGCATAGGCCACTTGCGCCCCAAACAACACGATTAGCCAGGAGAAGTAGAGGCCGATCAGAAAAATCGGAATCACCGCCATGGCGCTCCCATAAAGCTTGCTCATGCCCACCACCCGCGAGAGCTGGAAAGCATTAAAAATGTTCAAGAGCAACCACAGGCTGCCGCCGACCAATCCACCGACCAGGGCCGCGCTCCAGTTGACCTGGGTATTAGGAATCATTTTGTAAAATACCGCGAACGCCCCACTAATGAAAACGAACAAGAACCATAACTGCGCGGAAAAAGCAAACGGTCCCAGGAACTTGGTCGCCGGGGAAAAGGCGTGGCCGACCTGGGCGATGATCACCATCACAACGACCGGCCCCAGAGAAATGCTGGTCCAATATTGCACGATGCGCCGAAACCAACTGCGGGGGCAAATTACTCCCCAGATATCGTTGAACGTATCCTCGATGGTGCTTAAGAGGAGGATCGCCACCAGAATCAACCCCGCCATCCCGCTCAGGCCAAGGGTGGCGGATTGAGCATGGTCTATGAGCGCGTAGGTTTGGTTCACCGCCTGATCGCGCGGACTCAGTTTTTCAGAGGACGCCAGAGGCGAAAGGGGCGCGTTGGTGGCTGCTTGACTGACGACTGGGTTGGCAGGCATCTCCAGAGTTCCAGCCGAACCAGTAACACCCTGGGGGGGCCGGGAGAGCAGTTTGAGTTGCGGAACCACGGTATCCAACAAATCGCCAATCAGTTTTTTGGTGGCGGCCTCATCTTTCACTTTAAGGACGCTGGATGCGATGCTGAAGCTAATGGCCAGCAGAGGAATTAAGGCCAGCAGCGTCGTGTAGGCCAATGCGGTCGCTCGCAAAGGACAGCGGTTGCGTGAAAAACTTTTAAACACCAGCAACCAATAATGGGCAAATCGCTGCAATCGCGAAGCCTTGGCCTCTTCATGAGTCGCGATCCACTTCTCAGTCAGAAACTCGTAAATGCCAGCGTAAATCTTCTTTATCCTGGAATCTGTTCTATCGCCCATTTAAAGGGAGGATAACAGCGAGAGAGCCCAAGTTCAAAGGCCAAAATGCCATCACTCAGAAGGTGACGGCAGAAGTGCATTCTGAGCTTGTCTGAGGAAGCGCAAAAAGCCGAGGTTCAGAGTGTCCGGCTCATTTCAACTGGAGCCGCCGAAGACAGCTTTTTTCGTTTTCGATAAAGGGTCGCTGGATCGATTCCTAAAATCTTGGCCGCCTCTTCCATGGTGGCAGTATGCCGCACGACTTGGGCAATATGTTCGTGCTCAAGCTCTTCAAGCGTTACCTGTGTCCCCACCTGGACACCACGGGCCACTCCCAGCTTGGCTGGCTGGCTGATTTTTTCGGGTAAATCAGCCCGCTCAATGTGGTCGCTCCCCGACAGAATGACCGCTCGCTCCACTGCGTTTCGCAGTTCGCGCAGGTTTCCAGGCCACGAATACTGTAACATCGCTTGCTCGGCGTCCGGAGAAAAACATTCAATCCGTTTGCCGCACTGCGCCGAAAAGAAACGGAGGTAATCGGCGGCGATTTTCCGCAGATCTCCCAATCGCTGGCGTAAGGGCAGCATGTGCAAGGAAATAACGTTGAGACGATAAAATAAATCCTCACGGAAGCGGCCTTCCTGGACGGCATTTTCCAGATTTCGATTCGACGCGGCGATGACGCGCACATTAGCAGTGCGTGTTTTGGCTTCACCGACCCGTTCGTATTCCTTTTCCTGGAGCAGGCGCAGAAGCTTCGGCTGAATTTCCAACGGCATTTCACCAATTTCGTCCAGAAAAAGTGTGCCGCCGTCGGCGAGTGTGACTTTGCCCATCGCCTCTCCCACGGCCCCCGTGAAGGCGCCTTTGACGTGGCCAAACAATTCGCTTTCGAGCAACTCTCGGGAAAGACTGGGGCAACTCACCGTAACAAATGCGTTATCCTTCTGGGCGCTGTTTTCATGCGCGGCCCGCGCGAGGACGGTTTTGCCCGTGCCACTTTCTCCAAGCACTAGAATGGTTGCAGGTGTGGCGGCGGCTTTGAAGGCCATTTCAAAAACCTTTTGCATGGCTGGTTCCGTAGTGGCGAGGTCAACGGCCGGCGTGGTCGTGGAGAGCCGCGATTCCAGTTCAGCCACGCGGCCTTCAAGTTTGCGCGCCTTGCCGATTTTCGCCAGGACCTGCCGGATTTGTTCGGGAGTGAAAGGCTTTGGAATGTAGTCAGTCGCGCCTCGCCGCATTGCCTCGACGGCCGTCTCGATCGAAGCGTGAGCGGTGAAAACAACTACGGCCAGGCGAGGATCCACCGCGAGCAATTCCGGCAATAACTCCAACCCGTTCTCACCGGCCAATTTCAAATCAAGGAAAGCTACGTCGAAATGGGAGCGATCCATCTGCTTCCGCGCCCCGGCGCTATCTAACACACTGACCACTTCGTGTCCCATTGCTTCCATGGCCACGCTGGTGGTTCGGCGAATATTCTCTTCGTCATCAATGATCAGCAATCGCATGGGAACATTCAGATTTTTGAGCATGGCTGCCAACTATAGCAGCGCGAAAGCCCAAAGGGAACTTCTTTTCCAAGCTGAAAACGTTGGTTCTGATTCGGCGCGGACATCCCGCTAATCAAATCATAGCCGCCAAGAGGCGGACTCGGGGCCCAGAAAGGGCCCCTACGACTCATTATCAGGGTGGCTACGACCGTGCTTGCTGATAAAAGAATCCTCTAAACCCCTCGGCGCCGCCCCATGATGAGGGAGACTACAAACAAGACGAGGAAAACAACAAATAGTATTTGGGCGATCCACGCCGCGGTCCCGGCGATTCCAGCGAATCCTAACAGGGCCGCCACTAGCGCAATAATCAGGAAGGTCAATGACCAGCTTAACATAACAAGTCCTTTCTTGGTTGATTTGTTTACTCTGGCTGAAAGAGTCCCCCCGCAGCCCCAAGCAAAACGGCTCGCCCTCGAACCATTCAACCAAAGGTAACTGACCTTTAGCCCCTTCTGGGTGCCAGGAAACCGGGGTATTCGTAAGGCCTTTTTCACCAGATTTATTCATGCAGCTATACATTAAGCGTGGTTCATGCCACTTCGTCCGAAGGCGGAAGGAAGGCCGAAACGGGGGCATTTTGAAGCACTTTAGTTAAAATGGAATGGGATTTAGATAACGGCTCATTGCAAACTGCAACCTGCCAACCGATATCCACCTCGCATTCTGCAATGCCCGCCTCCGGAGCCTCAAGGCCTATTGGCAACGTTAGATATGTCACCACCAAGGCGATGGATGGTTTATTTAATATGGTCGCCGACGAGGAAAAACGGCTCCGGGAGAATCCAGCGGCGCGGACGACGGAGGTATTGAAATCGGTATTCGGACTTTTAAAGAGGTGAACGAGCGGAACCTTGGCTGGGCCAACTGCTCGAGTCCTTTTCGCTGATGCTGCTGCTGGGACGCGGATTTCTTTTTATCGATGAATTTACCCCTGCCGCCCAAGGCGAAGGCTCAATGGCCAGGTGACTGGCTGCTTTTCCTCATTCTCGCCCCATAATTTGGCGAGTTGAGATGTGAGGCGGGGCAACGGGTCTAAGCCGGTCGCTTCGGTGTAGAAGCGAGTGGCGGACCAGGTGCCGAGATACCCAACCAGTTCCCCCAGCGTAAATTGCGCCGTAATCGCGAAACCAGGGTGGCGAATCTCGTCCCAGGGGAATTGAATTGTTCGATAACCCTCCTCGAGGAGGCGGCGTTGTGGCGGCCAGTAGGGGCCGACGGTCTCAGAGTAGAATTTGTCGAGGATGCGTTGCGCTTCGGGATGCTTGACCTGTATCTGGCCGTAACACCAAGCCGCCAACACTCCGTTCAGCCGCAACACGCGACCAGCCTCAGCGAAAAACCGGGGGATGTCGAACCAGTGCAGCGCTTGCGCCACGGTGATGAGGTCAACTGAGTCCTCCTCCAATCCGCTCGCCTCCGCCGAAGCTGCGCGATAGTCCACTTTAGGGTCCCGCTGGGCGTTAGCAAGCTGCGCGACGCTGGCGTCAGTCGCGACCACGCGTTGAAAGTGCGTCGCCAGCAGCACCGCCGCCTGCCCATTGCCCGTGGCGCAGTCCCAAGCGAGTAGGCGCCGCGGAGCGAGCGCGGCCAGAAATTGAAACAACTCCGCGGGATAGTGTGGCCGGTACCGCGCGTAATCGGGAGCCACGGTCGAAAAGTGATCTTTGAAGGGCGCGCTCATCTCAGTCGGTGCGCCCAGTGTGCCCTGAATTTTGCCGCTGTCCAGAATAGAACGACCTGAGGTTTGGAACGATTAGACCCGAAAGATGTTTTACCGCGGATGGCGCTGATGAATGCAGATGGGAAGGGAGAGAATGAAACACAGAAGTCACCTTGGAGGATTGACGGTCAGCGCGCCGCAGATACACTGCTTTCATGGTGAAACGTTTGAAGGGCCTCCCTATTTGAAACCTGTGGAACCAACCATGGCCTTTTCGTTCACGCTGGCTTTGTGCGCGTTGCTGAACACAGGCTGCGCCGTGCTAAGGCCGACAGCCGAGCAGATGGACGTGGCCCAGGGGCGCTGCTGGTCACAGCAGGTTGCCTTGGCGCACCCGGGATCTTCGGCTGGTTCCTCAGCATCCCCGGATCACGGAGCGGCGCAGTTGATCGCCAGTCTGCTGCAATGGCTTGCCAAATAAATTCCACGCGGAACTGCATCGCCTCATGATGCCTAACGGCTTTAAGGGCTGCACCTGTGCGCTTGCGATCCTGGTCGTCATCTGCGTTGCAGGCTGGATCTCTGACTTGGGCGGGCTCGGAGGGGTCATGAATGACGACGGTTTGGCGACGCCATCAGCAAATAGGGGCCCATCCCACAGAATGGCAATCTTACAAATTACGAAAGTACGCTCCTGACGGCGCCCGCGTTCTGAGCGAGTGTGGCGGTCTGTGTAGCCCGGAAGGACGAGTTCCACGAGTCCCTGGAATTTCGCGCAATTGTCGAGGGACTCGTGGAACTCACTCGTGTCCAGTTAAAACATTCGCCATCGTGCTCCAAACGGACCGGCTTCTATAATTAGCTAACCGAATGATGTCAATTAGATAATAGGAGAAAATGGAATTTTGACTCCATCTCGATAACACGGGTAAGGAGAGGGATCCCCAATGAAATCGAGGCATTCCACAGGAATTTTGAAAATTAACTGGACACGAGTGCGTGGAACTCGTCCTTCCGAAGATTATGCCGATCCCCTGCCAAAATGAATCGCTGGCACTGAAACGCCGGCCTATTATCGAGTATCCCTTCGGGATCAGGATCCGAAATCCTGGCGGCATTGGGTTCGGAGACTCGCGCTACAGGAACTGCCATTCCTTCGGACGGTAGGGGCGTCCAGATGGCGCCACTTCCAACCCGCCCCTGGTTCCAATCTGGCATAATGAGAATTACTGGATTACAGTAGGTCCCAGTTTGCCATTTGCATGAAAATCTCGATTATCATCCCCGCGTATAATGAGGAAAAGCTGATTGGGGAAACGCTGCGCCGAATCGTTTTGGCCACCGCAGCGTTCTCCGCGCAGGGCTGGGAGAGCGAGTTGATCGTGTGTGACAACAATTCCAGCGATCGGACCAGTGCCTTGGCCAAGACAGCAGGGGCGCGAGTGGTGTTCGAACCCATCAACCAAATTGCACGTGCTCGCAACCGAGGCGCAGAAGCGGCCACAGGAGACTGGCTCATCTTTGTCGATGCAGATTCCCATCCAGAACCAGGACTTTTCTCGGACGTCGCCGCCGCCATTCAAACTGGATGCTGTCTGGCCGGCGGCAGCACCCTTCGGCTGGATACACCGCAACTGGCGGGGCTTCTCCTGTTGACCTGCTGGAACGTGCTCAGCCGATGCACCAAATTTCTGGCGGGTTCGTTTATTTTTTGCGAGGCCGCGGCTTTTCGTCAGATTGGCGGGTTTAGCCACGAGTTGTTTGCCTCCGAAGAACTGGACTTGAGCAAACGCCTTAAAAAACTCGCCGCTCAGTCAGGGAAAAAAATCGTTATCCTCCGCCATCATCCTCTGACGACTTCCGCGCGAAAATTTCATCTCTACTCCACATGGGAGTATTTTCGTTTCCTGGGCAGGACGGCGCTGGGTTTTGGGCGCACCTTAAAAAGCGCGCAGGAATGCCACATCTGGTATGACGGACGTCGCTGAGCAGTTAGTAAATTCGGGCTGCAGGTCTTGCCTGGGAGTGCTCCGGTCCACTGCCGTTGAATTAAGCGATTTCCTGTCGCGGTTCCCGGACACCATACAGGGCACGTCGGCGTTTGGTGTCCACTCTTTAGGGGAATGGCGCTTACATAGTCCCTAAAACCTTCTTACCCAGTCTCTTGCGTCGTGGCGGATGAGGCACGGTTTCAAACAAGACTTGACGGCTGAGGCGTTGCATTTCCTTTAGTGTCGCTTGCACCTCGCGCCAC
>JBBRPK010000095.1:0-21728 GCA_038228235.1 Verrucomicrobiota bacterium
CCGCTGCTTCGGCGGCGTCCGTCAAACTCAATCGCTTGTTTTTCATGCGAATGAGTAAAAAAACTTTTCTGGCTCATGTCCAGCACCAAGCTTAACTCGTTGATTTAGAACCTGTAGTCGTTATGCATAGAACCGCCCTGCGCCGGGCCGCCTTACCACCGCGTTTTGAGGTCAGGATATTTTTTAATGGTGGAATCGGGCGTGATGAAGGTGAACCGATACGGCTCCCTGCCGCGCAATTCTGCGGCTCATGTCTCAATGAAGGCCAATTTCATCGAATTCCGAGTGAACTCCAGGTTTTCAACTTTTCAAAATAAAAGATTGACGTGAATGAACCGGGAAGCTAGGTTAACGCCCGTGATTGGAAATTCGAGCATTCGACTGGCGCTGCTAAACGCTCTGCTGTGCAGAGCGGCAGCCGGGTGTTGACGTAATTTGACCCTTTTCCAACCCCACTGCCAACCGGCGGTGGGGTTTTTGTTTTGGGACAAAGGCTCCGCTGCCAAAACAAAATAAAAACTATGAAAAACAACCGAATCATTATCTTCGACACGACGCTTCGCGACGGCGAACAGTGCCCCGGCGCCTCCATGAACTTGCGCGAGAAGTTGCAAATCGCCCGCCAGCTTGCCCGCCTCAAAGTGGATGTGATCGAGGCCGGGTTCCCCATCACGAGCGAGGGCGACTTCGACTCGGTGCAAACGATTGCTCGCGAGGTAAAGGGTCCTATTATCGCCGGCCTTGCCCGGTGCGTGCCCAAAGACATTGATGCCGCTGGGGCGGCAGTGAAGCCTGCGGGCAAAAAGGCGCGCATTCATGTTTTCTTGGCTACCTCAAAGCTCCACCGCGAATTCAAGCTCGGCAAGCTTCAACATGAGATTCTTCGCCTTGCAGTGGAGGGAGTGAAGCGGGCCAGGTCTTTTGTGCAGGACGTGGAGTTTTCCCCAGAGGACGCCTCGCGCACTGAACCGGAGTTTCTCGTCCAGGTGTGCAAGGGCGTGATAGCGGCGGGGGCCACCACGGTGAACATTCCTGATACCGTGGGCTGGGCGATCCCCGAGCAATTCGGAGCCTTAATCCAGCGGTTGCACGATGAAGTGCCGGAATTCCGCAACGGCAAGGCGGTGATCAGTGTTCATTGCCACAACGATTTGGGCTTGGCGGTGGCTAATTCTCTCGCCGCTATTCGCGCGGGCGCACGGCAGGTTGAATGCACGGTGAATGGCATCGGCGAACGGGCGGGTAATGCTTCCCTCGAAGAACTCGTCATGGCCATCAGGACCCGGCAGGATTTCTTTGCCCGGCTCGACTCCGGGGTGAATACCCGCGAGATCGTGAAAACCTCCCGCCTCGTTTCCCGCATGAGCGGCCTTGTGGTGCAACGAAGCAAAGCGATCGTGGGCGAGAATGCTTTTGCGCATTCCAGCGGCATTCATCAGGACGGCATTTTAAAGAAGCGCGAGACCTACGAAATCATGGACCCGCGCGAGGTGGGCTGGGGGGGCACCGAGTTGCCTTTGACCAAGCACAGCGGGCGGGCGGCGGTCGCCTCGCGTTTGAAACATCTCGGTTTCAAGATGACCGATGCCGACATCCATGCCATCTTTGCCCGATTCAAGGAAATCGGGGACAAAAAGAAATTCGTCTATGATGACGATTTGACATCGCTCGTCGAGGGCCATATCGCAGAAGTGCCTGAAACCTGGTCCCTCGAATATTTAAGTGTCACCAGCGGCAATCAAACCGTTCCCACCGCGACTGTGCGCTTGAAAAAAGCCGGCGCCAAAGCGAATGGAGCGATTCATCAGGACGCAGGCATCGGAGACGGCCCCGTCGATGCGGCCTTAAAAGCGATCGATCGGTTAACCCGCACTCGGGGCAAATTGATGGACTATTCGCTCCGGGCGGTTTCGCAGGGGAAAGATGCCTTAGGAGAGGTGACCGTAAAGGTCGATTTCGGAGATGGTGAATTGGTTACGGGCAAAGGCGCGAGCACCGACGTGATCGAGGCCAGCGCCCGCGCCTATTTGAACTCAGTAAACCGTTTTTTCTGTAATGGGAAAGAATCGTCGAAACGTTGATCGCGCTGCCTGACCGAAACGATTTCGCGCGTTGATCTGTGGCGCGCGCTCCCCTTTAACGTTTGTCGGGGAATACGCAGGGCACAGGTTGACGCCCGTTTTTGCGGTAAACTGTGAAATCAGTTCGATCGACAGTATAAACGACGCTGCCGGACATAATCTCGGCGAGCCTGACGCAACAGGCGTCGCCCAAGTCCATTGGGCGATTCTTGTACTTGGCCACGAGGCTGCGCACGGACGAAACCTCCTTCCCTAAATCAAGAGACAAAACCAAATCACCTACTTCCACCATTCGCAGAACGTCATCGGCGGACCCAAGGACGGCCGACACCTCTGCCAGAATCGGCTCGGCAGTGTAGAAAGGTGGCGATTCACGCCCGAAAATCCGGGCAGCCCATTGGTGATGCTTATCAAGGCGGTCCAAAAATGCGATTAACAGGCCGGCATCAGCGATTTTTTTCATAGGCGCGCCGCCGCAAGGCCTTCCTAACAGCCGCGTTGTCACTGCCCCGGCCTAGAGAGTGGCGCCCTTGCAGAGCCAGAGAGGCGAACTTTTTCGGCTTGGGAGCGCTCGCCGCCACGTCTTCTTGAAGGACTTGCCGCACATGCTCCGCCCTGGCCCTGCCCAAAGCGGCGGCTTTTCGGTCCACCTTCGCTAACAGCGAGCCTGGCAATCGCACTGTCAACACATTTGGCATACACAAATGAATACATTAGGTTGCATGGAAAAGCAAGTCGCGAACGGTTCTCATTAAATATCGCCGGAAGGGCCAGGGTTATGGCCGCCACGGCTTTAGAGCCTGTTTTAAAATTGCATGGGGTCCTGCGGCGAGGGATTTTGGCTGGCCACTAGGCGTGACGCAGGGCGAATCCCCCCAGCGGGCTTTAACCGAGGAACAACAACGTGGCCAGGCAGAAGACCCGCCGCCCGGAGGGTTTTCGTAGGTCGGCTGGCTTCGTTGCTCCTCGGTCCCAGATCGCTGGCGGATAAGGTCCCTCGTCGCGCCTCGCCATCCAGCCCTTTCCGCGAAAACAGGGCCCCATGGAATTTTAAAACAGGCTCTTAGCACTTTAACCTTCCCACACCCTCTGCTAAGCTCGCTCATGCGCAAAAGCAACGAAGATACCTGGCAGCGGTTTCAGAAATATTACACGGAGTTTCCCACGCTTGGTTTGGCCCTGGATTTGAGCCGGATGGATTTTCCCGAGGAGTTCTTCACGACTATGGCGCCTCGTCTTGAAAAGGCCTTCGCTGCCATGGCGGCGCTCGAGCAGGGTGCCATAGCCAATCCTGACGAAGGTCGGATGGTCGGGCATTACTGGTTGCGCAATTCCACCCTCGCCCCTAATTCCTCCATTCGTCATGAAATCGAGGCCACACTTGCAGCTATCAAGGAGTTCGGCGCGGAAGTCCATTCTGGCAAAGTGGGCGGCACCAACGGCCCGTTTCAAAATCTGCTCGTGATTGGCATCGGCGGCTCGGCTTTAGGGCCACAATTTGTTTCTCATGCCCTGGGCAATCCCGCTTCGGACAAATTACGCGTTTGGTTTTTTGATAACACCGACCCGGATGGAATGGACGGAACCCTGGCCCGGATGCGGAGTGAACTTGGGAAAACTTTGTGCCTGGTAATTTCCAAATCCGGCGGGACAAAAGAGACTCGCAACGGAATGTTGGAAGCTCAAACTGCCTACCAGTCATCCGGATTGAATTTTGGCGCTCATGCGGTGGCGGTTACTGGCATTGACAGCGAGCTGGATAAATATGCAATTAAAAACGGTTGGTTACGGCGCTTCCCGATGTGGGATTGGATCGGAGGTCGCACCAGCGAAACCAGCGCGGTAGGATTGTTACCTGCTGCCTTGCAGGGACTTGACATCGATGCAATCCTGGCGGGAGCCAAGGCCGCTGATGATGTCACCAGACAAACCGAGCTCCGCACAAATCCGGCGGCACAGATGGCTTTGATGTGGTTTCATATTGGTGAAGGCAGAGGGACAAAGGACATGGTTGTGCTGCCGTATAAGGATCGTTTGGAGTTATTCTCAAGATATCTACAACAGCTTGTGATGGAGTCACTTGGAAAGGAAAAAGACCTTACAGGCAAGATTGTCAACCAAGGGTTAGCCGTTTATGGAAACAAAGGTTCAACAGACCAACATGCTTATGTACAACAACTTAGAGATGGCATTCCGAATTTTTTCGTAACCTTCATTGAGGTACTCAAGGATCGAAAAGAGCAATCCATGTTCGTGGATCCACACGTCACCTGCGGTGATTATCTTAACGGTTTTCTGCAAGGAACTCGACAAGCCTTGTACGAAAATGGCCGAGAATCGATGACGATAACGATAAAGGATGCGTCTGCGTTCGCCATTGGCCTCCTGATCGCCTTATTCGAACGCACGGTCGGACTTTATGCTTCACTCATTAATGTAAACGCTTACAATCAACCTGGCGTCGAAGCTGGGAAAAAGGCAGCGGGCACAATCATCGATCTGCAATTAAGGATTTTGACTTTGCTGGCTGGAAAAAAAGCCTCCCCGCTCACTGCCTCCCAAATCGCTGATGCAATTGGAGGTAAGCCCCATGTGGAGAGCGTTTTCAAAATCTGTGAACATCTCGCGGCTAACGACCGCAGTCTCCTCAAGAAGTCAGCTAGTTCGCCCTTTGCGGCCACGTATGAATTGGTGTAAGACTGAGAGTTCTGTCCTCTATGTTTATCTATCCAAAAAAGTATGACGTGCTCGTGATCGGTGCCGGCCATGCAGGAGTGGAAGCCGCCTTGGCCGCAGCACGCATGGGATGCCAGACCCTTCTGCTCAGTATTAATCTGGACAGCATTGGCCAAATGTCCTGTAATCCGGCCATCGGCGGCCTCGCCAAGGGGCATCTGGCCCGGGAAATCGATGCAATCGGTGGCGAAATGGGGAAGACCACAGACATGACAGGTTTGCAGTTCCGCATGCTGAACACCAAAAAAGGGCCTGCTGTGTGGGCCCCGAGGGCGCAGTGCGACAAAAAAGCCTATCAGTTTCTCTTGAAGTGGATCTGTGAGCGGCAGCCCAATCTTGACGTGCAGCAGGGCCAATCTTCCAAACTGTTGCATGAAGGCCACGAAGTCCTTGGGGTGGAAACGACATTGGGCGTTCAATATCAGGCTCAAACGATCGTTGTCACGACCGGCACATTTCTGCGCGGCCTGATGCACATCGGGACAAACCAACAAGCAGGCGGCCGGGCGGGTGAATCCGCCGCCATGAGCCTGTCAGGTTCCTTGAAAGAAATTGGACTCGAACTCGGTCGCCTTAAGACCGGCACACCGCCCAGACTTTTGCGGCGGTCTATCGACTTTTCCAAAACCCAGATCCAGCCCGGAGATGACCCGGTGCCCTACTTCAGCTATTGGAAGGACGATTTGTTCCATGTGGAACATTCGGCGATGGGGGAAGCCTCGGAGACCTTGCCCGGACCACATCTCAATGGAAGCAAGTATCCGCCCGGGTCTATCTTGGAGCGTCTCAACGGCCAATTACCTTGTTATGTCACTTATACCACTCCAGCAACCGCTGAAATCATCCGCGCGAACTTGGATAAGTCCCCGATGTATTCCGGGGTAATAGAAGGGGTGGGTCCGCGTTATTGCCCTTCGATTGAGGACAAAATCGTCAAATTCCCGGAGAAAGAGCGTCAGCAGATATTTCTGGAACCGGAAGGGATTTCCACGGACGAAATCTATGTTAATGGGTTCTCGACTTGTCTGCCATTTGAGGTCCAACTCGGAATGGTTCGAACCATCGTCGGTTGTGAGAATGCAGAAATTATGCGACCGGCCTACGCTGTGGAGTATGATTTTGCCTTTCCTACTCAGCTCTATCCATCACTCGAAACCAAGGTCTGCCGGAACCTGTTCCTGGCGGGACAGATTAATGGCACCTCTGGTTATGAGGAAGCAGGAGCCCAGGGATTGATGGCTGGTATTAACGCCGCCAGGCGAGTAAAGCACTTGGCTCCCATCGTCCTTCAAAGAGATCAGGCGTATATCGGTGTGCTGATCGATGACTTGGTCACCAAAGGCACGGTGGAACCTTACCGCATGTTTACTTCGAGAGCTGAATACAGACTGCTGCTGCGTCAGGACAATGCGGACATGCGACTCAGCCAGATTGGATACGACATCGGCCTGCTGCCTGAAAGAAATCACCGATCCTTTTTGAAACGAAAACAACGGATCCAGTCAGAACTCTTACGCTTGAGGTCGGTGCGTGCCGATGGCGAATTGCTCGAACAACTATTGCGTCGCTCCGAGGTGAGTTATCGGGATCTGCCCAGTCGTGATGATGCCCTGGACGAGGATATCATCCAACAAGTCGAAATTGAAGTCAAGTATGCCGGCTACATCGATCGACAGGAGCTTGAAATTGAAAAGTTCAAAAGCCTCGAAGCGAAGAGAATTCCTGAATGGTTGGACTACAATAGAATTCCGAGTCTGCGAACCGAGGCTAAGACAAAGCTAACCAAGATTCGTCCAGCCACGCTTGGCCAAGCAGCCAGAATTTCTGGTGTGTCTCCCGCGGACATGTCTATCGTGATGGTCTGGGTCAAACGCGGCCCACCATCACAAGTAGAGGCCACCGAAGTTGGGCCAAATTAGTGTTACTTTAACGCTATCGTAGTCTAAACTGGAGGCAAATAGCACGTAACTGAGGACAATTCTAGTTTTTCGGAGTTTCTTGCGGCCTTGGATTTGCCGTTGCTAGTTTTGTTTAGGATGGTCTTTTTTCATCGGCCCCACCCACTGCCTTCACTCCAAGACTGGATGGTTGAAGTTTCAGCCCGTTGGTATCGCCTAAGCTATGCATAGTCTTTAGTGGCTATGCGAAATGCATTCTGATTACCTCAGCAAACCCGGCGCTCCAGCAACATCCTGGCTTACTCCAATCCGTTTCGGGGCGGTGCTTGGTCTGTTGCTACTGGCGACTTTCCCCAAAGTGATGTTGGGACTCGAGTCCTTTGTTTATCGCGACTACGGCGTCCTCGCTTACCCCTTCATCCATTATGCCCATGAAAGTTTTTGGCGTGGTGAGGTGCCACTTTGGAATCCCTTCAGCAATTGTGGGGCTCCCTTTTTGGCGCAATGGGGGACGATGCCGCTTTATCCATTTTCAATTTTCTACCTCCTGCTTCCTCTCCCTTGGTCTCTCAGCGCTTTTTGTTTAGGCCATCTGTTTCTCGGCGGAATGGGGATGTACTACCTGGCTCGATGTTGGACAAACAATTCTTTTGCCGCCAGCGTAGGAGGGGTGGCGTTCGTTTTCAACGGCATCACCCTGTCCTGCCTGATGTGGCCCAATTACGTTGTGGCTCTTGGGTGGATGCCCTGGGTGCTTTGGTCAGCGGAACGGGCGCGCAAGGAGGGCGGGCGCAAAATCGTGGCCGCCGCTTTTATTAGTGTCTTTCAAATGTTAGTCGGGGCGCCCGAGATTGCAGGTTTTACCTGGCTGCTCACGCTGGCTTTTTGCATCGGGGGCTGGGCTGGGGAAAAGCCCGCTCCGCGACTAAGGATGGGGAGACTACTCGGGGTGGTCCTTCTCGTCACGGGATTGATGGCTGTGCAATTGATTCCCTTTTTCGATTTGCTGGAGCACTCCCAGCGCGACCGCGCCTTTGCGACCTCCAAATGGGCTCTCCCCGGTTGGGGTTGGGCGAATTTGCTGGCGCCGTTGTTCCATTGCTTTCAATGCTATCAAGGTCCCTTCGTTCAACAAGGCCAGGCGTTCTTTTCTTCCTGCTATCTGGGCATGGGCATCCTCGCATTAGCCATTATCGGGGCCTGGCGCGCCCGCCAAGGACGAGTCTGGATTTTGGCCGCCTTCACTTTATTTGGATTGATCGCCGCGCTGGGTGAAAATGGCCATCTCTATGTGTGGATGAAGCAGGCCCTCCCAGTGCTAGGTATCGGACGCTATCCCGTCAAATTTATGCTCATCACCGCCTTCACCGTGCCTTTGCTGGGGGCTTTTGCCATGGCCGCCGCGCCCCGCCGCGCTCCCGCGTCCCAGGCGCTTTGCCCGATTGGTGTTGGTGCTGTGTTAGCGTTAGCCAGCGGGTCGGTTCTCTGGTTCGCCTTCCGATATCCCTTTCCGTTGGACCAATGGACGGCGACCTGGCACAACGCGGTTTGGCGGCTCGTTTTCCTGGGAATGATCATCGGCGGCGTCGTGATTCTGTCTCGTTTAACTCGCCCAGCCTCCATCATCATGGCGCAAGCGGGGCTGCTGATTCTGCTCGCGCTCGATGTTAATACCCACACGCCCAATTTCAACCCCGCCATCGCCGCCGCCGAATTTGAGCCGGGTTTGTGGCAGCGATCCAGGCAGATGCCACCCCCGGCGCTCGGGCAGTCGCGCGTGATGATCAGCCCGCGAGCCGAGCGGGTGTTGTTGTCCAGCACCGAAACCAATCTCGCGCAGGATTTTCTGGGCAAACGTCTGGCCCTTTGGTCGAATCTGAATCTGCTGGATGGGATTCCCAAAGTGAACGGCTCTTCCACGCTGCAATTGCGGGAACAAAAGCAGGTTGAACTTCTGCTTTATGACGGGACCAATCAGAACGTTGGAGGCCTGATGGATTTTCTCGCCGTCTCACACAGTACTGCGCCCAATTACGCGCTGGATTGGGTAACCCGCACTAATTGCTGCCCCCTGGTTACGTGCGGACAAGAACCGATCTTTGCCGCACCCAACGACACGCTCCAGGGACTTGTCATTGCAGGGTTTGACCCGCGGAGGACGGTTTTTCTGCCTGTGGAATCGGCTGCTAACGTTAAGGTGCGCGCTAAGACCGAGGCCAAAATATTGCAATCCAAGTTTTCTGCCCACCGGGTTGAAATTGAAGTCGAGGCAAAAACGCCGAGCCTGGTTGTGATTGCGCAAACATTTTACCATCCATGGCGGGCCTCAATTAACGGTCGCCCAGCGCGCCTCTTGAGAGCAAACCATGCCTTCCAGGCGGTGGAGGCGCCGGCAGGCCGCTCCTCGATCTTGCTTACCTACAGGGATCGCGGTTTATTTCTCGGAGCCGCCATCTCAGGAGTGACCTTGATGATTTGCTTATTGTGGTGGCGCTCATCCAAACCAACCCCGCAAGGCGCGCCTGCGCTGCAATGCGCCAATTGGGGACCGCAGAGCTGCACCTGGGGTGGCTGGTCCGCCGGCAAAACGGGCTCAAGGCCCGTGCCGCCGAAAGAAGTTCCGTTGCCAAAGTGAGGCGACAAGCCGGTTCAGGGGAGCGGTGACAGCCCGCGGTCCTCCGTCCTGGGGCCTCCATCCGCAGTCTTCAAGCGCAAGTTCCGGTAATGGGTAATCTTGAACTCCGCGCAATCCAAGATCTCCTCCATGGGAGTGAATAGCTCCTCAAATTTCGGAAAAAAGGCATCTCCTTCCACGACTCGTTTGACGAGCGTAAGATAAAGGTCCGAGCAAAGCGGCAGGGCCTGCTCATAGACTTGGGCGCCGCCGCAAATAAACACCTCTCGGGTTTCCTTCGCCAGATCAATTTGCCCCAGATGGGAAATGGTTTTTACCCCGGGATGTTCGAACCCGCTTCGGCTGAGAACGAGGGTCGTGCGATTGGGAAGCGGTTTGCCGATTGATTCAAATGTCCTATGCCCCATTACGATGACCTGGCCGGTGGTCATTTTCTTGAACCACTGAAAATCCTCCGGAAGGCGCCATGGGATTTTATGACCTTGGCCGATCACTCGGTTGAGCGACATGGCGGCGATGGCTTTAAAATGCTTCATGACTATTCGAGGCTGACCATCAGTTGATAGACGTGCGCCGCGCTTCCCCTGTCATGGGCATCGATTAAGCTCAGGAAATATTTTCCTTCAGCAGGCAATTCTGCGCGCAGGATTGAATCTGCGCTCGAATTGCTGTCGTCATTGGTCGCGAGGATAAGGCCGCGCTCGTCGTAAAGCGTGAGCAGGGAATCGAGCGGAGACCCAAAACGCGCCGCAAAAATCTCCGCCACAATTCTCTGGTTCCCCTTTGCCCGAAAGGAAAACACATCGACGTCCTTCGGTTCCTGGATGGCGCCCTGAAGTCGTTTGCCAAATTGAAGTTCCTGCGCCTCTCGAAAGCCGCCGTTGGGTTCTTTTTCGAAGACCAGAGAGCCTGGCTCCGCCACAAGCAAGGGATGCGCCTTGCTCTCGCCGTCGGGAGAAATGAGGGTGAAAGTATTGGTGCCTGGCAGAGTCTCGTCCGCGAGCTTCAATTCCACTTCGATTTGGGTGTCACCGACCTTTTTCGCTTCCATTTCTTTGGGAACTTCCACTTTGCCCTTGGATTTGATTAGGATTTCCGCGTGGCAATTCGTGTCCGTGAAGCGCAATTCGGTCACATTGGTCAGATTCTGCCCGCGAATTTTGATTTTGTTCGTCACTCCCGGAATGACTCCGAGAGGAATGACCACCGCGATCGAAGGCGGTTCTGGTTTTTTCTTTTCGTCGCGCTTCTCTTCGGCCAGGCAAAGAGCCACGCCGATGAGCGAGAAAAAGAACATTCGAACTCCAAAACGCGGACTCGTGCGCGCGAGAGAGGACCGAATGGGCGAGAGGGTTCTCTTCCAGCACTTCTCATCTTGCCGGGTTGGCACCGTTTGGCGTCCACCCTTTAGGGTGCTGGCGGCGGCCAAACACGCTGAAAGGTGAACATCAAACAGGGGAATGGCAACCTGAGAATTGCTGGTTCTCTTCAGATGTATAATTCTTTGATGAGATCACCCTGGTCGAGGATCTCCACGGGACGGCCCTCGGGGGTGCGCAATTGTTTGCGTGGATCGATTCCCAGCGCTTCATAGACAGTGTAGCAAACATCCGCAGGGTGGACCGGGCGATCCGTCACGGACGCTCCCGTCTTGTCCGTCGCTCCGATGATGCTGCCACCGCGCACACCCGCGCCCGCGAAAATTAGCGACCCGGCGTGGCCCCAATGGTCCCGACCGGCGTCCTTATTGATCTCCGGGGTGCGTCCGAACTCGCCCATGCAGAGGACGAGGGTCTCCTCCAAGAGACCCCGCTCGTCCAGATCAGTTATGAGGGCGGAGAAACCTTGATCGAAAATGGGGAGCTTCTTGTCGAGACTTTCAAAAATCTTGGAGTGATGGTCCCAGCCAGCGTGATTGACGGTCACAAAACGAACGCCATTTTCGACCAACCTGCGGGCTAGCAAACAGCTTTGTCCAAATTCGTTTTTGCCGTAAAGTTCACGCGTCTTTTCCTGCTCTTTCTCGATGTCGAAGGCCGCTTTGGCCTGCGGGGAGAGAATCATCTCGGCAGCTTTGCGTTGGAACTCGTCATAGGTGGCGATCTGATCGTTGCCTTCGATGGTGCGCGAAAGGTGATCCACGGCCTGGAGCAAGGTTTTGCGCCGCTCCATCTGCCCAGGCTTCATGGGGCTGGCCATGGACAGGTCGCGAACTTTAAAGTCTTTGGCATTCGGGTCGCCGGCTTTGAAGGATTCGTAGCGACCGCCCAGGAAAGCGCTTTTTCCAAGCTCCCATGTGAAAGACGGGTTGCGCGGGACTGCGACGTAAGGGGGCACCTTGCCCAGGAAGCCGGTCTCGTGCGCGACGACCGCTCCCATCGCTGGATAATCGCCGAAGGCAGAGCCGAAGCGGCCCGAAAGCACCCAGTTGGTGGCGGTCTCGTGATGATCGTTCCCGTGCTGCTGTGAGCGGATGAGACAGACTTTGTCCATGGTTTTTGCCATTTTCGGCAAGAGTTCCCCGACATGCAATCCAGTCACGTTGCTCGGGATGCCTTTGTATTTTCCGCGAATTTCCTGATTGGCCTCCGGCTTGAGATCAAACGAATCGTGATGGGACAAGCCGCCGCCCAGATACACGAGGATGACTGATTTGGCGCGGTGGCCCCGTGCTGGCCCGGCAGAGGCGAGCTTTTCGGAAGCGAGCAATCCGCCCAGCGACAATCCAATGGGACTCAGGACGCCAATGCGAAGGAAGTCCCGCCGGGACCAGCCGTTGCAGAATGGGCTTCGTTTAGAATTGAGCGAGATGTCGATCATAGGTTTAGTGATTAAATGCGAATTCCTTCGTGTTAAGCAAAGCCCAAAACAAATCCGCATAAACCTCATGGCGCGGGCTATTGGCTGCCAAGACCTTTTGACAAGCGGCCTTCTCATCTCCCGTCGGCTGCCGCGAGAGTGTCATGAGGAAAACCTCCTCGGTGACGCGGGTATCATCGCTTTCCTTCAGCAGAACTTTGAGCCGGCTTTCACTCGCATTCAACTTTTTGGTCAGTTCCTCGCCGTTTTGCAGGTGAAGCAATTGCGGCAGGGTGACTTCACCGCGGCGTTCGCAGGCGCAAGCGGTGACGCGATCGGAGCGGCCAAACAGGCTTAGGAAGTAGGAGGCCACGCCGGGTTCAGGCAATTGGATGGCACGAATTCCTTTGGGGTAGCCTGAAAACTCATCGGGCACGCCAGTAGCCCGGCTCACGGCATCCATCAACACTTCGGCGGGCAGCCGGCGCGCATAATAATGAGAATAAAAGCGGAGGTCTTTTTCATTTCCGGGGAGGGTCACCGAACTGAGTTGATAAGTCCGCGAGTTTAAAATCAGCCGCATCAGCTCTTTCAAATCGTAACCATGCGAGACAAACTCCTGCTGAAGCGCTTTCCACAATGCGGGGTTCGAGGGCGGATTGCTGGCGCGCAAATCATCGACCTGTTCCACCAGTCCCACGCCCAGAAAATGTTTCCAAAGGCGGTTCACCATCGCGCCTCCAAAATACTCGGTTTTCGGATTGATGATCCAATCGGCGAGCTCTTCGCGCGGATCCTGGCCGGGCTTCATCGCGATGACCGTCCCATCCAAGGGTTGGGGCAGGAGCGACTTTTTTGTGCGGGGTTGCAGGATGGTGGGCTCTTTCAAGCGGGCCTTTTCGAGCTGTTGCCGGGCTTGGGCCAGGTTCTTAGTTCGCTCGGCGATCTTCTTTTTGGCGTTGTCCATCTCCTCGCCGACTTTTCCTTCAGCAGCATTTTCGGCCTCCTTGAGGTTCTTCTCCGCCTGCTCGACTTGTTTTCGTTGCTCCTCTTCCTCGCGGCTGGCGGCAGAGAGGACGGTGGCCCCTTTCTCCGGGCTTTCCCGCTTCAAGGAAACGCGCGCAAAGAAAGCGTTGAAGTGGTAATAGTCATCTTGAGTGTATTTTTCAAGCGGATGATTGTGGCATTTGGCGCACCCGATGCGTGTTCCTAAAAAAGCCTGCGCGACCGAATCGCCGGCCTCCGATTCCTCTGGCTTGTTCTCGCCCACGGTCGTGATGTAATAACCAACCTGCGGTTGGCGGACAGAGTCTCCTTTGGCGGTCAGGATTTCTCGCGCCAGTTCGTTCCAGGGACGGTTCACCGCCATTTGCGAGCGCAGCCAACTGTGAAACGAACGCACCCCTTTGGTCCCGCGCACATCATGGTCCCGCTCTTTGCGATTCTGCAACAGGTCACAAAACTGCAAGGTCCAATAATCCACAAACTCCGGACGCGCCAACAGGCGCTCGATGAGTCGCGCGCGTTTGTCTCCTTGTTTATCCGAAACAAAAGCGCGAACTTCTTCGGCCTCGGGCAGCGTCCCAATCGTATCGAGAAAAGCCCGGCGCAAGAACGCGGCGTCGTCGCACAAGTTGGAAGGAGGAATGCGAAGCACCATTAGCTTTTTGAAAACATGCTCATCGACGAGATTGTTCTTCTTGGCAAACATTTTGGGTTCAACCTTATTTTGGCAAGGAATAGTGATGGTCATAACTCCGACCTGGCCCTGGAAATGGGCCCGAATTGCCGTCTCACCGGAACGAAGGCAACGCACCATGCCATCCGACGAAACTTGAGCAGTCGTTTCATCGTTGGAAAAAAACTGCGTCAGCCAAGTCACGTCCCGCGCGCGCCCGTTCGAGTAAAAGGCGCGCACGAGCAATCGTTGCTGGTCGCCCGGGCGCAAGGTCCGGTTCCCAGGCAGGACCTCAAGGCCCCTGGCATCGGACTCCGACGCATCCGGTCCAGGAGCTCGCGCCGAAATCCAGTCGGTGAGCGCGCGATGGGCGCGCGAGCCCTCGGGAAATCTTTGGCCCCCCTCGTGCGGAACCTGGCCGAGCGCCTTGAGGACGATGAGGCTCTCTTCCGGCCTGGCTGGATCAATCCTGCGCGAGCGCAGGTCCGCTGTTAGCCAGCCGTAATCCCATTCCGGCGCAAAGCCGCGCAAAGAAAGCTTGAACCCATTTTGACCGGCCAGTTTGCCGTGGCAATTGCCCGCATTGCAGCCTGATTTGGTCAGCACCGGCAAAACGTCCTGGCGAAATGAAGGGAGCCGGGCCTGCGAAGTATTGGTCGCGCTGACCAGAATTCGCTCCGTTTTTCCATTATACCTGACCACGATTTCTCCCCGGCCATCACCCAGCGCGTGACAGACACCATTCGTAGCGATTGAAATGATCTTCGGCTGGTTGCTGATAAACGTGCTCCTTGCCGTAACGTCCGCGGTCGTGCCATCCGCTGCCACAGCCGTCACCAGCAAGCCGTGCTCGGCTTGAGAGCCGCACAACTCGACGATTGCGGGTTGGACAATCAATTTAGCTGGCTTATTCCAAAGCGCCGCCGAGGCGTGATTGAAAGGAGCCGAAAAGAACAAGCTCGTCGCGAGAACGCTTTGGAGGCAAAACCCAAACCAGCCGCTGTGCTTCCCAAAGCAGGAAGCAGGTTTACGACTGCGGCGAGTCCCCGAAAAGCAGGCCATTCTGAGGATAAAAGTTTAAGACAATGTTACGAATATGTGGACGTATTCGGGAGGGAAAGAATTCAGGCAATCCGAAAAGCGGGCAAAAGAAGCCAGCGCGCAAAAACGCGGATTGGGCTACCTTTTTTTAAGAAATCACAGAATTAGGCGAGGATAAAGGTGCGATGACATAGCCGCCCAGATGCAGTCCCTTTCTGAGTGTTCCGCTCGCCACGGTGAACACCCCATAGCACAGTCAAGACATCCACGCCTACTATTTGCGATGGGAACGGAGCGGGTTCGAGAATCAGCGTTTGGCATCCTCCGTTGAGCCGCCAGACCAGAATATTTTTTATGACAAAATCTGCCCCCCGCGAGACTCGGCTGGCCTCCCGTCCCAACGGGTTTCCCGCCGCGGCCAACTTTATTGCCAAACGGCTGACAATGAAAGGTTTCATTGTGCGCGATTGGCCGGATCGTCTGGAATGGATCGACAAAGCCGTGGCCGCTTTGGCCGGTCTCTTTCAAGGCAAAAACGTGGGCAAGATGGTGAAGCTGGCCTAGATGGCGACGCGAAAATTATGACTGCGCCCGCATTGGAATCATCAGTTGCGGCGCTGCTCGCTTCCGGCAAAGGCATTCTGGCGGCGGATGAAAGCTTTCCGACGATCGAAAAACGATTCAAGGCGCTCCATATTTCGTCCACTGAAGAGAATC
The DNA here is from genome assembly GCA_038228235.1 of Verrucomicrobiota bacterium. GTDB lineage: Bacteria > Verrucomicrobiota > Verrucomicrobiia > Limisphaerales > JBBRPK01 > JBBRPK01. The sequence goes on from JBBRPK010000095.1 coordinate 15,586, forward strand.
GTTGCGGCTATCGCGAGCTGTTGTTCACGACTCCCGAACTGAACGAATTCATCAGTGGCACGATTCTGTTCGATGAAACCATCCGTCAAAAGACCAGGGACGGCATTCCTTTTTCAGAATTTCTGGCCAAACAAGGCATCGTTGCCGGAATCAAAGCGGACAATGGGACCACCGCTCTGGCTAATTTCGACGGCGAAAGGATCACTCAAGGTTTCGCTGGATTACGGAGATGTGATCAGCGTGGAGCGATTTAGTGCGTCGGCTCCCGGTCCGGTCGTGATGCGCGAATACGGCTTCACGGTGGGAAACGCCTCCAAACGAGCACTGGATGTGTCGCCGCAAGAAATCTCAGCAACAAAGAAAAAGTGAAAAAATGAAACGCTTCAAATACTTGATCATCGGCGGCGGAATGACCGCCGCCTCCGCGGTGAGTGGCATCCGCGAGGTAGATTCAACTGGCGGTATCGCTGAACCCGGTCCGTTCGGGCGCAACAATCTCAAAGGAAGGCTGAAGTAGAACAAGACAGCTATGACGCAGCAGGAAACCATACCTATGAAACACGAATTCAAAGTTGGAAATCAGGTTGAGTGGAACTCGGAAGCCGGCCGGGTCCGAGGAACGATCAAGAAAAAGGTCACCTCCGCCATCAAGTTCAAGACGTACACGGTCCGCGCCTCGAAGGAAAAACCACAGTATTTGATCAAAAGCGACAGGACCGACCACATGGCCATGCACAAAGGTACGGCCCTCAAAAAGATCAACAAGAAATGAAACGATAGGAGGCATGAAAGCGACCGTATGAACAAGAAATCAAGCATGCAACTGGGGATGGTCGGACTGGGCCGAATGGGCGCCAACATGGTGCGCCGTCTGCTCAAGGACGAACATCAGTGCGTAGTTTACGACCGAGCGCCGCAGGTGGTGAACGATCTGGCACAAGAAAAGGCCGTGGGCTCCACTTCGCTCGCCGATTTCGTGAAGAAGCTCGCGAAACCGAGGGCGGTTTGGTTGATGGTCCCATCGGCGGTCGTGGATCAAACCGTGACCGATCTTGCGCCGCTTCTCGAGAAAGGGGATATCCTTATCGACGGTGGCAACTCCTACTACGTGGACGACATCCGGCGCGCAAAGAAACTGGCCTCCAAGGGGATTCACTATATAGACGTGGGAACGAGCGGCGGGGTTTGGGGGCTGGAACGCGGTTACTGCATGATGATCGGCGGCGAGAAGGAGGTGGTCCAACACCTCGAGCCCATCTTTGCCACGCTGGCACCCGGTCGCGGCAACGAGATTCCTCGCACACCAGGACGCGAGAAACTCGAAGGCACCGCCGAACAAGGCTACCTGCATTGCGGCGCCAACGGAGCGGGTCACTTCGTCAAAATGGTTCACAACGGTATCGAGTACGGCATCATGGCCGCTTACGCCGAAGGTCTGGGCGTTTTGAAGGCCGCCAACGTGGGGAAAAAGCCACGGGAGGCGGACGCCGAGACCACTCCGCTGCGCAATCCGGAACAGTACCAATACGACCTCAACCTGACTGACATCGCCGAAGTGTGGCGGCGCGGCAGCGTGATCGCGTCGTGGCTGCTGGACCTGACGGCGAGCACGTTGGTCGCGGATCCAAACCTGACGAAGTTCGCGGGCCGGGTCTCCGATTCCGGCGAAGGCCGCTGGACGATCAAGGCGGCGATTGATGAAGGAGTGCCGGTGCCGGTGTTGACAACGGCTTTGTATGAGCGGTTCGCATCGCGCGGAGAGGCGGATTTCCAGGACAAGGTACTTTCTGCCATGCGCTTGGGATTTGGCGGGCATCTCGAAAAACCGGCAAGTAATCAACCATGAATGCTGCTCATTCCGACACCCTGGTCTTTTTCGGAGCCACCGGCGATTTAGCCTACAAGAAGGTTTTCCCGGCGCTGCAGGCGATGGTGAAGCGCGGCAGCCTCAACGTGCCGGTCATCGGCGTGGCCAAGGCAGGCTGGAACCTGGACCAGCTCAAGGCCCGGGCAAAGGAAAGCCTGGAGAAACACGGCGGACTGGATTCGGCGGCGTTCACCAAGTTGTGCGAGTTGCTCCGCTACGTGGATGGCGACTATAACGATGCGGGGACGTTTCAGGCCCTTCGTCGGGAACTCGGTCCCGCGCAACGGCCAGCCTACTACCTTGCTATTCCGCCTATTGCGTTCGGCACGGTCGTAGAGCAACTGATAAGAGCGGATTGCACCGAAGGCGCCCGCGTCATCATCGAGAAGCCCTTCGGCCGCGATCTGGCTTCGGCAAGGGCCCTCAACCAAATCCTGCTTAAAAGGTTTGATGAGAACGCCATTTTTCGCATTGACCACTATCTTGGCAAACAACCGGTGCACAGCATGTTGTTCTTCCGTTTTGCCAACGAAATGCTGGAGCCCTTCTGGAATCGTTCCCACATCGAGAGCGTGCAGATCACGATGGCGGAAGATTTTGGTGTCCAGGGTCGTGGCGTGTTTTATGAGCAGGTTGGCACCATCCGTGACGTGGTACAGAACCACCTGTTCCAAGTCGTGACCAACCTGGCGATGGAACCGCCCATTCGGATTGACAGCGAATCGATCCGGGACGAAAAGGTTAAGGTCCTCAAGGCCATGCCGCCGCTGGAGCCAAAGAACCTCGTACGTGGCCAGTTTTGCGGTTACCGAAAAGAACCAGGGGTGGCGCCTGATTCCAGCGTGGAGACTTTTGCGGTGCTAAAACTGGAAATTGATTCCTGGCGCTGGAGGGGAGTTCCGTTCTACATCCGGGCGGGAAAATGCCTCCCGGTCACCTGCACGGAAGTCCAAGTCCGGTTGCGTCAGCCGCCGACGATGTATCGGGATTACAATTTGCAGCCGAATTATTGTCGAATGCGGATCAGTCCTGACATAGTGCTGGCTTTCGGTTTTAATGTCACCTCGCCCGAGCACGAGTCGGCGAGCGAATTGTCTGAACTGCTGGCGAGCCGCCATCCTTGCGCGAAAGAGATGGACGCGTATGAGCGGGTGCTCGGTGACGCCATGGCCGGAGACCCCACGCTGTTTGCTCGCGAGGATTACGTGGAGGAGGCATGGCGAATCGTGGATCCCGTCCTGGAGGCTGGCACGCCAGTCCATGAATACGAGCCGAAGACCTGGGGACCGGGTGAGGTTGAACAAGTCACACCCACCGGTGGTTGGCAGAATCCCGTGGTAGCGTCTTGGAAACCCGCATGAAGGCGCAAGTTCCTGCCTCTGAAAACCGAAAAGCTATGCGCATAGCTCTTTCCAATGAAAAGGCTGGCCATCAAAAGTAAAACGGGTGTTCTCGTAAAAAAGCCAAGGCGAGGGTCGAAACCCTCACTGATCGTGCTGACGATTGGCCATTCCACGCGCACGCTGGAGGAATTCATCCTTCTGGTTCAAGCACACGCCGTAACCCGGGTGGCGGACGTGCGCACGGTGCCGCGTTCGAGGCACAATCCTCAGTTCAACCGCGACACCTTGCCCGCCTCGCTGAAGACCGCGGGCATTGGTTACGCACATATCGCGGCGCTCGGCGGCCTGCGTCACACAATACGCGATTCAATCAACATTGGTTGGCGAAACGCGTCTTTTCGAGGCTACGCCGATTACATGCAAACGCCGGAGTTTGAGAAAGCCCTGGATGACTTGATTCAATCGGCGAATCAGGACCGGATCGCGTTGATGTGCGCCGAAGCCGTCCCGTGGCGCTGTCACCGCTCGCTTATCGCCGACGCGTTGTTGGTTCGCGGAATCCGGGTGGAGGACATCATGAGTGTGGCTCGCCGTCAGGTTCATAAACTCACACCCTTTGCCAAAGTTCGAGGCACCCAGGTCACTTACCCGGCAGAGGTTTCATCAAGCATTTCCGACACGCCCTCGGACAAGAGATTTCCGCAACGGGGCACCAAAATCACCAAGAGAGCCTCCAAACATGCCAACGTTTGATCCTGCCCACCGCGCAATCCACTTTCCAGCGGAACGCTCGCTGCATGTCTGGATGAGCCGCTCAACCATCGCGTTGATGTGTGCCTTCGTTGCCCTTCCGATTCTTCTGGCTTGGCTGCAATATCTGACTTTCGGTCTGGCTCCTGAACTACCTGATTATCCCGTCGATCCCCGTCCGCTCCCCAATCCGCACGGATTCCCCGCTTGGCTGCGGCTCACACATTTGTTCAACTTTTTCTTTCTGCTCCTGCTGGCCCGCAGCGGACTGTCGATCCTGGCAGATCACCCGCGCCTGTATTGGAACCGCGACTGCACGCCCGGCAGCGAGTGGATACGTTTCACGCCGCTCGCAGTTCCCAAGGACCGTCTCTGGACTGCCAAGGATGACGCCCGGTACATCTCACCGCTTTTGGCATTGCCCGGATACAGGCACACCGTCGGGATGGCGAGGTCGTGGCACTTCCTAAGTCTCTGTGGTTTCCTGCTCAATGGATTCCTTTTCGTGGTTTTGTTGTTTTGCACAGATCAGTGGAAGCGCCTCGTCCCGAGCTCGTGGAAAATCATTCCACAAGCCTGGAATACGTTTGTTCATTATGTCACCTTCCATATGCCGGTCGAACCGAACGGTTTTTATCATTACAACCCGCTGCAACAACTCTCCTACTTTGGCGTCATTTTTATCATGGTTCCACTTTCGATGATGACCGGCATGGCCATGTCGCCGGCGCTCGACAACCGTTTCCCTTGGTTTCCGATGCTGTTCGGCGGACGTCAGGCGGCGCGGTCTTTGCATTTTCTCCTGCTGGTCGGATACATCAGTTTCCTCGTCGTGCACGTCGGCTTGGTTCTCGCCACTGGATTTGTCCGGAACATGAACCACATCGTCATGGGGATGGACGATCAAAATCCCATCGTCATGATGATTGGATTGACAGCAATCGCAAGCGTGGTGGCTTCCTGGGCCATCGCTCATTTTATTGCCTGGAGATTTCCACGCAAAGTGCAACACCTGCACCGAGATCTCGCCGTACCCTTTCTGAATCTGCTCAACCGTCTTAATCCGAAAGAGCGCTACACGAAGGACGACCTTTCGCCTTTCTTCTGGCCGAATGGAACACTGCCGGTAAGTGACCAATGGAAACGCCTCGCCGAAGGTGGTTTCAAGGAGTACCGGTTGAAAATCGGCGGGTTGGTGGAAAATCCACTCAATTTGTCTCTGGCAGAACTCCGACACCTCGACCGAAAGGAGCACATCAGTCTCCACCATTGCATCCAGGGCTGGTCAGGCATTGCCCATTGGGCGGGTGTGCCGATGAGCACGATTATTGAACTCGTCAAACCCAAGCCGGAAGCCAAAATCGTCGCTTTCTTTTCTTTCGGCGAGGGACTTTACGGCGGGGTCTATTATGACACCCAAACGCTGGCGAACGTTCTGAAGTCGGAATGTATCCTGGCGTATGAGATGAACTACGAGCCGTTGACCGAAGTCTATGGATCTCCTTTAAGGCTGCGTGTGGAAAATCAGCTCGGTTACAAAATGGTAAAATGGATCGAATCGCTAGAGTTTGTTGAAAGCGAGCAAACGCTCGGCAGGGGACAAGGCGGCAAGAATGAAGACGACGAATATTTCGATTTATTGCCGAATGTCTAAGAGCAATCACGGAACAGCCTTGCCGTACATCTCATGATTGAATTGCTCAGAGGATTGGACTAAAAACAGAAAGGCCGAACTTGAAGTTCGGCCCTTTCACACAAGCGCACTTGAGAACAAAGTGCTGCTTCAACACACCTTGAGCATACCCCATCCCCGGTCCTCCACCAGTCACCAGTTCTGGGGACAAGTCCGGGACCCTCTTATCGTTGAATTTCGCGGCCATTCCAGCCCAGCAATTCGTCCTGCTAAGAAAATGGGGACTCGTGGAACTCGTCCTTCCGAAAATTGTGCCGATCCCCGCCATAATGAAGAATAGCTGGATTCTTCAAACGCTGAATTGACGGAGGTTATCAAGGAGGCGAGTATCCTTAGTGGTCTGAGGCGTAAATACGATGACGTTCGCGGCAAGGGATTTTTCGGCCAGACGAGGCGCCTGCCTGCCGGCAGGCAGGCGAGCGACGAGTATATCCCGAAGTGGATCTGTAAGGAGCGAGCAACGAAGTCTGGCCGAAAAAGACCTGTCGCC
>JBBRPK010000096.1:0-21684 GCA_038228235.1 Verrucomicrobiota bacterium
GGAAAAGGCCGACTGGCTTCGTTGCTCCTCGGTCGCAGATCGCTGGCGGATATGCTCCCTCGTCGCGCCTCGCCATCCGGCCTTTTCCGCGAAAACAGGACCCCACGGCATTTTAAAACAGGCTCTAAGCGCGGAATTAGTCATTCAATCGGCGCGTGTGGCCAGTTATTCCGATTCAATAATACCGAACAAAGGCTTTGGCGCGGAGACGCGCGATCCATTTCTTGCGCAATCGCTCGCGTTCCTGGCTGGTCAGCTCTTTTTCGATTTTCTCCCGCACTTCGGTCAGTGACTCAGTGCGGGCAACCCGTTTGTCCTCCACTAGCATCAGGCGAAATTCTTGCGGTGGCGCGGGAAGGCTGGAATCGTTGCTCGCGGCCTCGAATTTTTTTTCTTCGAGCAGTTGGTTCTTGTCTGTGCCACTCTTATCCGTGTACTTGCGGCCAATGGTGAGCTGGCCGGCTTTATCGTACTGGTACATCCAATACAGGTCATTGGTCTCCCTGGCAAAACCCAGCACCCCGCTGTGCTGCCCGGATTTCAATCCGTCAGCAATATCAGCAAATCCCCTCGTCGTTTTTGATTCCTCCATCCACGGAAGATTCCCCCCTTCTTTGCGTTCGGAACCTTCCGAGTAAATCGTCGCCATTTCGGAAAAGGACGCGCCCTGATCCAGTTTGGCTGAGATTTCCTGGGCCAACTTCCTGACCTCGGGGATCGGAGCATCCCCCGTACACTTCAGCACGATCATGCGCAGCTTCACCTGATTGCCGAGCTGGTATTGATGGAGATTGGTGGCGTAATAACGCTCGATTTTTTGAGGCGAAATCAGAAGCCCCGCCGAAACATTCTTCTGGTTCATAAAATGCAGGACCATTTCCTCGCGGACCTGCTGCCGAAACGCTTCGTAAGTCTTGGCCGCTGCATTCAACTCTTTTATGAGGGTAGCCCTGTTTTGCCAATGCTGCCGAATCCGGTCTTTGATTTCGTCATCGACCAGGGCGTCAGGAACTCGAGCTCCACCGGTTTTGAAATCATCGAGGATCAATTGGTTTTCCACCAGTTGCTCCAGGCCTTCACTGAGCACCTCATTTACTTTCCGTTCCAAAAGCTCTTCTCTCTGGTAAATACGGAACAGCGGCTCAATGGCGCGGAGAGTGAATTCCTCCACCTGGCCGCGGGTGATGATGGTTTCGTTCACTATGGCCGCGACGTAATTTCCGGGATAGCTTTTCAACCTCAACTCGGCGCAGAGAGATGGGCCGAAACCGGTGCCCGCCAGCAGTACCATGTAAAGCAATCTCATGTTCGTACTCTCCACTTAAGCAACTGCAGACTGGCCGGTCAAGAAGGGACGTGATTGAAATCGCGCAGCACACGTTTAGGGGGCGGCTTCGACCGGGGATAGTGCGAGACGACACGACCGCGTAGAAAGGTATTGAGTTTTTGGACATCTTTGGCCCAAATGAACGGTCGTTTGGAATTGAAAGTGAAAAATTGCTATGCCCAGCTTGAACATTAAACCCGCCAGTTCGTGCAAGTATGACCTCGTCGCTCTCGGGGAAGTCATGCTTCGATTGGACCCCGGCGAAGGACGCGTCCGCACCGCCCGCGAGTTCAAAGCGTGGGAAGGCGGAGGAGAGTATAATGTCGCCCGCGGCTTGCGGCGCTGTTTCGGGTTGCGCACCGCCCTCTGCACCGCTTTTGCCGATAACGACGTGGGTCGTTTGATCGAAGACTTTATTCTTCAAGGCGGTGTGGACACTTCGTTCATCCAATGGCGGCCTTACGACGGGGTGGGCCGAACGGTGCGCAACGGCCTCAATTTCACCGAACGTGGTTTCGGCATCCGAGGGGCCGTCGGCATCCCGGACCGCGGCCAGACGGCGGCCTCGCAGCTCAAGGTGGGTGATTTTGATTGGGAAGAAATCTTCGGCAAACAAGGGGTGCGCTGGTTGCACACCGGCGGCATTTTTGCGGCGCTTTCGGACACGACCCCGGAATTAGTTGAAGAAGCAGTCCAGGCCGCGAAGAAGCACGGCACGATTGTTTCCTACGATTTGAATTATCGCCCCTCGTTGTGGAAGGCCATCGGTGGGCATAAACGGGCGCAGGAGGTTAATCGCCGCATCGCCAAATATGTCGATGTCATGATTGGGAACGAGGAGGATTTTACGGCCTGCCTGGGCTTTGAGGTGGCAGGCGTGGATGAGAATATTTCAGAAATCGATGTGGAGAGTTTTAAAAGGATGATTCAACAGGCGGTCAAAGAATTCCCTAATTTCAAGGTCACGGCCACCACTCTGCGGACGGTCAAGTCAGCCACGATCAACGACTGGGGCGCCATCTGTTGGGCAGGAGGAAAATTTTACGAAGCAACCAAGCGCACGAGTCTGGAAATCCTCGATCGAGTCGGCGGAGGGGATAGTTTTGCCTCGGGTTTGATTTTTGGGTTTCTTACCAGCGGTGAACCACAATGGGCTGTCCAATGCGGCGCTGCTCATGGCGCACTGGCGATGACGACCCCGGGCGACACGTCTATGGCCAGTCTGGCGGAGGTGGAGAAGCTCATGAAGGGCGGGGGAGCACGGGTACAGCGGTAGTGGGGAAGATGGTTTGAGAAAGGAGGGGAGTTGAGAGCAAACCGAGACATGAGGGGCGCAGGACGAATTTCGCGCTCCGATATTTGCGCTTATGCTACCCTGCGCTCTTTTTGTGTCTTTTTGAGGCCATTCCGTTCCGAAATGCGGCCGCGCTGTAACTCGAATTCCACTCAATTACTGCCGGGATCGTCCAAATCGAGGGCCCTCGCGTCGTAGAACTTGAATAGCGACCAGCCTTCCTTGACGATTTTCATGGAGCTGTAATCCACGATTTGGAAGAAGCGATTCCGCTCCTCCTTAATGTTGAGTAGTGCTTCGCCCAAGGTGTCGAAAGAACACACAAAATCCCCCATCCCTCCCCGCGCTCGCCCGGTCTTGTAAGTGAAAACCAGATATTTCTTCATGCTGCCACCCCTCTAGCAAAGCGAAAAACGGGCCAGCCATAGTTAAGAATGTGATTTTGATGCAGTGAGAACCCGTGAACCGTAGCCGCCCGATGAGAATCGGCTCTGATCTTTCCGGGGAAATTAGTGAGCCGACTCACCTCGGCTGCTCCAAGCCTCGTGGTGAGGACAGCCGGCCTGCACCCCTTAATTCAATGGCAACGGCTCAGCAACGGAGCAAACCGGCGCGTGAACGCGGGCCTTTGGCAAAAGGAAACAAAGGGCCGCCCCGACGAGCAGCCCGGCCCCAAGGACACAGAACGGCACGGTGATGCCGCCGGTCTCCTGTTTGAGCCAGCCGACGGCGTAGTTGCCGGCCCACCCGCCAACGTTCCCGAAAGCGTTGACCATCCCCATGACTGCCCCGAGCACATTGCGCGGAAGGGTCTCCGCGGGAATAGCCCAAAACGGAGCAAGCCCCGCGAAGGGGCCGGGAATCGCCAGGCAGAGTAGGGCATAGGAACCCCAGAAGGAGTATTGATTTAGGAGAACGCTGGCGATCAGACATGCCCCGCTCATGCCGTAAACGAAAGCCACATGGCCCCGGCGTTCCTGGGTTTTATCTGAGTGGCGCGAATTGAGTATCATCACCACCACCGCGACCAAGTACGGGATCGCGTAGAGTACCCCCGTGTGGAATGGAGTGAAATGCTTTCCCTGGCCTTTGAGCGCTTCGCTGAGAAAAGTGTTGCACCCGTAAGCCGCGCAATTCTGCAGGAAATAAACCGGGATCATGACCAGGACGGCGGGTTTTAACAATGAGTGCCAGAGCGGAGTCGCCCCGGTTGGCTCCAGTTGGGATGCTTCACGTTGGAGAGTGGTTTCCAGATGTTCCCGTTCTTCGACCGAGATCCACGGAGCCTCCCGAGGATGGTCGTGGATGAAAAACCACCAGATGGGCAGCCAAAGGAAGGGCAACGCGCCCTCCAGGACGAGGGCTGTGCGCCAACCCCAGACCCCCAGCAGTGCCCCGGTAATGGGGGCGGCGCCGGCGACCGCCAGCGGCTGGCAGAGGTTCCAGTAAGCGTTGGCGCGCGCCCGCTCCGTGCGCGGAAACCAATTTGCCAGCAGCACGAGAGTGGCGGGGAACACACCGCTCTCGGCTACGCCCAGAAAAAAGCGCATCACTTTAAACTGGTTAACATTGGCAACCAAGCCGCAGCCGACCGCGCACAGTCCCCAGCAAATCAGGAAAATGCTCACCACCTTGCGCGCGCTCCAATGGCTGGCCAAATATCCGCCGGGGATTTGCAGCAACAAATAGCCGAAGAAAAAAATGCCCACGGCGTTCCCTTTGATTTTGTCATCCATGAGCAGGTCCTTCATCATGGTGGACAGGCTTGGATCCAGAGCGAGGGCCACATTAGTGCGATCGATGTAGGAAATGGTGTACATGATCAGCGCCACCGGGATGATGCGCAGCCAACGTTGCTCTTTCATAAATCTGAAATTCGGCTTGACTCTAGAGCGGCGCTTTTCCGTGCGGAGCGCCGGTCTTTGACCGGCTTTCCCGGCGCGAGCCTCGTCAACGGAACGTTTCTGGCGCGGGGATTGATTTCAATCCCTTTGGGGACAAGTCGTAAGTATCAGGAGGTCGAACTCGATTGCCTCATTTACCAGCCGGCTTTTCGGACTCCTTTTCCTTCTCGGTTTGCGTTCTCATCAGCAGAATCCAATCGCCTTCCGCGGGAGTGGGAAACTGGCAGGTGCTGGTGGTGACAACGGCTACGGCTGGACTATTCTCCCCGGTGCGAGGGTTCACCCAGGTGACACTTGGAGATGGGGGCAAAGAATCAAGTTTGATTTCCACCGTGCGGTCCTCGGGCACATACACCACCATAAGATCCTTCTGATCGGTTCGCGCCGCGGCGATGAAGCGGCCCGGCTTTTCTGTCCCGGGCTGGCTGACAATGAACATCGGGGCCGGGCGCAGCCGCCAAAAGTCATTGGTGGCAAATAAATCATGGAGAAATTTCATCTGCTCGGCGGCCGGCATCTTTAAAGCCTCTTGCCAGCGCAGGGGCGTGCCGGTAGTTGGGTGATCCGTGGGCGGCTTGCTGCCGTCATCCCAACCCCAAACGCCATGTCCGCCATAAGTCACGCCCGCGGTCGGCACGCTGAGCAGCGACCAGTAAATGGCGCGGCGAACGCTGTCGGCGGTGTGCGGCTTTTTCGACTGGTAGGCAATATGATTTTCATAGGGAGGTTCCAAGTTTATAAATGGACGGTGCGGCAGGTGCGTCCAGTACTCGGAGGCCGGTCCCTCGGTTAACCATTGAAGTGTTTTATCGTCGTCGCCATGGCCGCTTTGATAGCCGACGATGTCGTACCATTTTTCATCTTTCAATTCCTCCCAAATCCATTGCATTCCCCCCGGATGAAGAGTCACCGGGGCATGGGAAATGTTTCCGAACACGGCGCGCCCGATCCGTTTCCAGCGCTCGGCCTTTTCCCCCAGGTAATCACCATCCCCTGCCAGAATCCAAATGACGTCATTGGCTCCCCAGCGGGCCACCATGTAGCGAGCCAGCAGAATGGCCTGGTCCTCGGCCAAAGAAACCCCTGGGTTAACAAGAGGGTTTCCTCCGCCATTGATAGCCCACAGCAAAACCGGCGCGCTCAGCAACCCGGCTTGGTTCAGCGCATCGACTTTCTCATCGAGCCGCTGAAAAAACGCGGGGTTGATCTCAATCTTATTCGTGGGGCCGGTGAAGGCGAGTTGGTGATTCTTGTCCCCGTCGGGCGCAGCGCGAAATTGAGTGGCGACCCACTGGACGGTGGTGAATTTCTGGCGAGCGCGCTCTTTGATGTAAGAGTTCCATTCCTTGGTCGAGGAGAGCAAAGGGCCATTCCAAGCGGTGTCCCCGAGCCAAAAGAAAGGGGTCTCGTCAGCATGCATCAGGTAGCGTTGGTCGGTCGAGACTCGCACCGGCCCGTGCTGGCTGAAGCGCGTCTTGCCCCTGGGGGATGCGCAGAATAACTCCCCATTTTGACTATTCAACCCGGCGTTCTTCTCATCGGAACAAAGGGTCTTGTAGGTCCATTTTCCCTCCTCATCGGGCGCGAAACGCAAGCGCCAGTTGCTGGTGCCATCCCAAAACCCATAGCTCCGGTTCGTCTTGCCTGACGGCGAAACAAAGACGACCTGCAGGCTGGCTTCCTGGGCGGGATTAGCATAGGAGACGCTGCTTTGAAGAGTTTTTTCGAAGCGGTCCCATTTGGGGACCACGGATGTCTGTGAGGGCGCTTTCACTGCTGTCCCAAAAACAAGCAGAAGCGCCATCAAGGGAAGACTCACTTGTGGCTTCAGATTTAGGCGGCCGCGAGAAATTTTCAAATGGCTCATAGATGGTGGCTTCACTAAATAGCTGATGGGCATCTCACAATAAAACCAGTCCTGTGTCAAACTTCGGATATTTTCGGGCGGCGCTTGTTGGGCGCCATCAGGGAACGCCGGGTGAGTTCTCACCTGGCCCAGAGCAGAGCGATTTTGTACAGATGAGGGCGGGGCTGTCCTCGCGCGCCGCGGGTCGAGCTACCGTATTCCAGAAGCACGGCGTCCTGTATCCGCTGGCTTACACGTCACAGATTTGCACCCCCTGTTTTAAGGAGGCGATGACGTCTGAGCGCTTCGGGATGAATTCCTGAGCGACATGGCCGCGGAAGCCGGTTTCGACAATGGCCTTCATCACCGATGGGTAATGCAGTTCCTGAGTGTCGTCGATTTCATGCCGGCCCGGAACCCCTCCCGTATGATAGTGGGCAATGTAGGGAGCGGCAGCCTCGATGCCTGCTTCCTTGTCACCTTTGATCGTGCGGATGACATCGCCTTCCATGATTTGCATGTGGTAAATGTCATAGAGCAGTTTGAATCGTTCCGATCCGACTTGCTTGCAAAGCGCTACGCCCCAGGCAGTGTGATCGCACATGTAATCCTTGTGATTCACTTTGCTGTTGAGCAGTTCCATCACCACATTCACTTGGTGCTTTTCGGCCAGGCCAACGACCCGTTTGAGGCCCACGGCACAATTCTCCAAGCCTTTTTGGTCGTCCATTCCCCGCCGATTTCCGGAGAAGCAGATCACGTTCAAATACCCGGCCTTGGCCACAAGAGGAATGGTCTCCTCGAAAAAGTTCACAAGCTTATCGTGGTTTTCCAGGCGGTTGAATCCGTCGGGGATGCCGCCGGGGACGCCGCTGACCATGGCGCAGATCAAGTCGTGCTTTTTCAAAGTCGGAAAATCTCCGACGGTGAGCAGTTCAATGGATTGGAGGCCCATTTCTTTGCCCGCCACACAGAGATCCTCAAGATTTATCTTTGGGTAACACCACTTGCAAACCGAATGGTTGATCCGACCTTTGAGGCTGGCGCCAGCGGCGGATTCGGCGGCGCTCAAACGTCGAGAAAGAGAGGCTGCGGCGGTGAAGACGGCGGCACTGCCCGCCATTTTGACGAGCGCCGAACGACGGCTAATTTGTGTTTTCATAAAGTTCGCGAAGTTAAACCGATCGATTTATTTAAGAGTAAAACCTTATCCGGCAATGAGCCCACTACATCCTAAAGCCAGACCCTCGTCAAATGAGAAAAATCGCCGACATGGGTGAATACCCCATAGTAAGGAAATCACGTTAAAATAAACTATTGCGACTTCACGTCGCGACCGAGCTAACCCGCCCTTTTCTCACGTTGGCACCCCTCTGTACCGCAGATTGGTGGACCTCTGCCTTATCCGAGCTTAGCCGCCCGCTGTAGCGCAGATTGGTAATCTGTCGTAGCGCAGGCTGGGAGCCGGCCTGCGTCCCAGCTTGGCACCTCCAGGCCTTCAGCCCGCTTCACTGCCAATAGGCAAAGCCTACTCCATATTCCCGCTTGCCGTGGTTTTCGCGGTTAACCGAACTCCCCCACCGAGGTAAAACCGAGGTAAACCGAGGTAATCCGAGGCTATCCGAGCCTTCCAGGATTTTTCTTTTTTTCGATGGAATGCGCCTTTCGCCCGCAATGTCGGCCTTCACCCCTCGGTTAGGGGCTCGGCTTGTCTCCGGTTTTGGAGCTTTCGAGGCTCATTTGATGTGGTTCCCTTTCGTTACGGCCCGTCTGTTCCATTCCCTCAGCTTCCAACCCCGCCTCGCGGCGACGCTGCTGAGTTCATGTTCCGTCGCGAACAGTCGAATTCGAGGGGTGGGACTCTCACCCACGTTCCGGTCAGCTTCACTGGCGCAGCAACCGAGCCTATCTGAGGTAAACCGAGCCTTGCAGGATTTTTCTTTTTTCCAGCGCTCCCGGGAGCACGGCCCCGTTGAAACGTTCGGAGCGCCGACATTCCTGTCGGCTTGGAGCAGATTTCCTGGTTCGGGCGAGCATGCCGCCGTTGAAGCCACTTGATGCCGGCTGGAGACCGGCACTCCGTCTGCATCTCCGCGCTCAGGTTACTGAAATACTTTTTTCAAATACTCGATGCTTCGGGTAGCGATGACTTCCGGACCCTCTTCGAAAGTAAAGACTTCCACGGAAACATAACCGTCATAGCCTGTTTGTTTGAGAGCCGCGGCAATGGGCTTGAAATCGACCTCCCCAAAACCCGGCCCTTTAAGGTTTTTGTCATTAGCATGAAAATAAGCGAAATGCGGCCAGGATTCCGCTATGATTTGCGGTATCGGCTTGGACTCGGAGGACATTGCCTTGACATCCAGAATGATTTTCATCCTCGGGCTCTCGAACTGTTTCACGAACCGGATGGCTTCAGCGGCCGTATTGATGAAATTGGTTTCTGCCGGTGAAAGCGGCTCCAGACAAATCGTGACCCCGCGCTTCAGCGCCTGCTGCACGGAGCGTTCAAAGGTTTCTCTCGCCCATTCCCAGGCTTGTTCGGCCGAAGTTCCCGCCAAAACATTCCTCTGTTTCGGAGAGCCGGCGACAATGGTCTGACCGCCGATGTCTGCACAAAAATCCACCAACTCGCAAAGGTAAGTGGCCGTCCGCTCGCGCACGTCTTTGTCGGCATGGTTCAGATACATTCCTTCGGCTTGCGCTAACACCCAATGGATGCCGGATATAGCCAGACCCGAGCGGTTGGAAGCTTCCCGAATTTTTCGCCGTTCGGCGGCTGAAATATCCGTCACATACTTGGCGATGGTAAAGGGAGCAATCTCCAGAGCGTCATAACCTGCTTGAGTGGCATAAGCCATTGTTGCTTCCAGGCCCCACCCTTTGAAAATCTCGTTGCAGATCGCGAATCGCATGGGGAGAAGGTTCGACAGCAGGATCACTTCTGCATCTCGGCGGTATGCTGGTACTCTTTCACTGTGAACATGAGCGCCGCCAGGCCTATGAAAACCAAGGTAGCAAGTGCCAGGGCCGCCAGTGAAAGGGGAACGCCGTTGGCAGGCCATTCATAAAGACCCTGCAGGGCGGGGTTGTGGGCCAGCAGGGTCTTGAGGTGGCGCATAAGGGAAAGGGTGTTGATGTTGGTGGGAATTCGGCCAATGCCCATCTCCACGATGAGGCCATAGACCAGTGCCAGCGCCATATAACGTTTGGTGATTTGTCCCAGCCATGTTCCCAGGGCGTTCCAAGCCAGCACCGCCAGGAACTGGGTCGCCAGGAACAGCGGGAGCAAACTGCCCAACGCCGGAATCTCGCGCAGACGGCCAGCGGCGAACAGAAGCAACGCCTCAATGAGGACGATGATTTGTTGCCAGGCGGTTTGGGAAAGATATTTCACAATCAACAACCTCGCCCGGCTCAAGGGCCGTGTAGTCAGAAATCCCAGCGTATCCATCTGCAACTCGTCTCGGATCAATCCGCCGCAAGTGCGCGCGCAATTCAGGGGCAGGATCATGAAAAAGTAAAAATCAATCAACCAATGATAAAATGGCCCCGTCCGATCCCAGCGAGGTTCCCCCAATCGGGCCAGGCTTTCGTCGAGGGTGCGTTTGCGGAAGGTCTGGAAAAGGGCGAATTGGCGCTCATCCAACACCGTTTGGGCGCGGCTGAGGATGCGCTCATAACACCCGGTCAGTTGCTCGCGCTCCTGTTCGACGCGGGTTTCGGTAGGGGATGTGGCAAAGTTGTTATTTACGCGGCCGTATTCCTCTGTCAAAATCCGCCGCAGCTCCTCCTGTTGCGCTGGTTGAAGGCGGAGTCGTGCCCGGCTCATGCGCCGAGAGAAACCATCCAGTTCCGCGGAGGGATTACCCACCCAGGAATGGCGCTGGGCCCACGTTTTCGGGGAGGAGGTGGTGAGATAGACGAGCAAGGGCAAGACTAGCAAACTGATGACGCCCACAGGCAACCGCCGCCATGTCAATTGGCTTTTCCGGGTAAACAGCCAGATGCCACGCAAGGCTCCAAAAAATGTGGGCCGCAACTCGGTGGTTTTATTCGAGGCCATCGGAGGCGTCAAAGGCGGTGCGAGATCGCTCATGGCGTCATTCGTGATGTGAGTTTCGCGGAGGAGCCGAAGGACTTGTGTCGATTCGCCATCGGGGTTGGATTCTTCACGTCGTGACTTTGTCAAAAATGTTTTTCAAGGACCGGCTTTGGCTGCGAATCGAAAGGACCGTCACGTTGCTTTCCAGGAGCAACCCGGTCCAGCGCGCATAAAAAGCCGAAGCATCCTTAACCCTGATGTGCAGGATCCCCTCCCCGGCAACATCGAAGCCAAGCAGCACGCCCGCGTCGAAAAGGTGGTGCGCCAATTTTTCGGGAGCATCACATTGAATGGACAATTCTTCCGACCAATTTTTGAGGTCGCTGCGGATTTCCTTTTGACTACCGGAGGCGAGAACGCGGCCCCAGTTAAGAATGAGGATGTTTTTACAGAGCGATTCCAATTCCGCGAGGATATGACTCGAGATAAGAATACTTACGCCCTGAGCGGAGAGGTCCTTGAGAATGTTCGCGATTTCCTGCCGGCCCATCGGATCCAGGCCGTTCATGGGTTCGTCGAGCACCAGCAAATCCGGTTCGTGCAAAAGTCCCTGCGCCAGCTTCACGCGCTGCTTCATTCCTTTCGAGAACTGGGCCATGCGCTTGGACCAGTGCTCGCGGGGCAAACCGACCTTATCTAACATCATTTCACAGCGGCCCGTCGCGTCTGCGCCCGGGATTCCGGACAACCAGGCCAAACCCGTGAGCCAGTCAATGGGGCGCAGTTCCTGGGCTACCGCTTCCCCCTCCGGGCAATACCCGAGACGCTGAATCAAGCTGGGATTGTTCCAGGGCACTTGATCGAAAACCGTCAGTTGCCCGGAACTGGGCTGGAGCTGGCCCGTGATAATTTCAATGAGGGTGCTTTTGCCCGCGCCATTGGGACCGACCAGGCCAGTCAGTCCCGACTCGATCTCGAAGCTCACGTTGTTCAAGCCCATGACGAGACCGTACCAGCGGCTTAATTCTCGGGCTTGTATTATAACCATGCCGGGAGAGCTTATCGGACGTAGCTGCCGAAGGAAATGGCGAATTGCGGCGAACTCTCTCCTCCCTGGCCTCGGCTAGCAAATTTCATTATAGCGGCGGCTCGCACAACGCGAGGAAGGACGAGTTCCACGAGTCCCCGATCTCTTGAGCAAATAGAAACTCGTGGAACTCGTCCTTCCGACCCAGCTTCGTTACTCCGGTTTGACTCTTTTGCCAATTATCACGGCGGCCAACCCAAGCATTAGAAACAGAGCCAGCATGGAACCCCATAGCGCTGGCGTGTTCAACGCCGCCATGGTGCCGGCGCGAATGCCCCGCAACAGGTTGCCGAGAATGGGAATGTTATTCTGCGCGATCTTAAGGTCATCGCCCAGGCGGAACACCGCCAGGGCAAGTTGGTCCAGATTATAACTGAAACTAACGTGCCTAAGCCAAGGCTGGGTCTGGGTGGCAATGGGAGCCACCACAGCTCCAACAATCCACCACATAAACCATAAGGCCGTGGTGGACTTTTCCTTGACCGAGATGGCTGACACGCCTAATGCCAACAGGCTTAGGACGGCCATGCTGCTCAGTCCGTAAGTCAGGGCGTGGCCCAGCGCCGCGCGCGAGTGCCAGAAAAACCGCCAATCAGGGCCCAGCAGGTTTCCTAGGAACCACGCGGCGCAGACCGGCCCCAGCCAGGTCAACGCGATTAAGCCAAAGGCGGTGGCAAACTTCCCGAGCAGATAATCGCCCCGGCTCACTGCCTTGGATGCATATATAATAATGGCGTTGCTGGCCAGATCGCGGGTAATGAGCAGCGGCATCGCCAGCCCCATCGCAAAAATGCTAATCCGCATGAGGCCGATGCAAAAGAAATAGAACAACACATTTTGAGTGGTGCGCACCGAGATTTCCGGATGCTGCTCCAGCCAGGTGGTGAGCATTCGGGCGAAAGCTTGCAGGCCCGGATTAAAATTGCCAACCCATTGCACGACCACGCTATCGGCCACCAAGAGCTGCCCAACCAGAAAGAGCACGGACGCCATGACCAGCGCCGCGACCCAGCACAGCAGGATCAGGTGCCGCATCCACTTGTTCTGCAAACAGGCGGTCAGACCATTTTGGGCGATGACGCGGCGTCGTCGCCATAACCCAAGGTGGCGCCCTTCCCAGTGCTGATAACTGGTGTCATGCAGCGGCATGGGAAATCTCCAGGGCTTGCACGAAGGTTTCTTCCAGGGCGTTAGGGCTGGGAATGATCTCCAGCGGCGCCAGCTTCAATTCGTGCAGCAGGGTCAGCAAAGGGTTTAACGAAGCAGCTTTGTGCTCCACTTTCAGATGGCCGTTGGAGAGCAGCTCGCAAGGCCATTGCCGGTGTTCGCAAGCCGTCTGCAACTCCTGATGCCGGTCAGCCACGACTACCTCCGCCGCCCCGCGTTTCTGCGCCTTTAAATTCTGCAGGGTATCGTGCACCAACACCTTTCCTCGCGCGATGATGATGATTTGCTCGCAAATCCGGTCCACATCGTGCAGCAGGTGCGAAGACAGCACCACCGTGATGCCGTAAATCTTCCACAAGCTGTGCACCAACTCCAGGATCTGCGCCTGGCCTTTCGGGTCCAGCCCGTTGGTCGGTTCGTCCAGGAAAACGATTTCCGGATCGTGCACGATGGCCTGGGCCAGTTTCAGCCGCTGCTTCATGCCGGTCGAGTAGGTGTCGCTCTTGCGATAACGCTCCTGCCCCATCCCGACGAAATCCAGCATCTCATGCGCTCGCTGCCGCGCCACTTGAAATGGGAGCCCGCACAGTTGCGCGCAATACGTGACGTACTCGCATCCGACCATTCCATGGATGTGGCAATCCTGCTCCGGAGTATAGCCGACCCGCTTGCGAATTTCCCGGCCCTCGCTGCCCACCTCGCGGCCGAGCAACCGGGCGGAACCGGAGGTGATGGGTTGGAGTTGGAGCAGGCATTTCATGAACGTGCTTTTGCCCGCCCCATTGGGACCCAGCAGTCCAATCGCCCCTGGCGCCACTTGCAGAGTCACGCCATCCAGAGCCCGTTGTGGCCCGTAAGCCTTGCACAGGGATTGTGTTTCGATGACGAACGGAGACAACATTTGGAACGGCATCTTGGAGGCATAACGGGTCTTCTGCAAATAGATTCAGGACGGGAAGAATCAGAGAGGCTTCTCAGGTTTCTCTCGGCTGACAGGGACGTAGCGGAGGTTTCCAAACCCAATGCCACTAGGATTTGAGTTAAAATCGCTGCTGGCAAATTGAAACCCGGAGGGTTTCCGGAACTTAGCCGGGGGCAAGTCCGCGCAGCCCCCGGAAAACGCACCCGTATGAAGCCCGCGCCCCGGCAGGGTCGCTGGAAAATCTCCGTTGCCCCTGCTGGGGCGAAATGAAAATTGGCGTGGCCGTCCGGGGGCTGCGCAAGCTTGCCCCCGGCTAATCTCCTGCATCCCTCCGGGATTCAAAAGCTAGTGGCATTGGGTTTCCAAACCTCTAACCCATCGCCCTGCCGGGGCGAAATGAAAATTGGCGTCGGCCTCCGGGGCTGCTGGGATTTTCCGAGCGGGATAAATTACGTGCCCCATCAGAAACAGGAGTGCGGAATCCATTCCACTCGGCCAGACACCGCCGCTCCAGGACGCGGAATGAATTCCGCGCTCCGGTCCCGCGGACCGCGCCATGCCAACCGCCTACATTTCGCGTTGAGACCGTCTCCATTTGTGACACCGGCCACCGCTCCCGCCGCCTCTGAAGCCCGCCAAGGCCCTCGTTTGCTCAAAAATTGCCTCAGCCTGAGACATTTTTAGCTTTTTCTATTGCCTTCTGGGACAGATGCACTACCGTCCCTCTCTGATCCGGAAGTGTGCTTGGCTCTTGGCACACTGCTTGCGAATGCTCCCTGCAGTATGTTTTTGAAAATAACAAAACGTTTATTGGGCGAGGCCGGTCTTCCGGCGCGGAAAGTCTCCGTGCCGGCGGCGGATTTCGATCGTCCTCTCACCCCCTCACTAATATCAACAACCATTCTTAATGCAGCCATGGAACGGCTTCAGAAAGCCGATTCCCATGAAATTCAAAACTCCCGCTGACCTCTCCTATTGTTCCCCCTTGGGAAATCTCGAAGCGGGAGGCGATGGCCGGACCCTGAACGTCCTGCCACCCTCAGCGCGCATTCCAAACCTTGCCACGGATGGCGCAACAGAAAGGCCGTCCATGAAGAACAACATCTCTCCCCATAGTCACTGCCCGCGAACCACGATGCGGCAATTGCAAACAAGCGTCGGTTCCATGCTCATGCTTAGCGTGGCGCTTTTTAGCACAAAATCTTTGGCCACCACTTCCAACAGCGTCAATGTGCCGATCACGGGCAATTCCGTCACTTACGCTCTCCTGGCCAATCCCTACAACCACGGAGGCAACACCGTAAAAGAGATTTTTTCCTCCACGGCGCTCCCGGCTGGAACGACGGTCCATAAATTTAAAGTGGACGGGACCTATGCCGAGAGTTTATTGACGACCACCTGGTCCGTGCCAACGTTGTTGATCGAGCCCGGGGAAGGCTTCTTCCTCAGCTTTCCGAGTCAGGCCGCGCGCAACCTGGGAAGCGCGACTCTCCAAGTCAACTTCAGCGGAGATCTCTCCAGCGCCACAAAATTGCCGTCCGGCGGACTCTTCGCCATGGTCGGCTCACCGATCGATAAGTCGGGCTTGCTCGTGCAGGATTTGGGGTACCCCGTCAGCGAGGGCGACACGGTCTATAAATTTGACGTGAATCACCAAGCGTATGATTCGGAAACTTTCTCGGAGGGGCAATGGTCCTCCGGGAACGAACCCACTCTCGGCTTTGGCAATGGCTTTTTTCTGAGCCGTCAGCAAGTTCCAAATCTGCCTGCCCAATGGAACGGCGCTGCTCCAGTCATCCCCACCACCCCCGGCCAGTTTGTCTCCGCAATGAGTTTTGGGGGCGCCGGCGGCGATGGCAGCCAGGCTCTTGGATTTGATTCCGCCGGCGATCTTTTTGTGGGGGGTGTTTCAGCGGGCAGGCCCTACCTTGCTAAATCCTCGCCCACCGGCGCCGAGTTGTGGAAACTTGGTTTCGCGGGGGTTGGGAGCGGGACGATTCAAGCCCTGGCCGTCGACGCCACCGGGAATGTTTTTGTGACTGGAAACTTTTACGGCGCCTTGGACTTCGGAGGCGGCTTGCTGACGAGTGCCGGCGGTTATGATATATTCGTGGCAAAATATTCTCCCTCTGGCGCTCACCTCTGGTCGAAAAGGTTCGGCAGCGGCAACGTGGTTACATGGGTGACCGAATCTGGGCTGGGGATGGTGCTGGATGCGAACAGTGATGTGGTAGTGACGGGAATATTTGACGGCAACTTGGATTTCGGCGGAGGGACGCTGACCACGACCGGCGAGGATCTATTTCTGGTCAAATTCTCAGCGAACGGAACGCACCTCTGGTCGAGAAGCCTCAAGACCAAGGGAACGACCGGTTCGGCAATTGCCATAGACGCGAGAGGAAATATTTTCATGACCGGGAGTTTTTGCTTGAATGCGGATTTTGGGGGCGGTCAGATCTCCAGCACCGGGGTATGCGATATGTTTGTCGCCAAATACTCGGCTGGGGGAGCTTATGTTTGGGCTAAGCATTTTGGAGATGCAACGACGTTCACGAGTCTCACAATAGGAACAGCTCTTGGAGTGGATAATTCGGGCGATGTATTCGTGACTGGATCTTTCCAAAATTCTACGAGCTTCGGCGGTCCAACCATTACTAATGCCGGAGCCGCCGACATTTTCATTGCAAAATACGGCGGTGCTGACGGTGCCCCGCTTTGGTCGAAGGGCTTTGGCGGCCGCTACGCTGAAACTGCCAATGCCCTTATCGTCGATCATGCTGGTGACGTTACCCTCACCGGACGGATGGGTCTGGGCTTAAATTTTGGTAATGGTGCCTTACCCGTTGTGCCGGGAGTCATGAACGCGTACGTCGCAAATCTTGCTTCTGACGGTAAGATTCGATGGGCAAAAAGTTTTGGCTTGGGGTGGGGTGAGCCGACGGGAATGGCAGTGAACCCCGCGGGCCTGTTGTTCGTGACTGGCCGTTTCACCGCCGCAGACTTTGGCGGAGGATCGATGCGGAGCGTTGGAAACTCGGATATTTTCATCGCAGAATTCGCTCCCTAACCAGCGGAAGTCACTTCGAACTCTAGCGCAACGAGATCTAAATGAAGTTTTTGGCCGGTCCATGGGACCGGCCTTTTTTTTCCGACGCCACTTCCAAAGAACCAGATCCACACACTCTCTCACCTTTCACGCTATCCGCATTCGAAGCGATCGAACAAGCTGTGCAGATCACTCGGATAACATTCGGGATTCGCCAATTGATCGGGTTCCGGGATAGAGGTAGCGAAATCCGATTGTCTTCGGTCAATACGTATTCCAGCGTATGGCTGATCTGGGGGATATTCCCCGGAGATTCTTCTTGCTTGTTAGCGCGAAAAACTTTTAAATGGAGGCGTTCAAGATGGTACTTGCGTGGTTCGCCAAGGATTGGCGTAGAAAATCTATAAAAACTGTATTGCTATGCATTCACATAATTCGTTTTTTTCCAGTAAGCCTGCATTGCTCATTCTTTTGGGCGTGGCTGTTTGCGCTGTTAGTCAAGCCCAGCCGTTTTTTCATGGAGTCGCAGTTTTCAAAAATCCGGCGGGGCCAAATGGAACCAATCGAGTTCATGTGGGCGACACGATCACCTCTACAATCACGATCACGAATCTGGATGATTTTGGGGATACATTAACCATCACTCAGGTCGTCGATGTCGTTTACCACAAGTTCGGTCCGCCCCTCACCAATATTCTTTTGTCCACTCCGACCAATTTGCTGTCTCCGGTCTTGGGTGTGGGGGGCGATATGCTGCAACTGACTACGACCTATCCCGTGTTGGCCGGCGATGAGAGTCTTCCGGCGGGGCTTCTCACAGATTTCGCCTACGCATTGGGGACCGACAACCATGACGGTTCTGTCGTGCCTCCCCCGAGCAACATCCCACAGGCGTTTTTCCTGAGTCATCCAGGCGAGATCTTAGTCTTAACAAACGCCGGCCCGATCTGTACCACAACAAACTGCGCGATCGCGGCCGTCAGCGATCCGGTTTATCGCCCTTCCACCAAACCTCCAGACAGAAACCAGGCCTTCTGGATGCGCGGCATTACCACCAACCTTGTCTTTTATCCGGAGCCGGGGAGTTGGGTCGAAAATCTTGATGGCACCGCTCGATTGGCTGGCACCTTGCGAAGCCTCACGAACCTGAGCAGCGGTTTTGCAGTCATCATGAATTTGACTGGCCGACAAACCACTCCGCCTCCAGGCAGCCCCAATAAGGAACTGGCGTCGAATGCCTACACAGCGAATGGTGGGCCTATTGATCCCTCCACCTGGTACTACTATGCGAATTTCACCGGCACTCTAACCGGTTTCGGTTTCTGGCAAGGGGCCGTAATCTCTTTTAAACCCGACCCAGCCTCAACTGCCTTTCAGGTGGGCGTTGGGGCTAACGGTAAGAACACGCACTTCGGGGCAACCGGCTGGTTTAACTGGACGGTCCTGCATCAGCCTGCCTCTGGAAATATTTCAGCACAAACTACAGTCGCTAATATCAACCTCGATCTGATTTGTTGTGCCCCCTCGGAGATCGGTGATTTTGTCTGGCTCGACGTCAACCACAATGGAATCCAGGATGCTGGCGAACCAGGCATCTCCAATGTTACCGTGCGCCTTCTGGATTGCACGAATCGGGTCGTCCTCAGTACTGTGATGACCGATGGGAATGGGAAGTATCTTTTTGGGGACCTTTTGCCAGGCAGCTACCTCGTGCAGTTTGTTCCGCCGAGTGGCTTCGGCTTCACTCTCCAGCATCAGGGCGCAGACATCCACCTCGACAGCGATGCGGACCCTGCGACCGGCTTCACCCAATGTATCACTCTGGGGTCGAATGAGGTCAACCTGAGCATTGATGCAGGACTGATCAGCAATTGCGTGCCCGCTTGCGCGCTTGGGGCCTTTAGCGATCCGACGTATAAGCCCTCAACCAAACCGCCTGGAAGAAATCAAGCGATTTGGATGAAAGGCATCTCGACCAATTTAACTTTCATTAGCCCCGACGTTGGTCATTGGGTGGAGAATGCGAATGGAACGGCGCAACTCACCGGCACGACCAGAAGCCTCACCAATACGGCCAGTGGGTTCGTGGTCACGCTCACCCTGAGCGGGCGCACCTCCACCTCGCCTTCCGGCAGTCCCATGCTGGAGTTAACCTCCGCTGCTTATAAGAAGAATGGCGGTCCCATTGATCCCTCAACCTGGCATTATTATACCACCGAGACCGCCACCCTTACTGGCTTCGGCTTCTGGCAGGGCGCGGTGATCAACCTCACTCGCACCAGCTCCGCTTTCCAAGTGGGCGTGGGAGCGAACGGCAAAAACCAGACTTTCGGCGCCTCCGGCTGGTTTGCCTGGACCGTGGTGAAGCAGCCAGCGTCTGGACGTTTGCCCACCACCGGGATGGGTGACATCAACCTTGATCTAATCTGCTGTCCGCCCTAATCGTGAATCTTTACGTTAATCAGAAATTGGAAATCAGAAGGGAAATCTATGCAACTACTATCCGTGTACCCAAATGAGTTGAATCCGAAGCGCCATTGGAGACCGGCTCCCTGGGTAACGCCCGGGCTCATCGGCGTCGGCATTTTACTCATCACGGCGGTCTTGCCCGCCGTTGCCGTCACCCCAATCTCAGGGTGGGCCATCTTAAAAAATGCGTCCGGACCCAGCGGGGCGGATAGAGCTCATGTAGGAGACACCATTACAGCTAACATCCAAATCCGAAATTTGGACGCGAACCATAATAGCCAGACAATCTTCTATATCGCCGACGCGGTCCACGGTGTCACAAACGATTTGATGATATCAACGGTGACTTTGACCAACGTCTTCCCCGCGTCTGGTTCATTCACAAATCGCTCCGTAACTTACAAGGTGCTGCCAAGTGATGGGAATTTCCTGCCGGATTTGGCGATTGCTGTTGGCCAAAACAATTTTGATGGGCCTGGGCAGGGAGGCACACCTCTAAACTTCACGAACACATTTCCTGCCCAGATTTCCATTCTGCGCCCTTGTATTCAGGTGACCAAGGCGTGCGCTATTCCGCAAACCGGCCCCCTTGGCACGATTACCTACAACGCGACGGTCAGCAATTGCAGCACCGATACTCCTCTCAACAACGTGATCATCTCCAATTTTGTCGAGGGTGGTTACGTGTTTGTGACAAATTTTGCAACCCTGGCTCCTTCTCAAACGATATCGTTCACGGGCCGAGACACGCCCATTAATCCGTGCGTTACCAATATAGATACTCTTTATGCTTTCGGGACAGATGAATTGGGGCTCACCGTGGCGGCAAATTCCGGGCCTGTTTCTTGTTTTAATCCCCCGGGGACTAATGTGGTGGTAACCTGTCCCCCGAATAAGACGGTCGAATGCGGGACCCCTTGGAGCTTTGACTTGCCTATTGGAGGTGTTGTAGGGGCGTGTGCTATTACCACAAATAGCACTGGTTTCTGCGGCAACACGTTCAGCGCCACGCGTGTA
The DNA here is from genome assembly GCA_038228235.1 of Verrucomicrobiota bacterium. Taxonomy (GTDB): domain Bacteria; phylum Verrucomicrobiota; class Verrucomicrobiia; order Limisphaerales; family JBBRPK01; genus JBBRPK01. The sequence continues at coordinate 20,125 of JBBRPK010000096.1, forward strand.
TGCACGGTAAGCGGCGGCTGCAATAATCTTAGCAGTGTCACTTGCACCCAGACGGTGACGGTGGTCGATAGAACGCCGCCGCTTCTAATCTGTGGACCCAGCCGAACCGTCGAATGCACCGCCGGCTTGGCTTTTGACACGCCCACCTTCTCGGATTGCAGCAGTGTGACGCTCACGAATGTGACGTTGACCAATACCCCTAATCCCCGTGTGTGTCCGATTCTCTACACCGCCACCCGCACTTGGACGGCTACGGACGCTTGCACCAACAGCAGCATATGCAGCCAAACAATTACGGTCGTGGACACAACCCCGCCGGCGTTGACTTGTGCGCCTGATAAAATCATTGAGTGCGGCAGCCCCCTGGTATTCACGCCTCCGACGGCGACCGATCTGTGTGACGGAACTAACGTAATCATCACGATTGTGGTGACCAACATGACCAATATCGCCAACCCGCGCTGCCCAATCCTCTATAGCGTCACTCGAACCTGGAGGGCGACCGACACGTGCACCAACAGTGCGGTCTGCAGCCAGACTCTTACCGTGGTGGACACTTCTCCACCAGATTTGGCCTGCGCTCATGATCAGATCATCCAATGCGGCAGCCCCATCTTTTTTACCCCGCCGACGGCCGTGGATGTGTGCGACGGAACCAACGTGAGCATCACGGTTGTGAGCAACCTGGCCGGAATTACGGATGTGACCAACAATTTCGCGAACAGTTGCCCCAGACTCTTTAGCGTGACACGGACCTGGAGGGCGACCGACACGTGCAGCAATACCGCCTTTTGCAGTCAAACATTCACGGTCGTCGATACCCAGCCCCCACGCCTGGCTTGCGGGCCAGACAAGCAAGTGCAGTGCGGCACAGACTGGACTTTCGACATGCCGACAGCGGTTGATGTTTGCAATGGCATGACCATCACAGTTGTGACCAATCTGGCCGGAATTACGGACGTGACAAATAACTTCACCAACAGTTGTCCGAAGCTGTTCAGTGTGACGCGGACATGGCGAGCGACCGATGCATGCACTAATACTTCCTTCTGCAGCCAAACCGTCACCATTGTCGATACCGCTCCCCCCAATCTGACCTGTGCGCCCAACCAGTTAATCGGGTGCGGCAATCCTATTGTCTTCACCGCTCCGACGGCAGTCGATGTTTGCAGTCCCGTAACCATCACGATCATCACTAACCTCGCGGGAATTACTGATGTGACGAACACCTTTACGAACAGTTGTTCGAGCCTGTTTAGCGTGACGCGGAGCTGGCGGGCGACCGATGCGTGCAGTAACAGTGTGGTCTGCAACCAGACCATCACGGTCGTGGCCAACGGAGTCGAGGTGACCTGTGCGCCGAGCCGAGTGATCGAGTGCGGGACGACCTGGAGCTTCACTCCGCCCACCTTGGTGGCCAGCTGTGGTGGAACCAACGGGACGATCACGATTGTGACCAACAATCCTGGGACTGGCATTGTGGATGTGACCAACCGGCTGTGCGGCAATACCTTTGCGGCGACGCGCACCTGGAGAGTGAACGACTCGTGCAGCAACAAC
>JBBRPK010000097.1:0-21446 GCA_038228235.1 Verrucomicrobiota bacterium
CCCTCCGGGCGGCGGGTCTTTTGTCTGCGGCCTGCGTTGACTCGGCCGTCACAGCCCGCTGCGGGGATGCTCCGGCCTCGCCGCCTTGGCCACAGCCAAAATCCCTCGCCGCAGGACCCCACGCAATTTTAAAACAGGCTCGCAAAGGAATTCATCGTTGACTGACGCGGTGACGCCGGTAACATGCTGCATCTGAATTAGGAAACGCTTTAACCTGGAATTTAAAAATATATGGCAGTCAAAGTTGCAATCAATGGGTTTGGCAGAATTGGGCGGCTCGTCTTTCGCGCCATTGCCGAACAAGGTCTTCTCGGAAAAGATGTTCAAGTAGTGGCCGTCGGTGATATTGTGCCCGCCGATAACCTTGCTTATTTGCTGAAATACGACTCCACCCAGGGACGCTTCGACGGCCAGGTTTCCTCCAAGAAATCTGCTCCGGACAGGTTGGAGGACGATGTGCTGGTTGTGAACGGACAGGAATTGCAGGTCGTCAGCGCGAAAGATCCTTCCAATCTGCCGTGGAAAGCATTAGGCGTGGAAGTGGTCATCGAATCGACCGGCTTGTTCACTGATGGCGAGAAGGCCAAAGGGCACCTGGTGGCCGGCGCCAAGCGAGTCATCATCACCGCTCCGGCCAAAAACGACGACATTACCATCGTGATGGGGGTGAACGAAGGCAAGTATGATCCCGCCAAGCACAAGATTATTTCCAACGCGTCTTGCACCACCAACTGCCTGGCGCCGCTCGTCCATGTGCTTCTGAAAGAAGGTTTCGGCATCGAGGAAGGATTGATGACCACTATCCATTCCTATACCGCCACGCAGAAGACGGTGGATGGCCCCAGCAAGAAGGATTGGAAGGGGGGTCGGACGGCCGCCATTAACATTATCCCTTCCACGACAGGCGCCGCCAGAGCAGTCGGCTTGGTTTTGCCGGAAGTCAAAGGCAAACTCACCGGCATGGCCTTCCGCGTCCCCACACCTACGGTCTCCGTCGTTGATCTCACGGTAAAGACAGTCAGGGATACGAGCTACGCGGAAATTTCCGCGGCCATGAAAAAGGCCAGTGAAACCTATTTGAAAGGCATTCTCGAAACCACCAAGGATGAAGTGGTCAGCACCGATTTTATTCATTCCAAGGCTTCCTCGATTTACGATGAGGGATCCGGCATCGAGTTGAACAAGCGGTTTTTTAAATTAGTGGCTTGGTATGACAACGAATGGGGCTACAGCAACCGGGTAGCGGATTTGTTGCGCTACATGATGCAGAAGGGCCTCTAAGGCGCAGGGGCCTGCATGAGAGTGGCGATACGCCCCATGTGTCCCATCCAGCCGATTTCCGATGCGCATCATTGGCGGAACCGCTGCCGGTTTGCTAATCAAAGTCCCCAAAGGCCAGGACGTGCGGCCCACGGCAGACCTGGTCCGGCAAGCCGTTTTCAATAGCCTCGGCGCTCGCGTAGTTGGGGCGCGAGTCCTGGAGCTTTTCAGTGGGTCGGGGGCTCTTGGCTTGGAATGTCTCAGCCGGGGAGCAGAGGCTGTTCTGAGCGTGGAAAAAATCAGCCGCCACGCTGCCATGATCAGGCAAAACCTTGCCAGCGTTCATTTACCAGCCGAAAACTTTGAATTGCGCACGCAGGATGTCTTTACCGTCATCGGACAATTGGCCGCAGACAGTCGCGAGTTCGATCTTATCCTCGCTGATCCTCCTTTCGGAGAGAAAAACATTGGCCATCGTTCCACCTCACTTTCGCAACGATTGCTGGATGACCAGCGTCTGCCCCGGCTCCTCGCTGTCGGAGGAATGTTCGTATTGGGCCACACCAAACGCGACACGTTAAGCGTCCCACCGTGTTGGCGCGAAACGAAAGTTATGAAACACGGAGATTCGATGATGCGTTTTATGACCAAGGGCAATTGAGAAAAACTCAGGCAAACGACGAACTCCAAGTTTACATTTGTGGAAATGATCCCGCGCGCGTGTCCTGTCATCAGCCTTGGCATTTTGTTGTCCTGCGGTTTGATTTCCACAGGGGATGCCCAAAGCCAAGCTCTCGATGCCGAGGCTGACTTCGGCCGCCCTCGGCGTTTGCAAATGATGGTGAATGCGGCAGCAGCACATGCCTGCAAAACCTTTGCCGAAAAGAAACTCCAGACGAATCAACTCGCCATCAGCCTGGTCGATCTGCGGGACCCGCGACGGCCCATCCAGGCCCATTACCGCGGCGATGCGCCATTCTACCCGGCCAGCGTCATCAAATTGTTCTACCTGACTGCCGCCCATGGTTGGATGGAAGACGGCAAGCTCGCTAACACGGAAGAGTTGCGCCGTGCCATGCGCGATATGATTGTGGATTCTTCCAATGATGCCACTCATTATGTCGTAGATTCTTTGACCGGCACGACGGGTGGACCGGAGTTGCCTGAGAACGAAATGCAAGGGTGGACGCAGAAACGAAATGCCGTGAATCGGTATTTCGCTTCTCTGTCCTACACCAACATCAACGTTAACCAGAAGCCCTGGGGCGATGGACCCTATGGACGGGAGCGTCTGTTCGTTGGGAAAAATTATGAAAACCGTAATGTCCTGACTACTGAGGCCACCGCCCGCCTTCTGCTGGAGATTGTCCAACGTCGCGCTATCTCGGCTGTGCGCAGCGCCGAAATGATGAAGTTGCTGGAGCGGGATCCTTTCAAGAAAAAGGTGGAAGCGAGCGAACCTGACCAAAATTATGATTTCACTGGCGCGACCGCGCTGCCCGCCGGCACAAAACTCTGGTCAAAAGCGGGCTGGACCAGTTCTGTCCGGCATGATGCTGCTTATCTTGAGCTGCCGGATGGAACACGGTTCGTCCTCGTCACATTCACTACGGGTCATAGTGACGACCGTGAAATCATTCCAACCGTGGCCAAAGAAATCATGGAAGGGTTATTGGCCATGAGGTGATCGCATCGAGCAACGCTCAAAAATATACAACCCGACCATTTCGCGCCGACGGGGCCCCCTCTGGGGCTGAGCAACCCTCTCCGGCGACTTACGCGAGCAGCGGGTGGATGACTTCGCCGTGCACATCCGTTAATCGGCGGTCGATGCCATTGTGGCGAAAGGTCAGCTTGGTGTGATCGAAACCCAGGAGATGCAGAATAGTGGCATGGATGTCATAGACTAACGTGGGGTCATTCCGGTCGAGCGGCTTATAGCCCCATTGGTCGCTCTCGCCATGCGTTATGCCCCCTTTAATGCCGCCGCCGCATAACCAGTTGGTGAAGCAGTAGGGATTGTGGTCTCGCCCTTTGCCGCCCTGCGATGAGGGCATACGGCCAAATTCCGTCGTCCAGAGAACAATGGTATCATCCAGCAACCCCCGCTGCTTGAGGTCCTGGATGAGTGCAGTCGCCCCACGCGCGAAACCCATCGAAAGGGGGCCATGGTCCCGACGAACGTCCTCGTGCGAATCCCAATTGCGGCGCGGAAACCCATTATCGTTGCCGGACCAGATTTGGACGAAACGCACTCCGCGTTCAATAAGGCGTCGGGCAACCAGGCATTTGCGGCCGAAATAGTCCATTTCCTCGCGAGCGTTGATTTCCTTCGGCCATTGCTTAGTGCTTTGGTCAACGCCATACATGTCGAGGATGTAGCCCGGTTCGTTGGAAATATCCACCGCTTCGGGTGCGGCGAGTTGCATCCGGGCGGCCAATTCATAGCTGCGGATGCGGGCATCAAGACGAGCGTCCCCTTGGCGGGTGGCTGCATGTTCGCGATTGAGCCGAGCCAGGAGGGAGTGCGCGGACGCTTCGCTCCGCGGCGTGATGAAACTGCCGCTTTTAGCGGGGTAAAGGTCGGCGATGGGATTCTCGCGGCCAGGATAGATCGTGGTCCCGGCGTGCTGCGGTGGCAGAAAGGCTGAGTCCCAATTTTTTGGCCCGTTGGAGGCGAAGCCGCGGTGGTCGGGCAGAACGACGAAGGCGGGCAAATTTTCATTCATGCTGCCAAGCCCGTAGCTCACCCAGCAGCCCATGCCGGGAAAACCGGGCAACTGAAAACCCGTCGCTTGCAGATACGTGGCCTGGCTATGGACACCGGTCTTGCCAACCAAATTGTGAACGAAGGCAATCTCGTCCACGACCGGGCCCAGGTCGGACACGACCTCGCTGAGCATTTTGCCACTTTGACCATAAGGCTTGAATTCCCAAATCGGTCTCATCCAGGGACCCAGGCCATCTTGGAAGGCTTCGACGTGTTCGCCGAAATTGCTCGGTTTGCCATCGTGCTTGATCAGGTCCGGCTTGAAATCGAACAGATCGAGATGGCTGGCTGCTCCCCCCATGAACATTTGGATGACCCGCTTGGCTTTCGGCGGATAGTGCGGCCGGCCCGGGCCGCTGCTATCGGCGGCTTGTGCCAATTTCGCTAACAGACTCTCGCCACCCAACAGACTGGCCAGCGCGATGCCGCCGAGACCGCCCCCGGAGCGCCAGAGAAAATCGCGCCGGCTCAGGGCCGGAGTCACGCGGGGCGCGCGATGAAACGGTGAGTCGTTCTTCATGTTCAATCAGCAAAAGCGAATTCGTTCAGGTTGAAAAGGACACGGCAAAGATTGGTCAGGCCAAACTCCCTTCCGTAGGCAACCAGCGCAGCCTGGTCCGCGGAGGTGGGAGGATGACCCGCGATTTCGTAGTAGCCGCGCCGGACTTTTCCAGGCCAATCACCTCCGGCGCCTTCCAGCTTGGCCGCGAAATGTTTCGACATCGTCAGCACCAGCGCATTGTTCAGCAAGGCCAGGGCCTGGAGAGGTGAGACACTCTCATTGCGCTTGCCCACCTGCATCGATGGGTCGGCACAATCAAGAGTGGTCATGAAGGGCTGTTGCTGCGAGCGGACAATAAAGCGATAGATGGACCGGCGATGAGATTTGGGATCTTCGGGGTCGTGGAGCTGGTACTCGTAATGCGGGGAGTGTTCCGGCTTATCGATGACGAAGTCACGAAAACTCGGTCCGCCCATGGTCATGTCCAGCGTGCCGGAAACCAGGAGCACTGCGTCACGCACGGATTCGGCCTCCAGTTTGCGGCGGTTCATGCGCCAGAGATAGCGATTGTCACCATCGGTTTTCTCGAAAGTGGGATTGCCAGCAGAAACCTGCCGGTAAGTAGCGCTGGTCACGATGAGCCGGTGGAGCTTTTTGATCGATTGGCCGCCATCGCGAAACTCCACCGCCAGCCAATCCAGCAATTCAGGATGGGTGGGCAGTGCGCCCATATGACCGAAGTCATTAGGAGTCTCGATAATTCCGCGGCCAAAGTGGTACTGCCAGACGCGGTTGACGATGCTTCGCCAGGTCAGCGGATGGCGTGAATCTGTTAGCCACTTAGCCAGGGCCGCGCGCGCATCCCCTTCGGAATGATCTGGCGGCAAGTCGAAGCGCGCGGACAGCATTGCCACCGCCTGCAAAGCGCCCGGACCTGTTTCTTTCATCGGCTGCTGCACATTGCCGCGGTTCAGCGTGAAAATAGGGCGCGGTTTGCCCGCTTTGGCCCCGGTGCCTACGAAGTTGCCTGAGCCGTAATGCACCGCCGCGACGTAGGCGATTTTTTGAGGCGGCAGGCTGGCAATCTCCGTTTTCAGGCCCGCCAGCTCGCGGTCTAATTCGCCAACCTGACTCCTTTCGTCTTCGTGGGTTGCTTTTGCCAGCAATACGGCGCGCTCCTTCTTCAGTTGGAGGATCTCATTCGTTCCGGCTGCCACGACGGCGGGAGAGTAACCGTCGGTCAAATTGGACTTTTGCCAGCGCACTGGAGCCTCGATGGAATCCAGCGCGGTGACGCTGGCCTTCAAAGCCACGTTTGTGCCGGTGGCGTCGAGCGCAGCCAGTTCAGCCAGCGCGAATATGTAGTCATTCTGCCGCGGGGCCAGCTTGGTCGCTGTGACTCGGATGTAGCGAGCCGCAACATTTTTCACGGCGAATACCTGCGCCTTCAATCCTGGATTGGGAGCATCTTCTCGCTTGGACTCGGCGATGGTCGTTACATCCTGTTGGAACTCTGGATTCTCCGAAATTTCTACCTTGAAACGCCTTGGGAAACCAAAGCCTTCGCCGATGTTGTTGAAATCATCGTTGCAGGGATGGAGCACGATGTTGCTGAGAGGAACCGAGCGCCCCAAGTCCACCTGCACCCACTTGAGCACGTCAGGGGTCTTCTCGATGCTGCTGTGGTAACCAAAGGCGGGTCCCTGTCCTCCCGCGTTGGCCGAAGACGCGATTTTTTTATCGAGTTCCGCCAGCGGCTGCCCGGCGCGCGCGACGATTTTGTCATCAAGGGCCTTTTTTCGCCCCATGAGATGCTTCTGTTTCTCCTCGAGGCCGAGTCGTTTCCCCGCGATGGCCGGGTCGCTGTCGTACTTTTTGTCCGTCCGGTCAAGGGCGGCGAAGACGGCCTGCAAACTATAATAATCTTCCTGTGGGATGGGATCGAATTTGTGATTGTGACATTGGGCGCATTGAACGGTAAAACTGTTAAAAGTCTCGATCGTGTTCATCACCATATCGTCGCGGTCCAAATGGCGAGCCACTTTGCCATCCACCTTCGTCTCCGGGACCTCGGCATGGCCGATTAGGTCCCACGGTCCGGCCGCGACGAAACCCATGGCCTCGATGCCGTCGGTCGTCGAAGGAAACAGAACATCCCCCGCTACCTGCTCCTGCACGAACCGCCAGTAAGGTTTGTCCGAGTTAAATGAGCGAATCACGTAATCGCGATACGGCCAGGCATTTGGGCGGGGCTGATCCTTGTCGTAGCCGTGAGTCTCCCCGTAATGCACTACGTCCAGCCAATGCCGGGCCCAGCGTTCGCCGTAACGCGGCGAGGCGAGCAGGCGGTCCACCATTCTCTCATAGGCCTCCTGCCCTTTTTCGCGGACGAAGCTCTCGACCTCCTCGGGCGTCGGCGGCAATCCCAGCAGATCAAAATACAGCCGGCGAATGAGAGTGCGCCGATCCGCTTCGGGAGAAGGCGCAAGGTTTTTCTCCCTGAGCTTTGCCGTGATAAAGGCGTCGATTGGATTTGCGACTTTTGATTTTCGATTTTCCAACGACGGCACCGCCGGACGCACCAGCGGTTTGAGCGACCACCAATCGGATTTATCCAGGCTCGTGCTGGCTGTAGGTTTAGGAAGATCAACTTCCGCCCCAGCCGCGGCTGGGCAAAATCCCAGTTGCAACACCGCGGCCACGATGCCCGCCAAACCAACATTAAAGCGCTCTCGGTTCATGATTAGGATTCAGCGCGTCGCCCATACCGCCTCGCGCACGTGTATAGCACCGCCGCCTTTGGACGCCCGCTGCATCACAGGTGTTCACCTGCGGTTTCATCCAGATCGGCACAAAAGTTCCGAGAAATCCAATCGCAAATCGGAAATCGAGAATTCCCCACAGGATGAGCCAGCCTCGGGAAGGCGCAAAGTCTATAGCAGACCTGCCCTAAACAGGACAAGTTCCTACTTTAGCGGCGCACGGACATTCTTGTCCGCAGCAACCTGCGCACGCTCCGGCGCTCTAGAAATAGCCGATCCCCACTGCCTTGGTGAACGTCGCATCGGACAGGAATGTGCGCGGCTGCTAAACAAATACAAGCTACCCGGCGCGGTAGTTAGCGTCTCTCGCCCTGAAAGTTTTCCCCGAACCGAAACTTCGCGTATCCCCTGAACTGCAGCAGCCGATGTCAATCGGCTCTGATCTTTTTTCGGAGAATAGTGAGCCGACTCACGTCGGCTGCTACGAGGTTCAGGGGGAAAGGGCATCCCAAATATGTGCTCATGGCACGCCCGGCGTCACCAGGCGATAGAACTGTTGCGTGCTCGGCGGCGAGGGAGGTTCAGGCAGGTTGATGAGCCGATTGGTCGGCGCCGGCGCGAGGAGTTCGTTCGTGACTTCCTCAATCGCCGTCACCACATCCACACCGCGCCGGCGCACGTTCTGATTCGTCGCCGAATCGAGTCCCACGAGCAGATCCATTCTCCGCGTTCTCTCCGTTCTTTGCGGTTCATCCCAGTTGTCCCCTGCTGGATTGCTTCCCCTTGTAATTCGTGAGAATTCGTGCAATTCGTGTCTATTCTCATCCATTTCTATTCGTATTCATCCGTGGTTGGTCTGGGATTATCGGTTTCCACGCTCGGCTTCTTTTTTTGAGTCGTTTTTTTGCAAGCACGGGCTACAATCATTGCATGAAAACCTCTGGTTCTTTTCGGAACCTGCCTAGCCTGGCGGGGCTCTGCTCCATGGCCGAAGCGATGAACCCAGGCCTCTCGGTCGAGCAATGCGTGACCCGGCTCAAACGCTACCATTATGCCTTCAAGCGACTGCACCAGATTTTTACGGCACGCATCACGTCCGAACCGATTTACGAATTGAAAATGGGGTTCAGCCACCAGGCTTATCTGTGTGCCGAACATGTCACCGCTTTGCGCAAGCGGGTTGGGGAAATGCGCGAGCCACCGCTGGGTTTGGAGGCGACGCCCCATGCTGCATTGGAGATTTTTTTCGATGAGATTCTGGCCGCTCCCGCCACGGAAGAACTGGTGCTGGGTCTTTATGAGAAAGCCCTACCCGCGCTGAAAGCTGCTTTGGAGAAACATTTGGCTGATACCAATCCGCTAGTCGATTCGCCCTCAGTCCGCCTCTGCCGGTTTGCGCTGCTGGAGTTGGACGACATGCTGCGGTTTGGCGCCGGCGCCATCTCAAGTCTGGTGAGTGAAGAATGCCGCCACCGTGCCTCCGAATGGCTGAGCCTTCTGGATGATTGCCTGATGGCCGCCGGCGGGGTGCACGGGGCGGCTGTCCTCAGCGATAAGCCCGTCATTCGCCGATATTCTGTCCAACCCCATAAATATGATCCCGTCCCGCGACGCGACCCACGCTTCCCCGATCCGTACAACATGGGAGTTAACGCCGAAGTGTTTCTTTATGACCCAAATTTTGCGCCGCAACCTAAGACTCTGATGATGTTCTATAAACGGTTGCGCGAAATCGATGTGCCGGAAATGATGGCCAGCATTATTTCGGAAACACCGGATAAACCCTGGGATTATTACCGCGATATGACCCGCCAGCTCTGGGACGAAGCGCGGCATGCCATGATGGGCGAAATCGGCTTCAACGACCTGGAAATCGACTGGGGCAAACAGGTAATGGTCAACTTCACCTGGTCACTCGCCCTTAACACTCAATTGAAACCGATCGAGCGCCACGCTGTCCTCTATTTTATCGAGCAAGGTTTGATGCCGAGGAACGGCAAACGGTTTGAATGGGAGGTGGGCCGGGCCTCCGGCTCCCCGCTCTCCGCTTTGTTCCAGGATTATGACTGGGCCGACGAAGTGCTTCACGCCAAAATTGGCCGGGATTGGTATCTGAAGGAATTTCAAAATGCCCAGGAAGCGGTGCAGTACGGGGACGGCTGCTGGTCGCGAGTGTTAGTGGGTTGGGCGAGTTGGCGCGAGCAAGGTTTGACTCAGCACCGCAATTGGTGGCCCGACCTCTACCGTGAGGCCTGCAAGCACTGGCACATTGTCCCCGACCCCAAGGTGCTGGCCTACTCGACGACTTACGAAACCGTTCGCGCCGACCTCAAGGCCGTCTCTGCGTCCGCGTAACTGGAGGGCCTGCCGGAGCGCTGATTTTCCGTCCGGTTAACTGAGCGCTTTCTACTCGCCAGCCTCGGGTAAACGGTCTTATTATCGGGGCATGACACAACCTGGAACTCTCAAAATATCCAAGTGGCCATTTTATCTTGGGGACCTGCTCCTGCTAATGTTGGCCGCCTGGATCATGTATAAGACACCAGAGCCGTTCCGGGCCTCGCCTCTTGCGTTCCTGGTGATCTGTGTTGGCGCTGGCGGATGGCTCTGTGTCGTTCCATTTCTTACGGAATATCGCGCGGGAATGAAGCTGGCGGAGAGTGGCGCGCTTACCACCACTGTCGAACAGATCAAAAATGTGGAAGGGGTCGGCGAACGTATCGCTGTGGCTACGGCCCAATGGCAAAGCTTGCAGGAACAATCAACCAAAACCGCCCAGGCAGCTCGGGAAGTGGCCGACCGCATGACCGCCGAAGCGCAGGCCTTCGCCGACTTCATGCAGAAAGCCAATGATACTGAAAAAGCCCACCTGCGCCTGGAAGTGGACAAGTTGCGCCGAGCCGAAGGGGAGTGGCTGCAGAGCGCGGTCCGAACGCTCGATCATGTCTATGCGTTGCACCAGGCGGGAGTTCGCTCTGGCCAGCCCGCCCTCGTGCAACAACTGGGCAATTTCCAGAGCGCCTGCCGCGACGCCGTCCGGCGGATGGGACTCGTGGCTTTTGAGGCAAAGCGGGATGAGCCATTTAATGAAAAGACCCATCAGTTGGTGGATGCGGAAGCCAAACCTTGCTCCCACGCGCACGTAGCCGAAACCATCGCCACAGGCTATACTTTTCAAGGCCAAATGCTTCGTTGCGCTGTAGTAAGCGTCCAAACCCCGGCAGAAACGCTGCCGGAAGAATCGAACCAGCTTTCCTTCGGCGAACAAAGCTGAGTTTGGAGCGCGCACTTTAGTCGCGCTTTCCCGCCCTCCGAGAGGCCGGTTCTGCTATGCTCCCACCTTCAGCGCCTGCTCTCGTTCCAGCAAGGTGGGGTGGGAATAATAAAACCGGCTGAACAACCGGTGCGGTGTGAGGTTGGAGAGATTTTTTTCAGTTAACTTGCGCAAAGCGCCAATCAGTGAGTGCGGCTCTCCCATGGTCCGAGCCGCAAAAGCATCCGCCTGGTATTCGTAGCGGCGCGACCAGTAGTGGGCCAGGGGGGAAAACCAAAACGTGACCATACCCGACAACAGGCCGAAAAGGAGAAGCGCCGGGACGAGATGGCCGGGCTCAAAGCCGAAAGCCCGGTAGAACCAATCCTGCCGGGCCAGCCACGCTAACATAAAGAACCCGCCAAACATGATCGCGGCGGAGCCGGCCAGCATTTTTGGGACATGACCTTTTTTATAGTGTCCAATTTCGTGCGCCAGCACCGCCTCCAGTTCTGGCTCGGCTAACTGCTGGACAAGAGTATCGAACAACACGATTTTCCGAAATCGTCCCACGCCGGTGAAGAAGGCGTTCGAGTGGCGTGAGCGTTTGCTGCCGTCCATGACCTGAAGGTCGCGGGCCCGAAACCCAGTTCGATGCGCCAAGGCCAGGAGCCGCTCACGCAGGCTGCCTTCCGGCAACGGGGTGAATTTGTTGAACAAGGGCATGATGAGAATGGGAGCGAGCACGACCATCAACAATTCAAAGGCCAGCAGGCAAGCCCAGGCCCAGAGCCACCACCACGGGCCGGTCCAATCAACCAGTTTTAACACCAGCACCAAAAGTGGAAATCCCAGCGCGAGTTCGAGGAGCCATTGTTTAGATCGGTCAAGCCACCAAAGCTTTTGCGTGGTGGTATTGAATCCAAAACGCTCCTCCAACCGAAACTGCTCGTACCAATCCAGCGGCAGGTTCAACAGCGATAAGCCCATACCGATCACAAACAAAAATCCAGCCATCACCCAAACGGATTGACCCAGCCAGCCGGTCGATGAGGAGAATGCCCAGGGCAATACTCCACTGACCAGGACTGCCAGCAGGATCACCGCCCTGTAGGCATCCTCGACCTGGGCCAGTCGGTTTTTGGCCAGAGTATATTGCACCGATTTAGCGTAGGTGGCGTCGTCGATGGAGCCTTTGAACGCTTCAGGCACCGCATCGGCATGAGACAGGACATGACGCCGATTGAGCCGGCCCAGCCAAAATTCCACCGTCCACCTGGCAAGGAGGAAGAGCACAACAACTAGACAAATAAGGAAAGAAAAGTTCATAAGCACAGGTGGTACGGCTACTCGTGCAAGGAGAAGCAACGCATCGCCCCGCAGAATCGTTAGCACGCCAGTCCGGCCTTAGCAACTCAGAGCCTGTTTTAAAATTGCGTGGGGTCCTGCGGCGAGGGATTTTGGCTGTGGCCACGGCGGCGAGGCCGGAGCATCCCCGCAGCGGGCTGTGATGGCCGAGTCAACGCAGGCCGCAGACAAAAGACCCGCCGCCCGGAGGGTTTTCGTACGCCCACTACCTTTGTTTCTCCTCGGTCACAGACCCCTGGCGGGTATGCTCGCTCGTCGCCCCTCGCTAGCCAGCCTCTTCCGCGAAAACAGGACCACACGGAATTTTAAAAACAGGGTCTCAGACTGGAAAATGCGCAGTGATGCTCACTTGGATAGGATTTAATCCCCCTTCATCACGGTAGGGTTAATACCTTATTGCAGGATACAACATGGGAAAGCAAGGTAAGCCCGGTTAAGATGGTGCTGCATGGGCCTTGGCCCTCGCGCGACGAATTTCTACTCGCGCGAAAACGAAGCAGCACGGAATCCGATCTTGGAAAGATAGATGCCATGTTAGGAAGAATCCTGACGAGTCTGTGTTGAGTGATGCAACGACGACACTTTATCATACTGCCAGTACTGATTGCCCTCATCGTGATGGGTTTCAAGTATTTCACTGCGGAGAAGGTGACCAATCCCCTCACCGGCAGAACCGCCCGCGTCGCGCTTTCTTCCCAACAGGAGGACTCGCTGGGATTGCAGAGTTATCAGGAAGTTTTATCGCAGTCTCAGGTGGTGGGGAGCGGGCCGGAGCACGATTTGGTCGTGCGGGTGGCCGAACATCTTGCTCCTGCTACGGGCGAAACGGCAAAAAATTTCCAATGGCAGGTCAGCCTCGTGCGGAGTGAGCAAGTGAACGCCTTCTGTCTTCCGGGAGGGAAAATCGTTGTTTACACTGGAATCCTCCCTTCCACGAAAACTGAAGCTGGGCTGGCCGCAGTGATGGGCCACGAGATGGCCCATGCGGTGGCACGGCATGGCTCGCAACGCCTGTTGCGCACGAGCCTGGCACAGACATTTCTGGTTGGAGCCAATTTTTCTCTGGGAAATCTGGATATGCAACAACGCCAAACAATCATGGCCGCTTTGGGGGCAGGAGCGCAGTACGGCGTTATGTTACCGTTCAGCCGCGAACAGGAAACCGAAGCGGACGAGCTCGGCTTGCTCTACATGGCGCGCGCCGGGTACGATCCGCACGAGGCAATTTCATTTTGGGAGCGGATGAGCCAGACGGGCGGCGCGCAACCGCCTGTTTATTTGTCCACCCATCCATCCCATGCCCGGCGTATCCAGGACCTGAAAGAGTTCCTCCCCAAGGCCATGGCGGAATATGAGAAGTCGAAAAAGTTGCAGGGCGGATAAGAGTTGGGGAAATAACCGCACATCGTTCAGCCTGTATTGGCTGGCCAGGATTCTGCAGGCGGGGGGGCCCTCACATGGCGTCCCATTCTTCACAGGCGGCTTTTCTGGTAAAAGCATCTTATTAACGGCTGCCTTTAGCGAGGTGAGCGGGAATCCCCAAGACGAAGTTCAACCGTGTCAATGGCTCTTGAACCCCTCTCCCGAAAAAAACAAAAATCTCAGAAGGCTCGGTTAGCCTCGGATAGCCTCGGTTTACCTCGGATCGCTGGGAAGGACAGTCAAAGGGATGGCTACCAAACGCCCTCAGTTCATGCAAAATGCACGATTGAGGGATTCAAAATCAAAACCCGAAGGGTTCCCTGACGGAGATTAGCCGGGGGCAAGTCCGCGCAGTCGCAGGCTAACATTGCCAGCGGTCTGCTCCCAGCGCGACAAACGAGAATAGCCCAACGTTTTAACGTTGGCCGTTAAAGTAAGGCCTCGCCTTATTGGGCGTGCCGCGGCGGAGCGCCGGCTTTGCGCGCTCGAATTCAAGGCAAGCGCGCTAAACCCATACAAACCGCCGAGCTATTTTCGCGGTGTTTTTTGGGTCTGCGGCCTGAAAAACTGCCCCCCGCAGTGAGCTGTTATGGAGGACGGGTGAAATTCGTGTCGAGACTGTTCTTGGGTTCCTGCTTTGCCGCGCTCGGCCCTGCAGCTCAGCCCTCCGACTTCGCTCTTCGGTGTTCCGTCTTCGTCCTCAGTTTTATGGCTTATCGCGATCGAAAGACCGGCTGATAAAACTGGGTTTGGCAGCCGGACGAAAGAATCGTCGCGCGAAATAGAGAAAACCTGCTGCTAACACCGTGAGTGCCCCACCCATCAGAAACAAGCCACGCGACGTGAAAAGCGGTTTCGGCGGGCTGGACATCGCGAGCGGAGGAGGTGTTGAAGCGGGGGCGGTCACATTTTCCTGAACAGTTTTTTCCCGCGCCAGGATGGGCAGGGGCGCGAAGGCGGGAATCGGGATGGAACTCACGCCTGATTTTGCGGGGAGAGGGGGTTGCGCTACGGTCAAATTGTTGTTCTCCAGACTTCCCTCCTTCGAGCTTTTGGCTTCGGCCTTGGGTGCTGGAGGGGCGCCGCCAGGCTTTAGTTCTGTTCCAGACGCCACAGGCTCTTTGAGCACGACGGAAGTTAGCACATTGTCTTCTCTCGGCTCCCCGTTGATCTTTGTTCCTTTGGAGGTAATTATTAGGCTCTGAATGGCCGGAGCACGAGGAGGATGTGCAGTCTTAGGTTCCTGACCGGCCAGAGGAATGGATGTTTCCGAAGCGCCACTTTGGGTTTCGGCGTTCGGTTGCGGCCCTCCCCGCGTTTGAACCATTTTGTCGGCAGGGACTGGCTTGGGCAGTGCAACAGGCTCCCCGGCCAGGGTCACGGACCAGCTACTAATCGCTCCGTTGCGCGCGACCAGGGTGGTGATGAGGGGACGTTTGGCATTGCGGCTTTCCACCGCGTTTTTCTGATAGGCAAGGTTGATGTCGCGCTCGAAGGAGGTGCCCTTCCAGGCCGAATCGCTGCTGGAAACGATTAATATGTTCACATCCTTCACGGCCCCGATCAATGAAAGTAATTTGGGAATCACCCGTTCGATCTGGGCCTGATTTTCATAGGCCTGAGTTTTCAGAAACAGCCCGACCGAGCTGGCGAGTTGAAGGTTTTGTTCGGGCGCCCAGACCTGCATCGGGAAAATACCGCCGTGGACCTCCCGGCCAAAATTCCAAACTCCAACGGTGTCACCGGGCTGGATTTGGTCCCCCACGCCAGAATAAAGCAAATCAAAGACGGCTTGCCGCCCATCGTGCTCGAAAGGCAGCATGGCCCTGGAAGTTTCCACGACGAAGAGAAAGCGAGTGCCGCCAGGCCCCGCAGCCGCGGTTTTCCTGGGCGCGCCGAAAGCGGTCGTAAAAAATACCGCGCAGAGGGAAGAGACGATAAGGAAGCGTAGCGACCGAGTTGTCGGCCTTTTTGCGCGCGTGGCGGGGAGTTTTCTGGAGGTGGGATCAGTTGGTTGCATAAAAGAGTTAGGGTTGATGAGCAGTTAGCCGGAGCGCTGGAATTTTCCTCGTTCAATTCGATTTAACCTTTGCACCTCTTGCTCCAGTTCCGCCAACGCGGTCTGGACACTCTGGATAAAACCCAGACAGCTTGAGACCATGGCGCCCCCTGAGGCCACCATGTCCCGTTCGGCCAAATCATCGGTGACGACCAGAACTTCTCCGTAGCCACAGAGACGGTGCGCCACCCGTTCAATGAGCTGATCGGCGCTTTGTCCTGGACGCGAGTAAATGATCTCCACCTCGGGAGTCGAGGGGAATGGAGAGCTGGCTTGGACAGTGCTCGCCCCGTCGAAAACGATCGTAATTGGGGTGCCGCAAGCATCGTAATAATGGGTCATCCGGCTGATTAACTCCTCGCGGGCGGCCGGGGAATAGCGCGGTTTGCCGGGAGCCAACTCCTCCCACACATGCAACAAACTGTAGCCATCGACCAGTATCCGAACCAGTGCCATACCCCCAGGTTAGCGATTTTTGGGCCAATATCGAGGAAAGATAGAGCAATTTTGAGCAGGGCAGGGGGGGAGCCTGCGCGCGTTCTACCTCCCTGCGTGAGAATTAGTGATTCCGTCAATTTGCGGTTTACATTGCGCTTTGGAAACAGGATTTTGGGTGAACGTATGCCTCTCTACGAATACGAACTTCGCAAAGGAAGTTGCGCGGCCTGCGGCGGCAAGTTCAGTTTGCGCCGCCCGCTCAGCGCGGCGGAGCTGACCAAATGTCCCGCGTGCAAGAAACCGGTCCGTAAAATCATCTCCACTTTCAGTTCGCCCCTCAAGCTCAAGCCAGTATCGGTGAGCGACGCTAAAAAGGCAGGCTTCACCGTTTTGAAGCGCCTCGGCAAAGGCGAATATGAGCGGCAATGATTCGAGAACGAAGCACGAACCTATTAAATCCATGTCACCAATGTTAGAAGGAAAATTCGGGGTAGTCTTCGGCGTCGCCAACAAACGTTCGATTGCCTGGGCGATTGCGCAAGCCTGGGTCAAGGCGGGGGCTAAACTGGCTTTCACTTACCAGGGCGAACGGCTTAAGGAAAATGTGGAGGAGCTGGCCGGCGCTTTCGGACCGGATACCTTGCTGGTGCCCTGCGATGTTACCAGGGACGAAGACATAGCGCGGGTTTTTTCTGAGGTAGGACAAAAGTTCGGCAAATTGCATCTGCTGCTGCACTCCGTGGCCTTTGCGCCGCGGGAAGCCCTGGAAGGACAGTTTGTCGATACCACCCGCGAAGCCTTTCGCATTTCCCACGATGTCAGCGCCTATTCCCTCGTCGCCCTGGCCCGCGGCGCCGCCCCGCTCATGACCGAAGGCGGAAGCATCATCGCCATGACTTATTACGGAGCGGAAAAGGTCGTGCCGCGTTACAACGTCATGGGGGTGGCCAAAGCTTCTCTTGAAGCCAGCACGCGGTATCTTGCTTACGATTTGGGTCCGAAACGCATTCGGGTCAATTGCATCAGCGCCGGACCGATGAACACCCTGGCAGCGCGGGGGATAGCGGGATTCACCGAGATGCTCAAACATTACGAAGCCCACGCGCCCCTCAAACGGAACGTTTTGCCCGAGGAACTTGGCGCCACTGGCACGTTCCTCGCCAGCGACGGCGCCGGCGCCATCACCGGCCAGGTCATCTACGTCGATTGCGGGTATCAGATTATGGGAATGTAGTGGACGGGGCCATTGCAACAGGCCGACGGCCCTCACCAGGTAGCCGAGGGCAATGCCCTGGAAAGGGTCAACCCACATTCGTGTAAAAGTTGGGCGCAAAACAAAAAAGCCGGCCGTTACCGGGCCGCTCGAAATGAACACAAATACCCCTCATGTTTCTTGCGGCGGCGGATCAGCAGCAGACCAGCAACGCCCATGCCACTCAACGCGATGGCCGAGGGTTCAGGAACCAAAGCAAAGGACTGCAGGTTTCCCATGAAGAACTTCGCTGGTGCATCGTTAGCCGCGGGAATCACCCGCGCGTTGGGCGGGACGGAAAACAGATTGACCAGGAGGACAGGTTTTTGGTTAATGAGAGCGTTATATGATGAGATTTTCTTTCCTGTTTTCGATTGCGTTGGGCTTTGGTTTGTTCACAACCGGTCGGGCCGCCGATTATGCGCCCCGCCGATCCGGGTCGTTCGATTTCCCTGTTTATACGAACAAACCGTCCGGCAACCAGCTCACGGGACAACATGCGCCCGCCGCTACTCCTGCCCTGTCGCCGGAGGAAGCGCAGAAAAAATTCACGCTCCCGGGAGGGTTTGAAATCCGACTCTTCGCTTCCGAGCCGGAAGTGGTCAATCCCGTCGCCATGACCTGGGATGAGCGCGGGCGGCTCTGGGTGCTCGAACTTTATGAATATCCACTCGGCGCAAAAAAAGGCGAGAAGGGTCGGGATCGGATCAAAATTCTCGAAGACACCGATGGCGATGGCCGAGCCGATAAGGTCACCGTCTTCGCGGACGGATTGAATCTCGCGACCGGCCTGCAACTGGGCAACGGCGGCGTTTATGTGGGCCAGGCACCCGAGTTTTTGTTTCTGGAAGACACTGATGGCGATGGGAAAGCTGACAAGCGCACCGTTCTGAAAACCGGCTTTGGTCTTCATGACCGCCATGAACTCCTGAACGGGTTCACTTGGGGTCCGGACGGCTGGCTCTATCTGACTCACGGGGTTTTCACTCACTCGGTGGTTAAAGATCCGAATAATCCTGCTGACACCGGCGTAAAAGTGGATGCAGCGGTAGCCCGCTACCATCCGCGCACGAAAGAGTTTGAGGTGTTCGCCGATGGCACGAGCAATCCTTGGGGCGTCGATTTCGACCGGGCGGGCAACGCATTTGTCAGCGCCTGCGTGATCGACCATCTGTTCCACATGGCGCCGGGGTGCCAATACGTTCGGCAGGGCGGAAGTCCCCTCAATCCATACGGATACCAACTCTTGCCGTCCATTGTGGATCATAAACACAAAATGGCGGCGTATTCCGGCGTGCAACTTTATCAGGGCAACCAATTTCCGGACGAGTATCGCGGAGCGATTTTCATGGGCAACATCCATGACAACGCTGTGCACCAGGACCGGCTGACTCCAAACGGCTCCAGCTTCCGGGCTTCCTTCCAGCAGGATTTCGTGCGGGCCAACGACGGGTGGTTCATGCCCGTGAGCACCCAGGTCGGGCCTGACGGAGCGGTTTGGATCATGGATTGGTACGATAAATATCCTTGTTATCAAAACGCCAATGCCGATCCCGAAGGAGTGGACCGCGAGTTGGGACGCATCTGGCGTGTCGTTTACACGGGCAAAACCCCTGGCGCAAAGGTGCCGAGCCGTCCGGAGATAAATATGGATCTCGGAAAAGCCAGCAACGGCGAGTTGGTCCGCTATCTTTCGCATCCGAATATCTGGCAACGCCGGATGGCGCAACGGCTTTTGACCGAGCGTCGCGATGCTTCAACCAGAGCCGATTTGGAAAAGCTGCTCGCCAGCCCCCAGCCGCTCGAAGCCCGGCTGGCCGCGCTCTGGACGCTCCACGGGGCGGAACTCCTGGCGGAAGGCGCGCTCGACAAATGCGTCACGGCTGAGGAGCCGGCCATCCGCGCCTGGGCGGCGCGGCTGACGGGCGAGCGGCGCATCGATTCGGAGGCTGCGCGCGATCGCTTGCTAACACTGGCCAGCGATCCCGATCCTTCGGTTCGCCTGGCCGTGGCCACGGCACTCCGCCAATTTGTGTCAGGCTCGCTGACTGTCAATACACCTGTCCCGGAGCCCATCGCGAATTTCGAGCCTGGTCCGGCGCTCACTGCCCTGGTGAAAGCTTCCGCAGCGGGGACCGATCCATTGATCCCATTCATGATCTGGATGGCGGCCGAACCGCGGGTGGCGCAGAACCCGCAGAATGGGTTGAGCTGGCTGCTGGAAAATGGCGCTGCCACGATGCCCTTGAGCGGCCAGCTCGTCCGGAAAACCATGCGCCGTATCTGCGACTTGCAACGGCCAGAAGGAATGGATGCCGCGATTGAGTTCGCCGCCGCAGTGCTGGACAAAAGCGCAGAGCTGGCCGCGGCGGCCTTGAATGGGCTGATTGAGGGACAGAAAGGAAAAGCGCTCCTGCCGAGCAAACCCGTTTCCGATTATTTCGCCAAATTGTCGGGCAGTGCTAACCGAGAGGTCGTGGCGCGCGGGCAAGAACTCGGCACTCTCTGGGGAGACCCGGGCGCGCTTGGAAGCCTGCTGGCCAAAATTAACGACCCCGCGGCTCCAGAGGTCGAACGAATTAAGGCGCTTCAAGTGGCGCGCCAGACCAAAAGCGATGCCGCTGGCAACACTATCATCGCTCTCCTGTCAGGCAAAATTTCCGATGAGCTGGCCATCGCCAGCATTCAGGCCTTAAGCGAGACCGGGGGTGAGAAGGTGGCGGCCGCGTTGATCGAGCGATGGAAGAGTTTCTCACCAGCGGTGCGGCGGGCCGCTGCCGAGACCCTGGTATCGCGCAGTTCAGGCCGGGATGCGTTCCTGGACGCCATCCAAAATAAGACGATTGCGCCGGGGGAAGTCTCCGCCACGGTGGTGCGTTCACTGGCGAATTCGACAGAGACGCGCGTTCGCGAGCGCACCGCAAGCCTGATCGGCCGTTTCCGCGAGTCGGACGCCGACAAGCTAAGATTGATCGCGCAAAAGAAAAGAGTGGTGTTGAGCGGAGAACCGAATCTGGACGCTGGTCATGAAGTGGCGAAAAAGACCTGCCTGACATGCCACAAACTGCATGGCGAAGGAGCGGAGGTGGGACCCGACTTGACCGGGGTGGGCCGTTCGACACTGGACGCGCTGCTGGCCAATGTCATCGATCCGAACCAAATCGTTGGTAAAGGATACGAGAACACGGAAGTCGAAACGAAAGATGGCCGCGCTCTTAGTGGCCGTGTGGTTGAAGACACGGACACTCGCCTGAAACTGCTCTCCGCGGGGCCGAAGGAGGAAGTAATTGCGAAGTCCGAGATTGCCCGCATCCGCACCAGTGAACTGTCTGTGATGCCGGAAGGATTGGAGCAGATGCCCGAGGCTGATTTCCGGAGTTTGATCTGGTATATTCTTAACCCGCCCCAGGACAATCGTCCCTGGACGCCCGCACTGCGAAAGGAACTGATCGGTGATGAGAAAGGGTCTGGTCAGAAACGCTCGAAAGTCGAAGCTCAGCCCGTGGATGGCGAATCAGTGGCTCTTTGGAATCCCGAGTGGCGCATCCTCTGTCCAGCCTTTGAAGGCGGACCTGCCAAGCTGTCTGACTACGCCGGGCGCCAAAATGTGCTTATGACACAACCCGTCAATCGAACCGAGGGGGCGGCGCTGGAGCGAGTGGTCCAAGTGCCCGCCGGCAAAAGGGCTGAGTTAGCCGTCGCCGTCGCGGCGCGCGAAAAAGAGGATTGGGAATTGCGAGTGTTAGCGGATGGCCGAGTCATTCACCGGCAGACGATCGACAGCTCAGGCGAAGGGTGGAAGCAAGTGAGAGTGGACCTGACGCCTTATGGGGGAAGAAAGGTCGCGCTTCGCTTGGAAAACTGTGTCCATACTTCCTCCTCCGCATTCGGTTATTGGAGCGGACTGGAAGTGACAACGGGGGATCTCGCTGCCCGCGCGGGCAACTGAGGGGACCGGGAGACCGGGCGTCCCGCCCGGTGCTGGGGTCTGAGGATGGAGGATGGTTCTGATCGGTGTGAGCATGTAGCGCAGACTTCCAAGTCTGCCGTGTCGCAGGTTTCCCAACCTGCGCTACGTTGCAGGTGCGGGTGGCTACACACATACAACGTTTCAACGTTGGGGGTAGTTGGACCTCAGGATCCCGGAGGGACGGCTGATGCAGCGCCCTTCGGCCGTCCCTCCGGGACTCGTACTCCTTGGCGGCTGTTCCCAGCGTTGAAACAGATTTTTCGGAGGGGTAGTTTATTAGACGATCCCGCGGCTTGAGCCCCGACGTGCTTTTTTAGTTCTCTCAATGTGTCCAATAAAATATGGCATTATAAGTCGTCGTTTTACTATTTCTATGCACTATTAGTTCTA
>JBBRPK010000098.1:0-21192 GCA_038228235.1 Verrucomicrobiota bacterium
CTCCTCAAGCCCTCGACCAAGGGACAGTTCCAACCGCCACATCACCTGTCCCCTTTTGAACTCGCAGCCGTCCCCTTTTGTACCCGCCCCGACAGTAAAATCGGCGTGAGGCTTTCCTTGAATATCGCGGGCTTATCGCCGCTTTGACCGCCGCGTTCCTTGTCAGCCGGAAGGTCACGTGCAGCGCATAGCCCCTTGGAAGGAGCCGATCCATTTCTCAACTCAACGGCGAGAGGTCGCCTGGATCAAGCGGAGAAAAGCCAACGAATTCAGAGGGTCCTTCCCCTTACGGAGCCTGGACTAATGCCCGACCTATCCGACATCCAGGCATTCGCGCACGGCTTGCGCCAGTTGGGGTGGCGGGTAGGGCTTTTGGAGGAACCGAATATTGCGCTGGCCAGAGTCGGCTCCCATCACCTCTGCGCTGTAACCGCTGGTGTAAATCACTTTCAGAGCAGGCTTGCGCATTTTTAACTTTTCCGCCAATTCACGGCCATTCATGCCCTCGGGCATCACCATGTCGGTGAGCAGCAGATCCACCTGGCCCTGATGGGCGTCCCAGACCTTGAGGGCTTCCACCCCCGAAGCCGCCTCGAGCACCTGGTAATCGTAATCATTTAAAATGATCCGCGCCAACTCGCGCAGCATTGGCTCATCTTCCACAAGCAAGATCGTTTCTCTGTGCCCGTGGACGATCTCAAGAGTAGCGGGGGATTCGCTGCTGGGTTCAGGAGTCTTGCCGGAGCGGGGCAGGAAGACTTGAAAGGTGGTGCCAAGTCCCACCTGGCTGGTCACTTCGATCCAACCCTGGTGTTGCTTTGCGATACCATAGACCGTGGCCAAACCCAAACCGGTTCCTTTACCCACTTCCTTGGTGGTAAAGAACGGCTCGAAAATGCGGCCTTGGGTCTCGGTGTCCATGCCGCAACCGGTATCGGTGACACTGAGGCAGACAAAGGAGCCGAGGCGAGCTTCCGCGTGCTGTTGCGCGTAGCCCTCGTCCGCTTCCACCAACGTGGTGGTGATGAGGAGTTGGCCGCCTTTGGGCATGGCATCGCGGGAATTGACGGCCAGATTCATGATAATCTGCTCTATCATGCCAGCATCCGCTTCGACGGCCAGGGGGAGAGGGAGGCACTTCAATTCCAGGGCGATGTCTTCGCCGAGGAGCCGATGAAGCATTTTCCCCATGTTGCCCAGCACGGCGTTCAGTTCGAGCACCTTAGGTTGCATGACTTGCTTGCGACTGAACATGAGGAGTTGCCGAGTGAGACTGGAAGCACGGCTGGCGGCGGCGGAAACTTGCTGCAGTGGCTCGGTGATTCGTTCATCCCCGTCACATTGCGCCAGGAGCCGATCGGAATGGCCCTGGATAATCGTGAGGATGTTATTGAAATCGTGCGCCACGCCTGCCGCCAATTGTCCAATGGATTCGAGCTTCTGGGCATGACGCAGTTGCGCTTCGAGGCTGAGGCGCTCGGTGGCATCGCTGCCGTAGCAATGCACGACCTGGCTGGACGTGATCGGGAAAAAAGACCAGGAAAGAGTTCGTCCTTCGATGCAGATTTCTTCGCGCAATTTGCTCTGACCGAGGCGCAAGCATTCCCTGGAAATGGTGATCGCCTCCCGGGGCAGGAGAGACTCTGGTTTGTCCAATTGGAGCAAACGGGCCATGTCGCCCGCGGCCGGGTTCATGTAGGTAAGGGTCCCGTTGGCGGCCAACTCCATCACAGGATCGGGGTTGCAACGGACGAACGCGGCCAACTTTTGGATTTCGGCCTCTGAACGTTTGCGCTCAGTGATATCGCGAAGAGTCCCTGAGGCGCCCAAGGCATGTTCGTCCAGAGTCGGCTGCGCATAGACCTCGACCCAGCGAAAGGAACCGTCTTTGGCCAGGAAACGAATCTCATCCCGAGAATAGCTTTGGGTGTGTCCGATCAATTGCTGGAGCAATTCCCAATGCCTCTCCCTGTCTTCCGGATGAACATAATCGGCCAGGCGGGTTCCGAGGGTTTCTTTCAACTTGAACCCCGTCATGGAAGTCCAAGCCGGATTTAGAAACGTCCAACAGCCCGCTTTATCGACCTGGAAAATGACTTCCTGGATGTTCTCAACCACCGATTGGTATTTGAATTCGCTGGCCCCCAAGGCCTCGGCTGACCTCTTGCGTTCAATGCACAAGGCGATCCCGTTGGCGACGGAGGCCATCTCCTGAAGCGTGGCTTCCGAAAGCGTATTCCTCGCGAAGAGAGACATCAACCCGACCACGCGTTCCTCCAGCATCAAGGGATAGCCTGCGAAGGCCACGATGCCTTCGCGCTTGGCCCATCCCTGATCGTGGATACGGGGATCGCCAAGAGCTTGGTTGATCAGAATTGGTTTCCCACCCGCGATGGCATCCAGGGTTACATTTACTTTCGGTTGCGGTGAAGCATTCTTTTCAGACTCCCCAAAGGGGCCCTCACTGGCGTAAAGTCGGAAGATTTTTTCCTCCGGGTCGAATATCCAAATGCGGGCCAGCGCCCCATTCAAGTAACGCACCATGGCCACGGCACAACGTTGCAAAATGGCGTCGAGTGAGTCGCGCTGGGTCAAAGCCAGCCCGACATCGGCGCCAAAACTCGCCAGGCGCATTTGTTCGGCGGCGGCTGTGGCGGCGGCGCGTTTGCGCTCGATGGCGTACCGAATCGAGCGTTCCAATAGGCCCGAATCCAAACGCCCTTTCACGAGGTAATCGGAAGCGCCCGCCCGCATGGCCTCCAGATCGATGGCCCGCTCCCCCTGGCCGGTTAAAAGTATGCTCGGCGCTGAACAACCTTGTTCTAAGGCCGCACGCAGCAGCTCAATGCCGTTTTCCGCCCCTAGCCGGTAATCGACCAGGCAAACGTCATGCTGGCCATGGACCATTCTCTTCAGGCCCTCGGAGGGGTTATTGATCCATTCCAGGTCCGATTGCCATCCCTTGATTTCAGAAAATAGACTCCGGGTGAGGATGTAATCATCCTCGTCATCCTCGATTAACAGGACCTTTAACCGTTCGTTAGGGATGAGAGAGTGCACTATTTTTTGGCCGGCAGCTCCACGATCTCAAACCAGTAATTACCCAGAATCCTCATTACATTGACCAGGGAATCGAAGGTGACCGGTTTGGAAATGAAGGAATTGGCCCCAAGCTCATAGATCTGGCCGATGTCCGTGTCCGCCTTGGAAGTCGTGAGAACGACCACCGGGATTTTCCGCAACTCGGGGTTGCTCTTGATTTCCCGAAGGGCTTCGCGCCCATCCTTTTTGGGCATGTTCAGGTCCAGAAGAATAAGGCCTGGACGAGGCGCCGCGTTGGGCTGAGCATAATTGCCGCGCCGGCAAAGGTAATCCATCAACTCCTCGCCATTTTCCACAAAATGCAGATCGCCTGCCATTTGGCATTCCAGCAACGCATCCTTCGCCAGGAGCCGATCATCGGCGTCGTCATCGGCCATCAGAATTACAATCGGTTTAGTTGGAGTCGTAGTCATGCTGCGGCCTTAAGTTCTCGGACTTGATGCTGCATCGGCAGCGCGACGATGAAAGATGCCCCTGCGCCGGGTTTGCTCCGGGCTGTGATGGTTCCCCCGTGCCGATCGGTGATCCGTCGGCAGACTGCCAAGCCCACTCCAGTGCCTTCATACTCACTCCGCCCGTGCAGTCGCTGGAACATGGCGAAGATTTTGTCCAGGTACTTTTCATCGAACCCGATGCCATTATCCTGAACGATCAATTCACAGACTTCATCAATGGGAACTGCATCCGGTCCGCCGGCAAAGGGGCTTTTGATCGTTTGGGCTTTAATCTGAATCACGGGCTGGGAGCCGGGGGGCTGAAATTTTAAGGCGTTGCCCACCAAATTCTGGAGCAATTGGCGCATTTGCAGCGGGTCGCCTTCAATAACCGGCAATGGCCCCACCTCCACATTGGCTTTGGTTTGCTCAATGCGGACTTCCAAATCCGTGAGCACCTCTTTGGTGACCGCCGCCAGATCTACTGGCACAAATGGCTGCGTGGCGCTGATGACCCGTGAGAAAGTCAGCAGATCGTTAATCAATGTTTGCATCCGGGCAGCGGCGCTTTGCATCCGTTCCAGGTAGTCGCGTCCATCCTGAAGATGGGCGGCATCACATTTGGATTTTAAGCGATCTCCAAAAGCTTGGATTTTGCGCAAGGGCTCCTGGAGATCGTGGGAGGCCACATAGGCGAACTGCTCCAGTTCGGCATTGGAGCGGGCCAGCTCGGCTGCTTTGCGCGCCAGTGTCTCTTCCGTCCGTTTGCGTTCCGTGATGTCCTTAAAAATAACCACGGCGCCGACGACTTTCTCCTTTTCCAAAATGGGTGTGCGCACGTATTCAACGGCAAAGGTGCTGCCGTCCTTCCGGAAAAAGACCTGATCGGTCAATTGCTCTCCGTTGCGGGCGAGAAAAGCGGTTTGGCTGCCCTCGGCATCGTTCGTCGGCTGGATGCGATGGAAAACATCTTCTTCGGACTTGCCGACGAGTTCCTCGACTTTCCAACCGGTCAGTTTGGCCGCGGCCGGGTTCACGAAGGTGGTCCGACCCTGGAGATCCAGGCCATAAATGCCTTCACCGGCGGAATTGAGAATGTGCTCGTAGCGGCGTTGGAGCTTTTGCAATTCCTGCGTGCGGGATTGCACATGAAGTTCCAAAACGTCTTTGGAACGTCCCAGCTCGCGCGCCTGTTGGGAAAGGGTTTTCTCGGCCTGCTTTCGGGAATTAAGCTCCGCCTCAAGCGCCGCGTAGGTTCTGGACAAAGTCTCGGTGCGCTCCTGGACACGCCGCTCAATCTCGCGCTGAAGTTTATCCAGTTCTGCCGCCAACGCCCGGCGGTCAGCCGTCTCACGCTGCAGCAAAGAGGCGGTTTCCTCAAGACGTTGCGATGCCTGCTCCCACTCCTGGCTGGTTTCGTCCATCCGGCGGGACCAGCCACGGCGCAACGCCATGAGGCCCAGCACCACTCCGAGCATCGCGCTCGCCCCTCCGGCCGCCGTCGCCATCATTCCCTTGAGGGCCCAATCTTCCATCTGCTTGAGCAGATTTGGAATGGCCGCCTCCGGGTCCCCGGCCGCACTGTTGGGAGTCTCCAGAGTTGCGCCCGGAGCCGGCGTTTTAGCTTGGGTTCCTTCGACATAAAGACGGATACCCTGCGCCTTGGCCTGTGCCCTCACGGCGCGCAACCCTTGCACATAGATGCAAAGGCTGGCTCCCACCGTCACAGCCAGAATCGTCGCCGAAAGGATCAGAATCGGTTTTGCCGTCGGCAATGTTTTGCCTGGTTGGTTATTCAAGATAATGCTCCGGATTGTCTTTTGCGTCTAAGAGCGCCCAACGCGCCCGTTACGCCTATTACCATCGGATGCCGACACCGGGGCTTAAGATAAATATGCGGCCTGTTTCTGTCTGCATCTTTGGCGGACACTCAGCATCTTGTATGCCCGAAAGGGAAAGCTCCTGCCACTCACGCGGTAAGTTTTGTCCCATTTGATGTTTGGTTATTCTTCGAGAAAGACCAAGGCCCGATCCACCCAGTCCCCGGAAGGAACGGCATGACCCATCTGCGGAACTTCCAAATATAGCACATGGTTGAACCCATATTTCTTGAAACCATGGTCAGCGACTGCTTGCGTATTGGCGCGATTAGGGTCCTGCTCGCCCGTCACGAGGGCGAAGCGGCCGCTCTTCCGCGCGATAGCTGCCAGTGCTGAATCCGGCGCGTAACTTTGCTGGAATACTTGTCCGTCTTCAGCCGGAACATCCGTGTAAAAGTTGACGCCGCAAATAGGAATGGTTCCGGTAAAAATGTCGGCATATCCCACCCCTAGCATGCTCGCCACTCGTCCCCCCCCGGAAAAACCAGAAATATAGATTCGCTTGGGATCGATCTTGAAACGAAGCCGCATATTGAGACTCGCATCCACGGCCAGTCGGAAGCGATCAAAAGCGTTGCGGGGGTTTCCTGAATCGTAAGCTCCGATGAACAACAATCGATGCTTGGCCAGAACCGCATCCCAATCGGCTGGAATTTGCGGTGAACCATTTGGGCTTACCCAAACAAACAATCCCCAATTGGTCAGCGCCGAATACGTTTCCGGAATGAATAATTGAAATCTTTCTTTTGAAATGTCGTAAGGAGGCATGTGGGCCTGGCCGCGGAAGCGGCGCCTCAATTCCGTAGTGGAGGAATAGGGCGCCGATACCTGAAACTGAACGTCTCGCCGTCCTGGTTTGACAGCTGCTGAATTTGATAACTGCGCGAGGCCTGGGGCGCTGAGCAGGATCGGGATGGCCAGGAAAGCGAGAGTCTTCATGGAGGATAAGTTAGGGACAGCCTGCCCCATTGGAAATAGAATTGTGATTCGTTGGTCTCAAGGGACAAGATTGGGCTGGCGAGTGACGAGCGGGAATAATTTGATTTGAATTGCCGTCTCAGACAGCAGAGGATTAACGGTCAGGGGTCGGTTACGGCCGCAAGCTGGCGCTCCGTTCTGTTGGAGCCCAGGCTTTGACCGGCTTTTTGGTCGAGCGCGATGTTAAAAAGCTATTTTCCAATGCCGCGTGAGGGCACCGGGAGCAGACTCGAGGCCGGTGGGTACTGGAAATGCCTCCAGGCATGCTCGCTCTCTTTTTTGCTGCTCGCTGCCAGCTCTGCCGGTGCCGCGGGGAGCAATGATTTCCTCGCTCGCATCTACACTAACGCGCTCCGGAAGACCCTGCCCTATCGGTTACTCGTTCCCAAGGACTACGATCCAAAGAAAGCCTATCCGGTCATCGTCTATTTGCACGGCGCCGCGGGTCGGGGCGATGACAACGCGGAGCCGCTCAATTGGGGGCCCTTGCTTTTTCTGGAACCGTCCTTGCGGGAAAAACACCGCTTTTTCTTGTTAGTGCCGCAATGCTCGCGCAGCAGTGCGTGGGCAGAATCGTCCTGGAGCGGATTGACTGGGCCCAGAGAAGGCAACGCTTTGCGCCTAACACTTGAATTGGTCAGCGATATTCTGCCCAGAGAGTTCAACATCGATGCCAAGCGCCGTTACTTGACAGGTGTCTCCATGGGTGGCCACGCTGTTTGGGTGGCCCTCGTCCGCCGGCCTGGGTTTTTCGCCGCCGCCATTCCGGTCTGTTCGGGAGGCAGTCCAAAAATCGTCAACGATGCCGCCGCCAGATGTCCCGTCTGGGTTTTCCATTCTGATGACGATCATTTGGTGCCTGTGCAACAAGCACGGGACTTGGTGAAGGCCTGGCGCCAGCATGGGGGGATCGCAAAATACACAGAATATACTGGATTAAAGCATAGCTCCTGGAAGAAAGCGTACGTTGAACCTGAGATGTTCGACTGGCTCTTCCAACAACGACTTCCGTGAGGGGGGTTGACCGGGTTCAGGGATCCAATGACCAAAATGTCATTATTCGGTCATGTTCCCGGAAAGGAGGATGTGACAAAATGATTTTGTTGTGGAAATTGGTCATGGCGGCAGCTTCCTGGAAACAATTGGGTCCGCCTTGGAAGCGGTCGCCTGACCTTTTTTCTTTCTCAAATTAAAAGAGGAAGCGGCGATGGTTCCATCTGGAACCCGGAGTGCCACGCGAGGAATCTTTTTTCATTTTCTTGATCGGCTTTGGTTCACCTCCTGTCGCGGGAAAGCTATAGAGGATGGGGCGCTGCAGCGCACCGGCGGCGATGGAAGCGGCGATCTTGACGTTCGTTTTAAGGAAATGCAAAAAGAGCCGGTGCTTGCACAAGAGCTTCCATTCGGGAAGGCTGAACTGGGAAACAAATTTCTTGTAGCTGCTTTTAAACGGCCTACGCAGATGGGTACAACCAAGAGTTGAAAAACTTGCGAGTGCTCATGATATAACCATGTACTAGCCCCTTCTCAGACGCAAGCCCCAATTTACGATTAAAGGGGGCATTTTAGATTACAAATCTGCGCTGCGATTCCAGCAAGGAATGCGCAGTGACATCCCTTTAACTGTAACAGTCGTCGTCAGTCTGCCCGTTTCAAGCATATCTTTGACTCACTTGGCCAGACTTCGCACCCTTGGCGTCCACGCGCAAACCTTTGTCTTCGAAAAATGCTTCCGAGCAGCCGCTTCAAAAACGTGGGCATCGCCGCGGAGATGGATTTGGTCCAGGCGGAGGCGTGACGAGTGAGGCACTACTTTTTCTCCCGAGCGGCCCAAGAGATGAGATTTGAGGCGGGCGTTAGTAAACGAGGATCAGAGCCATCTCCACTCCGTCGAGTTATGGTGCCTTGACGAGCCGAGCGACCGCCGCCGACGGGGATGATTGAGCGGACGAGGCACTTCCGCCATCTGGTCTCGATTGATCAATGCAAATCATTACTCCAAACAGAATGTCCGCGAAACTTGTTGCTTAACGCAGGGTTTATTTCCAAAATGACCACTGGTTCACCGTTTTGAAGGAATTGGCCAGCCGTGGCTTCAAAGTAGAATGAGCGAGTTGAAATCGACTTCAGCAGAACTCCTGAGGGAAGGTCCTCAGGATTCATTAATAGCTCCGCAGCCTCAGGGCCAAGGGAAACGAGTTGGGAGCTTGGGACGGCTCAGCATCTCTCCCGAAGCTGTCCGGGCGCTTCCATCGGACTTCGTCAAACGTCACCATGTCCTGCCATTTGAGATCCGGCAGGGGACCATTCACATCGCCACCGCCGATCCGGGCAACCAGCGGGTCATTGATGACATCCGACTGTTAAGCGGTTTGGAGGTGCAGGAATCGGAGGCCCCCAGTGCCGACATCCTGGAAAAAATCGCCGAGTGCTACCAGGTGACGGTCGAGCAAATGATCGAGAACCTCGATCCCAAGCCGGCCGGTGCTGAGAGCAAGAACCTGCACGACATCGAGGTGATGGCCAATGAGCCGACGGTCATTAACCTGGTCAACGTTATCATCTCCACCGCCCTGCGCGAACGGGCGAGCGATATCCATTTCGTGCCCTTCGAGGAGACGCTGCAATTGCGCTACCGCATCGATGGTCTTTTGCAGGAGAAGCCGCCTCCGCCCAAGCAGCTTCACGCCGCCCTGGTCTCGCGCATAAAAATCATGGCAGACATGAATATCGCCGAGCGGTTCATGCCTCAGGATGGGCACATCCAAATCCATCATCGGGGCGCGCGCGTGGACATCCGGGTAGGCACGATGCCGACCATCTATGGGGAAAGCCTCGTCATGCGGCTCTTGGAAAAGAGCACCAAATTGCTCAGTCCGCAGGAACTGGGGCTTGACCCCGAACGATGCGCTCTGTTGGCCAGCCTCGTGGGAAAGCCGCATGGATTGTTCCTGACCACCGGCCCGACAGGGAGCGGGAAAACGACCACGCTTTACGCGATTCTGAGCGGCATTTACGCCCCGGAAAAGAAGATCCTCACCATTGAAGACCCAGTGGAGTATGAACTGGCGGGGGTGGCGCAAATCCCAGTCCGGCCCAACCGCGGTTTCACCTTCGCCACTGGTTTGCGGTCGATTCTTCGACAAGACCCCGATGTAGTTATGGTAGGAGAAATCAGGGATTCCGAGACGGCCGAGATAGCCATCCGGGCTGCGCTCACGGGCCACCAGGTTTTCAGCACGCTGCACACCAACGACTCTGCTGGGGCGGTGACGCGACTGTTAGACATGGGAGTGGAAGCATTCCTCATCTCCTCTTCTTTGGAGGGAGTGCTGGCCCAACGATTGGTGCGAAGAATCTGTTCACATTGCCGCGCGGACTGGACCGTGCCACCCGGCATGAGGGAAAAGCTGGCGAGCATGGGCGCTCGCCAGATGGAGGGCCGTTTTTATTACGGCGAGGGCTGTGAAGAGTGCCGCGGCACCGGCTACAGAGGCCGAATCGGAATCTTCGAGTTGCTGGCGATCAATCCCGAACTGCGGGAATTGATTTTGCAAAGGCGTTCGAGCGCCGAAATCAAAGCAGCCGCTCAGAAGACCATGATCACCATGCACCAGGATGCCTTGCAGAAAGCGGCCGATGGCATCACCAGTCTCGAGGAAATCGTGCGCGTTTCCTCGGGAGACGGATTGGAATGATTGCCTTTCGCTACCAGGCCATGGAAGGAAATGGCGCGCCAGTCCAAGGCCTGATTGAAGCCGAGGACCGCAAAAGCGCCCTGTCGCTGCTGGGGAAGCGTGGGCTCTTTCCCTCCAGTTTGGAGGCTTCCTCTAGCGCGGGGGCGGGGCAGGTTCTCGCTAGCGCGCCTTTTGAAGATGCTCGGCCCTCGAAGGGTCCTTTTGGGCAGGGGGTCAAGAGGAAGGAAATCACCGCTTTCACCCGCGAAATGGGCGCGCTGCTGGGAGCGGGCATCTCCATCCCGCAGGCGCTGGATGGCTTGGGGGAGCAGGAAGAGAACCTCGCTCTGCGAGAGGTGGTGCTGGGGCTTGCCAGCTCGGTGCGAAAAGGCGTTTCGTTTTCAGCCGCCCTGGAGGAACATCCCCGCTTATTCAACAAGCTTTATGTGAGCATGGTGCGAGTCGGCGAAGAGGCCGGCGCTTTGCAAAAGGTCATGGCCGACCTGGCCGAGTTGCTTGAACACGAGGACGAAGTGCGCGGCGAGGTCCTGGCGGCGGTTTCCTATCCGATGTTTGTGCTCGCATTCGGCATTTTTACGGTGGTGATTCTTCTCACGGTGGTGCTGCCCCGTCTTTTCAGCATGCTCGAGGAGATGCTTCAGGTGCTGCCGCTGCCCACTCTGATTCTTTTAAAAACCAGCGGCTTTCTCCATCACCGATGGCCCTGGGTCCTGATCGGCGTCACGGGGGTGTTCGCCGGGCTGCGCTGGTATGTTCGGTCCCCTCAAGGGGCGATGGCTTGGGACGGAGCGAAGCTGCGCCTGCCAATCATGGGTGCGGTCTTGCGCGCCGCGGCGTTGGGCCGTTTTGCCAGGACCTTGGGGACCCTGGTAAAGAGCGGAGTCTCGCTGCTGCCGGCGCTGAAGATCGTGGAGAACACGATTGGCAACCTGGTGTTGGCCAAATTGATTGCCCAGGTTTCGGAGGAAACCCGGGGCGGTGATTCCCTGGCCACCCCGTTGCGCAAGCTGGGCATTTTTCCGAAAACCGTGGTCCAGATGATCGATGTGGGCGAGGAGACTGGCAAGCTGGATGAGATGCTGATCAAAGTCGCCGAAATAGAAGAGCGGCACATGCGCGCTCGAACAAAGACTCTGGTTTCGCTGCTGGCCCCGGCGCTCATCCTGGTGGTAGGGGCCTTGGTCGGATTTATGGTGATTGCTTTGTTGCTGCCCATCTTTAAGATGAGCCAAGCCATCCGCTGACGCAGGCTCAAAACCAACCGAGAATATCCTTATGCAAATACAGATCCATACGCGGACATTTCCAGGCGCGGTTGGAACCGCTGCAAATATTTCGGGTCTGCCGGTTAGCCGGCGAATGCCGTCGAAACCCAAACAGGGTTTTCAGGAAAAAAGGTCGGGGTTCACCCTGATCGAAATCATGGTCGTGGTCGTCATTCTCGGCATTCTGGCCGCCACCATCATCCCGCAATTCATTGGCACACAGAAGGAAGCGAGGGTCAACGCGGCCAAGTCCAGTATCGCCGAGTTGGAGTCAGCCTTGGAACGATTCTATATTCACTTCGATCGCCATCCCACTTCCGAAGAAGGATTGAAGGCACTCGTGGAATCTCCTTCGGGCGAGGATAAAAAATGGCGCGGCCCCTATATCAAACTGCTTCGCCCTGACCCGTGGGGACATCCCTATCAGTATCGAAATCCAGGCATCCATCACCCCACCAGTTTCGATCTATGGTCGCGGGGCGCTGATGGAGCCGATGGCGGCGAGGGGGATGCAGCCGATCTCGGCAATTGGTGAGTTATGAACGCCGAGAGTCCCAAAGTGATTTTCCAAAACCGTGGATTCACCTTGATGGAGCTGATGGTCGTGCTGGTGCTCATCGGCATTATGACGGCCATGATAATCCCCCAGATGAGGGGCACCTACCAGGGCGCGCTCCTCCGTTCTTCGGGCCGAAAATTGGTGGACAGCTTTGGTTTGGCCAGCAGCCGTGCCATTACCATCAGCCAGCCACATCGCGTGCGGCTCGACCAAAAAAAGGGCCGTTACTTTGTTGAAAGGAGCATTCCTGAAAGAAAGAAGGCAAACGGTCCAATCCCTGACTCGGATATTCCAGGAGGCCAGGGAGAGATAGACACGGGAATTACGATGGAGATTCGGAAATCGGGTGAGGATTTCCCGGAAACGCCCGACGAAGGGCCTTCTTTCGTGTCGGGGGCTGATTTGGGGAGCCGGAGCAAAGCAACGGTCATCGGCTTCTATCCGGATGGGACCGCCGACGCCGCGGAGATTGTGCTGCGCGACCGGGATGGTTTTCGCCTCGGGCTTCGGATTAATCCTACTACTGCTCGAGTTCACATCCTCGAGATGGAGCGCCAGTGAGAGCGCGTTGCAACAAAGAATCCGCCTTCTCCCTGCTGGAAGTCATGTGCGCCATCCTGATTTTGGGCATCGGGATCGTGGGCCTTACCCAGGGAATCACCGCCGCATTGCGGTCGAACAAGGAATCCGAGCTTCAAACCAGCGCCGCCCTTCTCGCCGCCGGGCAGCTCGAGACGCTCCGGGCGGAAGGTTACATCAAGGACGGGGACACTGAAGGTGAATGCGAAGATGACTTTTCTCTCTTCCGTTGGAAACAATCCGTTAAGAAAACCTCGATCGATGGTTTGCACGAAGTGCAGGTGGTGGTGGAAAACTCGAAGTCAGGGCAGACACTTTTCGAATTGGGCACGCTGCTTTTCGATGCCCCGCTGAGCGACCTGCCCTCGGACACTTCCAAAGATCGCAAAGATTCGTCAAAAGCCAACAAAAGAGAAGGCAGCAACCGATGAGACCAGGGCCATCATCGGCAGCGCCCGGTTTGCGAGTGAGCGCATCCGCCTTTACTCTGATCGAACTTGTCATCAGCGCCGCCTTGATGGCGTTGATTTTGGTAAGCGCCTACCTGTGTCTCAGCTCCGGTCTCGCCAGCCGAAAGCTAATCGAATCCCGTGCCGAGGTCGTCCAAAGTGCCCGCGTGGCGATGACGCGTCTCACCGCGGATCTCCGAGGCGCCTGTCCGCTCTCGTGGGACATCGCTTTTCTGGGCATGCAAAGAATGTTAGGAGAGGTAGAGGCCGACAATCTCGATTTTGCCACTCACAACTACACTCCCCACCGGTCCAGGGAGGGAGATTTCTGCGCGATCAGTTACTTCCTCGGAAAAGAACCCGAGTCGGGCAAGTTGAGCCTTTGGCGCCGGCGCAATCCGACCATCCCGCTGGAACCGCTGTCCGGAGGCAGCCGGGAAGAGATCGCGCGCGGCCTGCGCGGGCTCAAGTTCGAATACTACGACGGCTATCAGTGGTTCGATCAGTGGGGAGATCCGGAGGGCCGCCAACGGAAAGCCCCAGACTCCTTCAAAACTCCGCCGAATCTCGAAGGGTTGCCAGACGCAGTGCGCATCACGCTTTGGTTCGGGCTGGGCTCGGCCTCTCCTCCCAAAAATCCGCCAGAGCAGACCCCGAGCGAACCCACCCTCGCGTTCCAAACCGTCTGCCGGCTGAATCTGGCCGGAATTTCGCTGCGCAAGACTGCTAGTGCTCCGGGCAACAATGCCAACTCCGCCAATCAGCCGGGTCAGGCCGCGCCCAACGGAGGAAGGCAATGATCCGGCACAGCGCCCCTCAGCAGGCTCGCTCTCTGCGAAGAAATCATGTCGGCAGCCCGTCAAATGGGCCGGTTGCGGTTCGCGATCGAGCCTCCGTCCTCGTGGGACTTCTCTGGTGCCTGGCGCTGCTTTCTGTGATCGTAATTGGCCTGCTGCGCAGCGCCCGCCTCGATCTGTTGGTGGTGAAGAACCATGGCGATCAGATTCAGGCCCATTACCTGGCGCTGGCCGGGATTGAAAAAGCCAAGGCGCTCCTCTATCGGGATGCCGCCGAGCGCAAAAAGAGCGCCCGAAACCACAGCGGAGAGCTCTTTGACGCCCCGCAACACTTCAAAGATGTTCAACTC
Source organism: Verrucomicrobiota bacterium (assembly GCA_038228235.1). Lineage (GTDB taxonomy): Bacteria > Verrucomicrobiota > Verrucomicrobiia > Limisphaerales > JBBRPK01 > JBBRPK01. Next base: position 14,092 of record JBBRPK010000098.1, read on the forward strand.
GGCCGCGGGCAATTCCGCGTCTTCCGCCAGGATGAAGGAGGCGGCATTCTCTACGGCGTCAGCGATGAGGAAAGCCGGCTGAACGTCAACCAGGCCTCGGCCGAGGAACTCGCGAAACTTCCTGGGATAGCGCCGGAAATAGTCGCCGCCATTATGGATTGGAGGGATGAGGACAATGCCGTGACTCCGGGCGGAGCGGAAGCAGAATATTACGCTTCCATGCAGCCGCCGGGCCTGCCGCGCAATGGCCCGCTCCAAACCGTGCGCGAACTTTTGATGGTGCGCGGAGTGTCCCGCGAGGCGTTTCTCGGAGAAGATGCCAATCAAAATGGCCTGCTCGATCCCGAAGAAGACGATGGGAACGAGTCGTTTCCGCCGGATAATCGGGATGGCATTCTGGACGCGGGCTGGTCCGGCATCGTCACGGTGGATTCCGCGGTCCGGAACAAGAACGCCGCCGGCCAGGACCGAGTAAACGTTCAGACGGCGGACGAGAAGTCCCTGGCCGCCGTCACTGGAATTTCCGCGGACCTCGCAAAAGCCATCGTGGCCTATCGCGGCCAGACCCAATTGCAAAATTTGGCCGACCTCCTCGAGGTGACGCCGCTAAACTCGCAAGCAGCGCAAACCGGCAATAGAAATCCGTCGGGTCAGGGCACGCCACGATCTTCAGCAAATTTGCCACCGCTAAAGAGCGCCGCCCAAACCGCTGGACCGAAGCTAATCAGTGAAAAGCTGCTCATGGAAATCGCCGACGATCTCATGGCTGGCAACGCTAGCGAGGACCAGCCGGGCGCGATTAATATCAACACTGCCAGCGCCGAGGTCCTCGCCTGCCTCCCAGGAATCACCCCGGAATTGGCGCAAGCGATCATCGCCTATCGCAAATCGGCTGGATTCTTCGCCAACATCGCATGGCTTCTGAAGGTGGATGGCATGAGGAGGCCAATTTTTAAAGGGATTGCGCCGCGTGTGTGCGCCCGTTCGGAGACGTTTCGCATTCTAAGCGAGGGCCGGGTGAGTTCCACCGGAGCGCGCAAACGCATTCAGGTGATCGTGCAACTCGGCGCCAGCGATATCGAAACCCTTTCCTGGCGGGAGGATTTATGAAGAGCATGGATTCACCGCGCCTCTATCTCGAAATTGGCCAAAGCTCGCTCAAGGCGCTCCATGGCGAGCAAGGCCTGGAGCTTCCTCTCGAACGCCAGGAAAATGGACGGCTGACCGTGCCCTGCGCCGAAAGGCTAACTCTCAGCCTGCGAGCCTTTCTGAAGAGACACAATTGCCGGCCTCACGTTCCTGCGTTGTGTGCGCTCGGAGCAAGAGGTGTCTCGTTGCGCCGGCTGACTCTGCCCGCGGCTTCGCCGGAAGAACTCCAACGCCTGCTTCCTCTGCAGATTGAGCGCGAATTCCCACTCTCGCCGAATGAGCTGGCCTGGGGCTGCCGCCAACTGCGCCCGGAACGCCCGGCGAAAAATGGAGCGCCGGCCGTTCAGGAACTGCTCGTGGCCGCGGTAAAAAAGGAAGTCCTTCAGGAATACTTGGACATCCTTGTCGGCTGCGGCTTGAGTCCCGTTTTTACCCTGGCAGCCCTGCAGCGAAGCACCCTTTGTTCCCGGCCACCGGTGGCTTACGCGGTGTTAGACATCGGACGCACCCATTCCGAGCTTATTTCTTTCGAGAACGATGCTCCCAGCTCCATTCGTCTTCTTCCATGGGGCGGCCTGAACATCACCCAGGGCATCGAACAAAGATTGGCCATCACTCACGCCGACGCGGAAACACTCAAAATCCATTTTGATGAGAAGTTCGTCTCTAACGGAGAGCGAGAGCAACAAATCCAGGGCGTCTTCCGGACCGAGTCGCATGTGCTGGCGAAGACCATTCAACCTAATTGGATCGGACAAAAGCTTTACCTGACCGGCGCCACCGCCCGCCTCAGAGATTTCGCGCCTCTGCTTTCCAACGCCATTGGAGGGGGCGTGGAGTGCGAGCGCGTGGAACTTTCGCATGGCGAAGGGCGCTCCGCAGCCATCCTCGGTCTCAAACAAGCTTGCGAAGAAAACGGCGATTTTCTCCCACTCATTCTCCAGCTTAACGTTTCAAGAGACACTGAAACTCGCGCGCGCCCAACCTCGTGGAAATGGGCAGCGCTCGCCGCGGTGCTGGCGGCGAGTTCTCTCTGTCTCCGCCATGCCGAGGTTTTCCTGCAGAAGCCCCGCCTGGCCCGCACAGTCGCCGAGATCAAGGCTTATCGGGAGACTCTGCCCAAAATCGAACGGGAACTAAGCTTTCTCCAATACCTGAGAACGAACCAACCACCCTACTTGGAGCCACTTTTCGCCCTCGCCAGCGCAGCGCCCGCCGGGGCCCGAATTGAGACCCTTTCGATGAATCGCCACGGAGAGCTTTCCCTCCGGGCTGCCATGAGGGACTCGCAGCAGGTGGTCGATTTCCGCTCCAAACTGATTGATTCCGGCCTCTTCTCAACCGTCGTGGTGGAGGAGCAAACGCCTACCCCGGATCGGCAGAAAATCGTGGTGCGGATTACTGGCCAATGGAAGCCAAACGCAACCCCGCCCGCCCGCCACGAAGCTGAAAAATCCACGACGCCGTTGAAGGCTCGCACAAACCTAACAAACCAGCCGCCGCCAAATATCGGGGCTCCATCACCAACCACCAATCACCCATGAGCCCTCGGGAAAAACGCACGGTCCGTCTCGCTTCCACGGCGATTGCCATTTATCTGGTCATCTTCTTCGGCTGGAGCGGATGGAAACACCTCGAGGCCAAGCGTTCGGAGTATCAGCGGCTTCTGATCGAGGCCCAAGCGCTCAAGCGAGAGCTCCAGCCTTATGAAAACAAAGTGCTGCTTACCCAAAAGCTGAAGGAAGCCTTCCGCATGGACCCGCACAAACTCTCCAGGACCACTTTGGTCGCCGAAGCGAGCGCGGCCATTCAGCAAGCTGCCGGAAGCGGCGGCATCCAGGTCGGGCCTATCCGTGAATCCCCCGCTCGTTCCTCCGCCAAAGAGTTGGTTTCGATGCAGTTGGAGGGCGTCGGGCCCGTCCCTGCCGTCATAACCCTGCTGCACCGTCTGGAAACCCTTGGCTATCCGCTGATTGTCGATTCGGTTCAGATCAACCCCGATGCGACCAAACCAGGCATGATCAAGATCAACCTAACCATTGTAATTCTGGATTTCGACCAATGGAAGAACGAGGTGGTGCCACATGTTTGAGCCCTATCATCGAGCGTTGAAAATCCTTTGCGTGGGCCTGCTAGTACTTGTCGTGTATCAAATTGCGAGTCTGGCGGCGCGAAAAAGCCCATTAGAGTCATTGGCTTTCGCGAGCATCCCCATTCCATCCACCCCTTCCGTCCCTCAACTTGGAAAGCCAGGAACAAATTCTGTTCCACCCTCCGGAAAACAGCCGGCCGAAACCCCGCCCGCCATCCAAAGCCGCATTGAAAAAATCACACAGAGTGAAATCCTGGGCGCGGTTATCAGGCCCATGCCCATGGCCCTGCTCGGCATCGCCGGTAAAGACGTCTTTCTGCGCGCGCCCAACGGCCAAACTGGCTTGTTGCGCGAGGGGGAAGAGCTCGGCGGAGTCAAGTTGCTCCGCATCGGCACTAACCGCGTGCTGGTCGAACACGAGCAGCAACAGAAGGAATTGACGGTTTTTTCAGGGTTCGGCAGCGAAAACCTCTTACCCAAAGGAAAGGCAAACCCCCATTGAAAGCTTCATCTCATCGAAATCTTAAACTCGGCCCTCTCGTCATCCTCGTCTGTCTGGCATTCGGTGCCGGAGTGCTTTTCTGGATCTCGCCAATCCTCCGCGCTCAGGAGGCCCAGCCAAAGCCTGAAAAAAAAGATGTGAAGAACCCGCCCGCGGCGGTTGCTCCTAACGCCTCGCCAGCGCCAGCCAGAGCCGCGCCCGTCCCACCGGAGGACGCTTCTGCCTCGGACGAGATCCAGTTGAGTTTCCAGGGCGCCAACATCGAGATGGTCGTTCAATGGCTGGCGAAAACCACCGGCAAAAGCGTGGTCAAACACCCGAAGGTTCAATGTCAATTGACGATTGTGAGCTCGAAAAAACTTGGCCACCAGGACGCCGTGAACCTGGTTTATCGCGCCCTGGCCCTGGAAGGTTTCACCACCATCGAGACCAGCAAGTCCATCCTTATCGTGCCCGACGGCCAGGAGCCCAAGATGAGTCCCGAACTCATGGATAACTCTCGCCCCGATGTGCCGGAGGGAAGGCAGCGGCTCATCAAAATTTTTCCGCTCAAGTATATTCAGGCCGCAGAGCTCCGGGAAAAGGTTCGCACTGTCCTGTCTGAGAAAGCCACCATCGACGTAGCCGAGCGGGCCAACCAGCTCATTGTGACGGATTACACCGACAACATCCGTTTGCTCGGAGAGCTGATCAAGGAATTGGATATTCCAGCCGGGGGCGATTCGGTGATCGAATTCTTTTCCCTGAAACACTCCGAGGCCGAGGAATTAGGCGCCCTGCTCACCCTTGTCATCAATTCGCAGCCAGCCCCTCCAGCGTCGTCCTCAGGAAGGCCCCCGCCCCAATCCTCGCGCAACAGTTCTCAGCCTCCAGGCATGTTCGGCGGTCCCCAACCTCCGATGAACAACCCTGAACCTCCCAATGTTGGCGGCGGAGGTCCGCCTCCGCCCAGCGCAGGCGCTTCCGGCGGGGCCCAGGCGGTTCGGATTTGGCCGGACAAGACCTCCAACCGGCTCATTATCGCTGCCCCGAAATCGAAATTGCCCGAAATCAAAAGGTTGATCGACCTTTTGGACACCGAGAAGCCCCAGGATGTCACCATCCGCGTCCTTCCCTTGAAAAACGTCAGCGCCGAAGACTTGGTCAAGGACATAGGGCCGCTCTACCAAAAGATGAGCGGCAAATCGCTCAAGGACACCATCGAGGTGTCCTCTAACAGTCGAGCCAACGCTTTGGTTATCCTTTCCAGCGAAGCCAATTTTAAAATCATCGAAAAGCTGGTCTCCGCTCTCGATACCGAGGAAGCGCAGGAGAAGGCGATGCGCGATTTTCCGCTCAAAAATGCCGATGCCGAGGACGTCGCCAAGCAATTGCAGGACCTGAACCAGGACCAGGACAGCTCCTCCAGGTATCCGTACTATATGTTCTCGTCCTACGGGATGGGAAATCGCAGCACGAAAAAGGCCACGTTCGTGGCGGATCGCAGGCGCAACACCGTCATTGTCCAGGCCCCCCCAGCGGCCCTCGATGGCATCGCCAAGATGATCGAGGATTTGGATCAGCCCGTCACAGACAACAGCCTGGCGCCGAAGATTTTCCGGCTGAAATACGTCAGCGCCGCCGATATCGAAGATGTCCTCAACGAACTGTTTCTGAAAAAGCAGCAACAGCGGAACTACTGGGACCCTTACGGATTCCCTTCGCAGGACGCCGGGGATCGGCAGAACGCCGGCCGGCTCTATGGCAAGGTCCGCATCACCAGCGAGCCTTACGCCAACGCCATTATCGTGACTTCCAACTCTCCGGAAAACCTGGGCGCGGTCGAAGAAGTCCTCAAACAACTGGATGTCCCCTCGCAGGCCGGGGAGAGCACGCTCCGGCTGGGACTTCGGTTCGCCAAGGCTTCGACGGTGGCTAACAGTATCAACATCCTCTTCGCGAAGAACGGTTCCCCGCCCCTGCGGCAGGTCAACCAACCCGCCCAGCAAAACGCCGTCACCCAGCAACAGCAACAACAGCAGCAGCAAAACAACTCTTACCAGGGCAACTTCGCATTGGAGCAGGATGCCAAAGAGGACGGCTACTTTCCCTGGCTCGGTGGACAACCGGACAACCCTCGGAGCGCTGATGGCCGCAACGCCATCCGGCCGGTGAGCGATTTAGTCGGGAGGGTCCGCGTGGTGGCCGACGAGCGCAGCAACTCGCTGCTCATCTCGGCCAATGTCCATTTTTTCCCGCAAATCCTGAAATTAATCGAAGACCTTGACGCTCCCACCGCTCAAGTTTTAATCGAAGCCAAGATTGTGGAGGTCTCGAGTGATTTTCTGGAAAAGCTCGGCGTCCGCTGGTCCCCCGATGGAAGTAAAACTTTTACGGCCGACGACTATGACAACTCGCTCCTGGCCCATGTTAAGGGCGATTATGTGAAGCAATTTGGTGGGACATTGGCGCCATTTGGGGGTGTCGGTGGCGTGGCCAATAATCTGGCCAGTTCACTGCATTCAGGGATGCTGGACAGCAGTCTGAGCATGGATTTCCTCGTTCAGTTCCTGCGCAAAACCACCGATGCGACCGTGCTGGCCCAGCCCCAGATCAATATCGCGGACAATGAGGTCGGAAAACTCTTCGTCGGCCAACAAGTGCCGATACCTGACAACACTCAGGTTTCACAACTGGGCGGTCAAAACACCACCATCAAGTACAAAGACGTTGGAGTCATCCTGGAGGTAACCCCGCATATCAATAGTTCCGGGGACGTGGCCCTAAAAATCCGCACGGAATCTTCCTCGGTGGTGCCCGGACAACTGGTATTAGGTGGGGCCCTGTTTGACACCCGCAATTTCAAGACCGACCTGACGGCCAAAAACGGAGAAACCCTGGTCCTGGGCGGAATTATTCAGAGGCAGATATCGGACACGTTGCGAAAGACTCCCATCCTCGGCAGCATTCCTGGGTTAGGATGGGCCTTCAAGAAAAAGGACAAGGTGACCCGTGAAGTCGAGCTAATTGTTTTCCTCCGCCCCAAAGTCGTACGGACTCCCGAGCAGGCCAGAGAACTCCTGGAAGAAATGGATCGGAAGGCCCCGCTGATTAAAAAATGGAAAGAGCAAAATGAGTCGAGAGAACCAGAAAAGCCCAAACCGATCCCGTAAACGGCGTCTCTAGCAGTCCACAGAGCAACGTGTTCGGCCGCGGCAGATCCTCTGATTTGCGCCTATCACTACAGCGACAAATCGCGTTTTTGCTCAATGTTTTAGGCCATGAAATGGGCATTTGGGTCGAGATGAGCGGTTCGTCGATGGCGCGCTGATAGTAGTCTCAGGAGTTGGAGGAGTTAGTTGGCTTGGGGGTAGTCGTC
>JBBRPK010000099.1:0-21004 GCA_038228235.1 Verrucomicrobiota bacterium
CAGGGTCGCCAGGTAGGCACGGCACTGTTCTTCAGTGGCAAACCGACGTTCCATCTCCAAAAGCGTCCGCGGATAGTCCTCTATCATCCTCCTCCACTATACGTTGTGGTCACTGGAGTCAATAGGATAGCCCTGCTGCCCTTTTTGTATTGGTACGCGACCGAACCTTTGGCCAGCGAAAGCCCGGCTCGCGCCATCGCCCTGCTCGGCAAGTCCAGGATTCCCAAAGTCCGGGAGTTCATCACCCGTCGCCTGGCCGCTTCCTCGGAGAAGAAAACAGCGGATTTAAAGGTCCGCTGACGGCCTCGCGGAAAGGCCCCGTTAGTGCAGAACCCCGCACAATTGCGCCAACCGGCAGAAAGCTTGGCCCATTGCTTGCTCCCAGGCTAACGGTAAAAATGAGCATTGACCTCAAAAATCAACCTCTGGCCGCGCACACACGGGTTAATACCTACGCCTTGAGAGAGTTTTTTGTTGTCAAAAGGGCAAGGCATCTGGCAATACTCCGGCAGGGTCGGTAATACGTAAACTTATGGCTAAAAATAAATCGATATTCTGGAATCTAATAGTGCTGTTTCTGAGCGCGGTGGGTGTTTCGGCCAGTGAAGCGGACATCAATCTTCCTGATCTCTCCCAAGTAAAGTTCGATGGCCTCGGGGGAGTTACCGGTTCGACGCTCATGTACGTGGGTATTTTTATCTGCGCCATTGGGGCGGTGTTCGGTCTGGTGCAATACTTGCAGACGAAGGCCCTCCCTGTCCATGAAAGCATGGCCAGGGTTTCCCACACCATTTGGGAAACCTGCAAAACTTATCTTTTCACCCAAGGCAAATTTCTCGCCATCCTCTGGGTGCTCATTGCGGCTTGCATCTTCTATTACTTTAAGGTTCTCCAGGAGAACACCTTCGGCCATGTGGTAGTGATTCTCCTTGCCTCCATTCTGGGCATTCTTGGTTCCTATGGCGTAGCTTGGTTCGGCATTCGCATCAATACCGTTGCCAACTCGCGCACCGCCTTCTCTGCGTTGAAGGGCAACCCGCTCGCCACCCTTAGCATCCCGCTTCGTTCCGGGATGAGCGTTGGCTTATTGCTGGTTTGCGTTGAATTGTTTTTCATGATTTCCATCCTGATGTTTCTGCCGCGCGAACTGGGCGGGCCCTGTTTCATTGGTTTCGCCATTGGGGAGTCTCTCGGCGCCAGCGTGCTGCGCATCTGCGGAGGTATCTTCACGAAGATCGCCGACATCGGCTCGGACCTGATGAAGATCGTTTTTAAGCTGCCCGAAGATGATCCGAAAAATCCAGGGGTCATCGCTGACTGCACGGGGGACAACGCCGGGGATTCGGTCGGCCCGACGGCGGACGGATTTGAAACCTACGGTGTGACGGGCGTGGCCTTGATCGCCTTTCTGGCTCTCGCCCTGGCGGCCAGCCAGTCCATTTGCGCCATGCTCATCATCTGGCTGTTCACCATGCGCGCTCTCATGATCGTGACTTCGCTGATTTCCTATTTCGTGAATGAAGGCATCAGCAAGGCGCTTTTCGGCGGCAAAAAGGACTTCGACTTTGAGGCCCCATTAACACATTTGGTGTGGATCACCTCGGCGGTGTCGATTGCCATCACCTTCATCGCCAGCAAACTGCTGCTGGGTGATTTCAAGGACGCCGCAGGCACCCCTCAACCGGCTCTGTGGTGGGTACTTTCGGGCATCATCAGTTGTGGAACGGTGGCGGGGGCGCTCATCCCCGAATTCACCAAAGTATTTGTGAGCACCAGCTCGCGCCACGTCCGTGAAGTGACCAATTGCTCCAAACACGGAGGCGCGTCGTTGAACATTTTGTCCGGGTTCGTGGCCGGAAATTTTTCGGCGTTTTGGATGGGTCTCATTATCATGGTTCTGATGTTCACGGCCTGGCAATTCTCCACCCATGCCGCCTTGGTAGCGATGATGCCTGCTAAATTCGCCTTCGCGGCACCCATCTTCGCCTTCGGCCTGGTGGCCTTCGGTTTCCTCGGCATGGGACCTGTGACCATCGCGGTGGACAGTTATGGGCCTGTGACCGACAATGCCCAATCGGTTTATGAATTGAGCCAGATCGAGGGTCAGAAAGACATCAAGGCAGACATTCAGAAGAACTTCGGCTTTAACCCTGATTTTGAGAACGCCAAGTATCAACTCGAAAAAGGCGATGGGGCGGGGAATACGTTCAAGGCCACGGCGAAACCGGTGCTCATCGGGACCGCGGTTGTCGGCGCCACCACCATGGTCTTTGGGATCATCATGCTGTTACAGCGAATGTACGAGCTTAATCCAACTTCGGGGGTGTTCAAGCCCGTCGTGGATGCCTTGAGCATTGTGCAACCCGAGATCATCCTGGGGCTGCTCACGGGAGGGGCGGTGATTTACTGGTTCACGGGGGCTTCGACCCAGGCGGTTGTGACCGGCGCTTATCGCGCGGTAGTTTATATCAAGGAGAACATGAACCTGAGCGCGAGCACCGCCTCGGAGAAGGACAGCAAAGAAGTAGTGCGCATTTGCACCGTCTATGCCCAAAAAGGCATGTGGAACATTTTCATCGTAGTCTTTTGCTTTGCGCTGGCCCTGCCATTCTTCAACGCTTACTACTTTATCGGTTATCTGATTGGCATAGCATTTTTCGGTCTCTTCCAGGCCATCTTCATGGCCAACGCCGGGGGGGCCTGGGATAACGCCAAAAAAATTGTCGAAGTGGACCTTCGCCAAAAGGGCACCGACCTTCACGCCGCCACGGTAGTAGGCGACACCGTCGGCGACCCGTTCAAGGATACCTCCTCTGTGGCTTTGAACCCTGTGATTAAGTTCACCACCCTTTTCGGGTTGCTGGCAGTGGAAATCGCGGTCACCATGACCAATCAAAACCTCAAAAAGGGCATCGGCGTGTTCTTTTTTGCAGTGGCGCTCATCTTCGTCTATCGCTCCTTTTACTCGATGCGCATTCCGGAAGAGAATACCGGGCCCGAAGATCGAGCGATTTTGCCGCATGATGTGCATGCCTCCGAGTTTGGCCCCCCCGACCGGGCAGGCAAGGTGATGAGCAAGTAATTAATTTTCAATAGGGACTGGGTGGATTCTCTTGCCAAGGGGCCGCCACTGCGTTAGCTGGAATAGAATAATGTGGCAGATTTTCAAAGAATTCCTCCTGTTCCTGCGCCAGGAAAAGAAATGGTGGTTGCTCCCGCTGGTCCTTATTTTGTTAGTGTTAGGCGTGCTTTTGGTCTTCAGCGCCGCTTCCCCGTTGGCTCCGTTCCTCTATCCCTTATTTTGAATAAGAGCCTGGTTTAAACCTGTTGGGGTGCGGCAGCGAGCGTGAGCAACGCATCACAGCCTGTGAAGGCGAAGCCAGCCCCGGTGGGCAAACATAGCCTGGCGCGCGATCAATGGCGGAAATGCCGTACCCCTGTTAGGACCATCGCCACGTTGTGGGCGTCCGCTGCGGCAATCACCTCTCCATCGCGCATTGAGCCGCCCGGTTGGATGGCGGCGGTCGCGCCGGCCTTGGCGGCGGCAATGAGTCCATCCGAGAAAGGGAAAAACGCATCGCTGCAAACCACGCTGCCAGCCAGGGACAATCCGGCCTCGCCTGCCTTCCAGACGGCTATGCGGCTCGAATCTACCCGGCTCATCTGCCCGGCGCCGATACCCAATGTCCGGCCGGGACCGGCATAGACGATGGCGTTGGACTTGACATGTTTTACCACGCGCCAACCGAAGATCATCGCCTCCATCTCCGCGGTGGTAGGCGCTCGGCGCGTCACCACTTTCAATTCCTCCACCGTGACTCTTTTCAGATCCCGCTCCTGCAATAAAAAGGATTCTGCTCCCACCCCACGGATTTCCAGTGAGCAAGCGGTTGCGGGGTTTTTCAAGATTTTTATTAAGCGCAGATTTTTCTTCTTTTGCAGCAACGCCGCCGCCTCCGGCAAGAATTCCGGGGCGACAATGACCTCGCTGAATATTTCGGCGATCAGTTCCGCACAAGGCAAATCGAGGGGCCGGTTGACGGCAATGATCCCGCCGAAAGGGGCCTGTTTGTCGGTCGCGAATGCCTTCTGCCAGGCTTCGCGCAGACTCCCTGCCTGGCCCACGCCGCACGGGTTTGTATGTTTGAGAATGGCCAGAGTGGGCGGATCCCCATCGAACCCCGCGATTAGATTTGCGGCTGCCGTAAGGTCCAGAATGTTGTTATAGGAAAGCTCCTTGCCCTGGAGTTGCGCAAAATATTCGTGAAAGGCTCCATAGAGGGCAGCGTGTTGATGGGGATTCTCTCCATAACGCAAGGACTGAGCCAGAGGGACGGTCAACATCAGTGAATCAGGGAGCACGGGCGTCGCAGGGAGCGGCGGGGCGCAATCGAAGGTTTTACCCAAATACTTCGTAATGCTGGCATCGTAAGCGGCAGTGCGCGCAAAAACCCGAGCAGCCAACCGGCGGCGCAACTCAATTGTGGTTTCGCCTTGGGCGGCGATTTGCGCAGCGGCTTCGCCATAGTCCAGAGGATCCACGAGCACGGTCACACTTTCATGGTTTTTGGCTGCGCTACGCAACATCGAGGGACCCCCTATATCAATATTCTCAATCGCCTCTTCCAGTTTCACATGGGGTTTGGCCACGGTCTGTTCGAAGGGATAGAGGTTCACCGCCACCAGATCAATGGCCTGGATGCCATGGGCGGCGACGGCGGCTTGGTGCTCCGGATGATCCCGCAAATAGAGCAAACCCCCGTGGATTTTTGGATGAAGAGTTTTGACCCGTCCATCCAGCATTTCAGGGAAACCGGTGTAGCTGCTCAGATCCGTCACGGGCAAGCCCGCCTCGCGCAGAGCTTTAGCAGTCCCCCCGGTCGAGATCAACTCCACCCCGGCTTTGACCAAAGTTTCAGCGAACGGGATTAATCCAGTTTTATCATAAACCGACAGTAGGGCTCGTTGAGTTTTGGCCATAAGTTAGAACAAGCTAAATCTTCACTTTGAACTGTTCTCCGTGTTTCAGCGAGAGCGCGAAGGCAACCATGAGTTGCGGGATTTTCTCCAGGTCCTTCAGGTTCACCAGTTCGACGGGCGAATGCATGTAGCGATTAGGCAGGCTTATGAGGGCGGAAGGAATGCCGCCACGCGTCCAGAAAATGACATCCGTATCTGTGCCGGTGCTGCTCGACATGGCTTCATGTTGAAGCGGGATTTTTTGTTTTTGGGCTAGTTCTTCCAGACGCGCCACGATCTCTGGATGATTGCAACCGCCATGTGTCAGAGTCGGTCCATGTCCCATTTTCACCTCTCCATGCTGATGCTGGTTGACCGTTGGATAGTCGGTCGCATGGGTGACATCGACCACGAGCGCGGTGTCCGGTTTGAGTGAGTAGGCAATTTGTCGCGCGCCCAGCAACCCGACTTCCTCCATCGTGTTGGAGACCGCGCAAATCTCGGCCTTGGGCTTCGGCTTGCCCTCCGTTAATAGTCGCAACGCCTCGGCCACGGCGAAAGTGCCGATGCGATTGTCAAAGGCGCGCGCCACCGCCAGGTCCCCGCGCAGCATTTCAAACTCATCGCTTAAAGTGATGGGGTCCCCTATACGCAAAAGTCCTTCTGCTTCCTTGCGGCTGCTTACACCAATATCGATGAACAAATCCTGAATCTCGGGCGGCTTCCGGTCTTTTTCCGCTTTAGTCAGGTGAGGAGCCACGTTGCCCACCACGCCTTTCACGGGGCCGCCGCGAGTGTGGATCGTTACTCGTTGGGCTTTCGTGATTGCAGGGTCGATGCCGCCAAGTTTACGCACATAAATAAAACCTTCCGGATTGATGAAGTTGACAGCCATGGCGATTTCATCGGCATGGGCGGCGAGCATTAGGCGGGGGGAGCCGCCCTTGTTCAGAACGGCAACAGCGTTCCCGTACGCGTCCGTGAAAGTTTCATCTGCGTAGGGTCGCACGTAATCCAGCCAGACACGCTGTCCGCGCACCTCATGTCCCGAGGGGCTGGGGGTATTGATTAAATTCCGCAAGAACGCCACTGATTCATCACGCATCGAGCAAAGCTAAACGGGCGCCGGGCGGCAGTCGAGGATCGAGTGCAGCTTGGCTCTCATTGACGATTAAGGATTGTCTCTTGTGCGCAGAGTGTGTTTTGGGCAAGGTGAATTATGCGACTTGCAGTTCAGGGCGCCGTGAAGTGGTGGCGCGTGCGTTGGCTTTTCCTGGCGGTAATCTCTTACCCAACCGTGGCTTTCAACTCTTCCTTCGCGGACGAAGGTGCCATGGGCGCGTCTTCTGAACAGGACCGCTCGGCCATGGCAGTGGAAGCACTGCGTCGCTTGCAAGGGATGGATCTCAACCAAAACCCCCGAATCAAAGAAGCACTTTTGAAAGTCCTGGGGAAGACCCGTGGCACGCCCAGCTTTGCCAAACTAGTGAAAGAATTTAAACTCACGGATCAGGATGCAGGCTTGCTGGAAGTCGCTATTGAAAACCCGGCAAATGAATCGGGCGTGGAGGCCATGCGTCTGATCCTGGCCAACCACAATTTTACGTTGCTGCAAACCACTTTGGAAAGCACCAACAGCACAGCCGCCCTGAAAACCGCTGAGGCCCTGGGAAATACCCGCGAAAAGGAGGCGGCGAGGCTGCTCCTACCGATCATCACTGCGCCTCAACGGGACATTATGTTGCGCAAACAGGCGGTCCGAGGGCTCGCCCAGACCCCCGAGGGCGCGGCCGCGCTCATGGGGTTGGCGAGGGAAGAGAAGCTCGCCGATAACCTCAAATTCACCGCCAGCTCGGAATTAAACCGCGTTCGATGGCCCGAAATCAAAGCCGAAGCGGCGACGCTCTTGCCTCCCCCAAGAGCACAGAATGCTGAAACGCTTCCTCCTGTGGCCGAGTTGTTGAAGATGAAAGGTGACCCGGCCAATGGGGCAAAAGTGTTCTCGAGTCCGACCGCCAACTGCGCAAGTTGCCACCAGGTGAAAGGTCAAGGAGTGGATTTCGGGCCGAACCTGACCGAAATTGGGACGAAGTTGGGAAAGGATGCGCTGTATGAATCGATCCTGGATCCCAGCGCCGGCATCTCTTTTGGTTTTGAGGCCTGGCAGATTCAACTCAAGTCCGGCGATGAAGCTTACGGCTTGATTGTCAGCGAAACGGCGGAGGAATTGGCGATAAAGGCGGTCGGAGGCATCATTACACGTTACAACAAGAATGAAGTGCTGAGGCGGGAACAGATGAAGCTTTCAATCATGCCTGCGGGGCTGCAACAGGCGATGAGCGCGCAGGAGTTGGTGGATCTGGTGGAGTATCTTTTCTCGCTGAAAAAATCATCCTGAGCACGGAGCCTGGTCTTTCCTTCGCGAAGCTCTTGGGGTGAATTCGGAAACCGCCTTGCAAGATTAAGCTTTCTTCTCTGCTCCTGTGTAGTGTTCAATTAAACCGCTTTAACGTTATGGAACAAACACATCCTTTAACAACAACGGCCTTTGAGTTGACCGGCCACCGAATCGTGAAGTCCTTCGGCGTGGTGCGGGGCATTGTCGTACGGTCCCGCTCGATTGTGGGAAACATCGGCGCCAGCATCCAGAGTCTCTTTGGAGGAAATATCACCCTCTACACGAGCCTTTGTGAGCGGGCGCGGGACGACGCCTTCAACCAAATGCTGGCGCACGGGGGCGCATTGGGGGCGAATGCGGTAATCGGCGTGCGCTATGATGCGACGGAGCTAGCTCCGGGAATCACCGAAGTTTTGTGCTACGGCACAGCGGTTTTGGTCGAACAGCAAAGGGGTTGAGCAATTTGAATCGAGGGCCGAGAGCCGGAGAGCAAGGGTTAAACTCTCAGGCACCAACTCTGGGAATATTAAATGGCAGGACACAGTAGATGGGCCAAGGTTAAGCATTTCAAAGGGTCGATTGACGCCAAGCGGGGCCAGATTTTCGCCAAGCTGGGGAAGGAAATAGCCATCGCTGCGAAAATGGCGGGGGGTGACCCTGCGATGAACCCGCGCTTGCGCATGGCTTTGCTCAAATGCCGCGCGGCCAATATGCCGCTCGACAACATCGAGCGGGCGATCAAGCGCGGAACCGGGGGAGACGAGACGGCCATTTACGACGATCTGACTTACGAGATCTATGGGCCGCATGGAGTGGCCGTGCTGGTCGAGTTAAGCACCGACAACCGGAATCGCACCGCGGCGGAGATCCGCAGCCTGGTCACCAAGAATAATGGCGCCATCGCCACCCCCGGATCAGTCAGCCGGCTCTTTCACCGAAAAGGTCAGATCATTGTCCCGCGCGAGGGCGCGAATGAGGACTGCCTGATGGAGGCTGCTTTGGAAGCCGGCGCGGAGGATTTCAAGGCAGAGCCGGAGGGGTTTGAAGTGTTAACTGAACCGGGTCGATTCGAGTCAGTGCACAGGCAAATTGAAGCCAAGGGCTTCAAACCTGCCGTCGCAGAAGTGACTTACGTCCCGACGGTGACCGTTCCGTTGGCGGAGCCGGCGATGGTGGCAGCCGTAAGCAGGCTCGTCGATGCTCTGGAAGATCATGAAGATGTGAAGGAAGTGTATTCCAATGCGGAACTTCCAGCAGAATAGTCTTTCCGCGAATCCTCTGCTCCGAGCATGATTACCAGCCGCCAGATGTTATTGCCATGAGCGCCCCGCAACCGAGATCGGTCACCTCGCGGGTCCTCTTCTGGTTATCGGAGGCGCTTTATAACCACCGGCCCTGGTTTCTCTACCCGCAGATCTTGCTGGCGGCAGTCTGCATCGTTTACACGGTCGAGAAGCTGGAGTTTTTGACCAGTCGCGACGCGCTGGTGGGGGGTGAGAAAAAATATCACCGTGATTATTTGCGTTTTAAGGAGGAGTTTCCCGTGCAGGACGATTTAGTGGTGGTAGTCGAGAGCGAGAACACGGAAAAAAATCGCCAGTTTGTGGAGCGGCTTGGGGCGAAGCTGGGGGCGGAAACAAACCTATTCACGAGCGTCTTTTATAAAGGGGATCTAACCACGATGGGTCCCAAGGCCATGCTGTTCCTCCCCGAGGATGCACTCAAGGATCTCCTTCATACTCTTCAGGAATATAAGCCGTTTCTGCTCCAATTCACCAGGGCGACCAATCTCATTTCTCTCTTTGATCTGGTGAACAATCAATTCCGCACGGCGCGTCGTGAAGAAAATGAGCAAAATACGGCGCTGGTCAAGGCCCTCCCCGCGTTGGAGCGAATCATCGCGCAGGCGGCGGACGCTTTGGCGCGGCCGGGGAACCCCCCTTCGCCCGGAGTGAACGCGCTCTTTGAAGGCGGCAAGGAAGCGGAGCAGCAGATGTATATCACGTTCGGGAATGGCCGGGTCTATATGGTAACGGCGCAAGCTGTCTCGGAGAGTTTGAATGAAAACGCGGTGAAGCGAATGCGCGAGCTTCTTGGCGCCACGCAATTGGAAGTGCCGGGCTTGAACGTCGGCCTGACGGGCGAGCCCGTGTTGGAAGTAGATGAGATGGAGCAATCTAAAAGGGATACGGCCCTGGCAAGCATTGTTTCGCTTGTCGCCGTCGCGTTAATTTTTATTTACGGTTACAACGAAACGGGGCGCCCCATCAAAGCCACTCTCTGTCTGTTGGTGGGCCTCGCTTACACGATGGGGTTCACCACGTTGACCGTGGGGCACCTGAATATTCTAACCATTACTTTTGTTCCCATTTTGATCGGGCTGGCGATTGATTTCGGGGTCCATCTGATCACTCGTTACGAGGAGGAATTGCGCCATGGCCGAAGCGAGAGGTACGCATTGGAAAAGGCCATCGTGTTTACCGGGGTCGGGATCTTCACGGGCGCATTTACCACCGCTGGGGCCTTCTTTGCCATGGCGGCGACAGACTTCAAGGGCATCCGGGAAATGGGCATTATCTGCGGCGGCGGAATGCTCGTGTGCCTCGCCCCGATGATGACCTTGCTGCCTGTGCTTTTGCTGCGGGGGCGGCAGAATGTCCTGGACCATCAATTGGGACCGGCCCTCGGTCGTCAGGCAGCGGTGGCCCTTGACCGGCGAGCCCGCATCGAAAACATCTGGCTCCGCGGGCCGGCAATTGTCATCGGCTTGATTGCCGGCTTGAGCGCGCTGGCTCTCATCCCTGCGCGAAGAGTGAAATTTGATTATAATCTGCTCCATATGCAGAGCGCCGGCCTGCCGGCGGTGGTCTTCCAAGACAAGCTCATTCAGTCTTCTACGAATCGCTCGGTCCTCTTTGCGGCAGTGGTGGCTGATTCCTTGCCCAAGGCCAACGATTTGATCGCCCGCATGACGAATCTTCCTTCAGTCGCGAGGGTCGAGACCATGGTTGATTATCTAACCGAAGACCAGACCGGCAAATTGGCCTTGCTCAGCGAAGTGAAGGGAGTGGCCGAGGAGATTCATTTTCGACCTATGGATGCAAGCCCCGTGAATATTGCAGAATTGGGCCGCAGTTTATTTTCGCTCCATGGCTACTGCGGTCTGGCTGCCAAAGAAACAAAAGAAGATCCGCCTCTCCACCAGGAACTCCTGGCTCTCCAAAAAGCCGTCAGTAACCTCCGCAGTCGGTTGCTCATGGCTAGCACGGCGGACGCCAGCCACAAGTTGGCCGAATTCCAACAGGCCCTTTTTAAGGATGTTCGCGACACCTTCCAATCGATCCGAAATCAGGATGATCATGAGAGGTTAAGGGACGCCGATCTGCCCCCGGCACTGCATAATCGCTTCATCGGGATTCACGGCAAATATCTCATCCAAGTCTATCCAAAAAAAGATGTCTGGGAGCGCAAAGAACAGGAAGAGTTCATCACGGAGTTGCGCTCCCTCGACAAGGATGTTACTGGGACCCCCATCGAACTTTACGAGTACACAGGGCTGTTAAAAAAGAGTTTCGAACAGGCGGCCTGGTATTCGCTGGGGGCAATCGCGATTTTGGTCTTCGTGCACTTCAGAAAAATTTCTGCGGTGGCATTGTCGTTATTGCCGGTAGGCGTGGGGTCACTTTGGATGGTTGGAATCATGGGGTTGTTCCACATTCCGTTCAACCCTGCGAATGTCATGACTCTTCCCCTCATCATCGGCATCGGGGTTACCAATGGCATTCACATCCTGAACCGTTTTGCTGAAGAACACCATCCTAGCATCCTCGCTCGCAGCACTGGCAAGGCGGTTTTGGTTTCGGGCCTGACGGCCATCGCAGGTTTTGGAAGTCTCATTCTGGCACAACATCGGGGCATCCGCAGTTTGGGTCTCATCATGGCAACCGGTGTGACGACTTGCATGGTTGTGGGTTTAACTCTTTTACCGGCGATTCTTAATTTCCTGAACGAGCGTGGGTGGACGATACAAAAAACCCAGCGCGACAATGCACGGTCGACGCTGGGTCGGGAGGAACCGAGGTAACAACCTCAATTATGCCAAAGGTTAATCGGAGATCACTTGGAAGTCAAACAGATATTGTTAAATTAACGCGAAAAGCGCTTCTTTTCTTCGACTTAGTACAACGTTAACGATAACGTAAACTTATTTTTATTTTTTGGCGTTTTGTTGTTTCTCCAGCAAAAGGCGCAAGCGTATAATCGTAAACTTAATGCACGGTTCCAAAGAAATGCGTCTTATTTTTGTCTGGGGCTGCATCGTGGCGGGGATGCTGGGCCACGCACATGGGGATGAACCCGCCTTTGGACCTCTCTATCAAGAGTTCCGTTTAACTTTGGCACCCGGTCACCGCACCGAAGCAGTGGGGCCATTCTTTTATTCCGAGCAAAAAGATTCCACACACCTTTGGGCGATCCCTCCGTTATGGTCGCATACCTTGGATCGAGAAGTTGATTTTGAGGAATTTGATGTTGTCTATCCTTTGCTGACATATGATCGATTTGGTTCAGAATATCGTTTCCAGATTTTCCAACTCTTCAGCTTTAGCGGAGGGCAGACCCAATCTGAAACAAATGTTAGCCGCTTTACTTTGTTTCCCTTTTATTTCCAGCAACGCTCAGCCATCGCGGAGAAGAATTACACCGCCCTGATTCCGCTTTACGGCCATTTGAAAAACCGGCTTTTCCGCGACGAAGTGAAATTCATCATGCTGCCAATCTACGTCCAAAGTCGAAAGCGTGACATTGTGACAGACAATTACGTGTACCCGTTCTTCCACTTGCGACATGGAGAGGGCTTGAAAGGATGGCAATTCTGGCCATTGGTTGGGCAGGAGAGCAAAGTGGTGACTACTCGCACCAATGTTTGGGGCGAGACGGATCAGGTCGCGGCCCATGAGAGTCTTTTTGTGCTCTGGCCCTTGTTTTCAGATCGGAGATCGGGTATCGGAACGGAAAATCCTGTTCACCAGCAAGCCATCATTCCTTTTTATAGCCGCCTGCGCTCTCCTAAACGCGATTCGACCAGCTATCTATGGCCGCTGGGTCTAACCCATACCGTGGACCGCGAAAAAAAATACACCGAATGGGCTGCTCCGTGGCCCATCGTCGTCTTTGATCGGGGGGAGGGCAAGACGACGAGCCGGGTTTGGCCTTTCTTCAGCCAGTCCCATAACGGAACTCTAGAGAGTGACTGGTATCTCTGGCCCGTTTACAAATGCAACCGCATCACGTCCGCTCCTTTGGAGCGTCAGCGCACACGCATATTACTTTTCCTTTACTCAGATATTACTGAAAAAAGCACCGAAACGGGAGACTTTTTTCATCGGGCCGATTTATGGCCGTTCTTTAGCGTGCGCCGGGATTTTGACGGAAGCAAACGTTTGCAAGTGCTCTCAGTGCTGGAGCCTTTTCTCCCCAACAATAAGAGTGTGGAGCGCGATTATTCCCCGCTGTGGTCCTTTTGGCGTTCGGAGAAAAACGCCAAGACAGGCATGGCCAGCCAATCATTGATGTGGAACCTTTACCGGCGCGAAACGACTCCTGTCTCTAAAAAATACTCGCTCCTCTTCGGTCTTTTGAAGTATCAATCTGGCATCGAAGGCAAACAATGGCGCTTGATGTATTTTCCATTTGGGAAAAAGAGCGCGTCGACCGGAGCCGGAGCAGACGGATAGATTACTATGTTTCAAAATATTGGCGAAATGGTGGTTCTGCTTTGGCGCACTTTGCAGTCCTTGCCCATGGTGTTTCGCCAGCGCTTTAAGATTTACGATCAGCTGTTTGAGATTGGCAATGCCAGTTTGCTGATGGCCTGTATTCTGTCCATCTTCATCGGCGGTGTGCTTACCTTGCAGACCGGCCCCTATCTCGCTGAGCGCGGTTTGGCCAGCGCCATTGGCGGCATCGTCGGCTACTCGCTTTGCCGCGAATTGGCCCCCCTTATGATGTCCATTCTGATCGCAGGACGCATCGGCTCGGCCATGGCGGCAGAAATCGGATCAATGCAGGTGTATCAGGAAATCGACGCGTTGCGCACCATGAACATCAATCCTATCCACTATCTGGTGCTTCCGCGATTGGTTGCCATTGCCATTGCCTTGCCCGTGCTAGTGCTTTTCTCCATTCTGGTTGGCTGGTTCGGCGGAGCCATTGTGGCGGTCTTTAACCAAAAAATTTCCATTACCTTCCAAGCCTTTTTCAGCACCTTGCGTGACGTCGTGGATGTCGGTGATGTGGCGAACGGTCTTTTTAAGACGCTCATCTTCGCGGTCATCATCGGCACCGTTTCCTGTCATCAAGGGTTGGTCACCATTGGCGGCCCTCGGGGAATCGGCCGTTCCGTCACCAAGGCAGTAGTGAACTCGATCGTGCTGATCCTCATTCTGGATTACTTCGTGACCCGCTTTCTCATGTTTTTTGAAAAATGAGCGCTGACTCTCCACCTCAATCCGGCGTCCGCGTCGAGGTTCGCGGACTGCGCAAGAGCTATGACGGCCAATTGATCCTGAAGGGGATTGATGTCACCGTCGAGCGCGAGGAGATATTTGTTATCATGGGTCCAAGCGGCAGCGGCAAAAGCGTGCTCATGAAGCACATCATCGGCCTCGAGAAACCGGACTCGGGGGAGATCTTAATCGAAGGGGAATCGATTCAAACCGCAGGCGTGCTGGACAAGTACCGTCTCGCGATGGTTTTTCAATCCGGCGCCTTGCTTAACTCGCTGACGGTGGGTGAAAATGTTGGTCTCTACCTGCGAGAACATCGGCTGAAAGGGCCGGAAGAAATCGAGCGCATTGCCACCGAAAAACTAGATTTTCTGGGCTTAAAGGGCGTCAAAGACCGCGCCCCAAGCGAGCTCTCCGGCGGTATGAAAAAGCGCGTGGCCATCGCCCGCGCTTTGGTCATCGATCCCCAATTGATCCTTTACGATGAACCGACCAGCGAACTCGATCCCTTGATGACCGTTGTTATTGGTGAAGAAATTTTGAATCTGAAGCGGCGCATCCGTGTCACCAGCATCGTGGTAAGCCATGATCGTGAATTGGCATTTGGAGTCGCCGACCGTATTGCCATGATGCACGAAGGCCAGATCATCGCCATTGGCACGGTCGAACAGATAAAGCGCCACCCCGATCCGCGCATTCAGAGATTTTTGACCGCTGACTTTAAACTCAATAACCTGCAGGAGCAAAAAAATGAAAAACACCCTTGAAACCCGGCTCGGAATCTTCTTCGCGCTCGCTTTGGTCGTGGCCGTCGTCATTTTGGAGATGATCGGCGCGGCCGATTTTTTCAAAAGCGGCTACCAGCTCACAGCCAGCTTCAAGAACGCCCAGGAATTAAAGAAAGGCGACATCGTCAAAATGGCGGGCGTCGAAATTGGACGCGTCGAGGGCATTGACCTGGTGACTCAACAAGCCAAAGTAACGATGAAGATCAAAGGCAAATATGACATCAAAACCGATGCCAGGGCCGCCATCAAATTCACGGGTCTCATGGGACAAAATTTTGTCTCCATTGAAGACGGCTCGCCTGAGGCGCCCTTGATTGAGAAGGTCAAAAAAGGTCCTACGGAACCCGCGCTTCAAACCATCGAGCAACCCGATCTCAGCGCCATTATGCTCAAATTGGACAATGTTGCCAGCGGCATCCAGGAAATGACCAAAAGCTTCAGCCCGGAACAATTTAGTTCTTTGCTGGGTCCCATCACCGATTTCATGAAGCAGAACACCAATAATCTGAGCAGCATTCTCTTCAATACTCGGCTGGTGACCGAACAGATCGCCCAGGGCAAGGGAACTGTCGGCAAACTCATCAATGACGATGCCCTCTACAACTCAGCCCTGACCACCGCCAGTTCTTTGCAGATAGCCGCGGGAGAGGCGAAGACACTGATCAGTGACGCCCATGGTATGATTGGACAAGCGAGTAACATAATTAGCCAGGTCAACTCGGGCCAGGGCACTCTCGGGAGGCTGACGAAAGACCCAACCCTGTACAACGAAGCTACCAATGCCATCGTCCAGGCCCGGCAGATTCTGGAAAAAATCAATCGCGGCCATGGCAGCGTGGGCAAACTGATTAACGACGAATCCTTTCTTAAGAACGCCAAGCTTAGCCTCCAAAAAATCGACAAAGCGACCGAGGGCCTGGAAGATCAGGGGCCCCTAAGCGTGCTGGGCATTCTGATAAATAATTTGTTCTGAGGCGGGATGATAAGTCAGCCCGAGATAGAGATTAACGGTTGCCCCATGCATTACCAAGGCCGGGAGCCTGTTCATTATTGCCATTATTTCCGCTCGTTCTGCTCAGCCGAAAAAACTTGAGGAACCTCTTTTAAGGCGGCTTTGCCTTCCTCGTAAGAAATCAAGAAGAGCCTGTCATAAACTTCGCCCTTGCACTTGGGGGGTTCCGGTCTCACGCCCAGCGCCGCAGCCAGTTGCGGAATATAATCGTGCACCCAGCAAATCAAAACCGTTTTGCCCTGATATTTTGGGTTAGTGAGGACAGCCTTCGCCAGGCGCGCGTAATCATCCGAAGCATAGGGGGCCAAAACCGGGAGATGCAAGGTCTTGGAGAGTGGGGCGATGGTTTCTTGCGGTCGTTGACCATGACCGTGTTTGGTCGTATGAGTGGCATAAAGCGCCACCGGCAATCCGTATTTGGTCAGTGTCGGATCAGTGGTTAAAAATGGGACCAGATCCTCGGCGCGCTTTTGGCCCTCTTGGGAAAGGTGCACGGACGCGGGATCCCAGGGCTTCTCGGCATGACGAAGCAAGATAATTTGCGCTGGCTGCGAAATAGCCGCTTTAACGGCGCCCACAAGTAACAGAACCAAAATGAGATATTTCACACCTTGTTAGACGCCGATGGAACCCTTTATCCTCAATCCGGATGGCCAGCTTCCCCGACCACACCCGGTTTTAAACAAGCGAATTAGGTTGAACGCGAATTGGAACTAGTGTAGTGTTCAGTAAATGAGTGGTCATAACGCTTTTGCCTGTTGTTTCTCCATAGCTGCCCGCGCCCGTTAAATTCTGGCTAGAATTTCTTCTCCTTTTTTCTTCCACACGTACCGTCTGGGCGCCAGGTTCCGCTGCACCAAATAATTTTCTATGGCCGATTCCAATTCACGCACATGGCCGAAGCTGCCTTCCCGCAGCGCGTCCTCGCTCAGATCTCTAAAGAACCGTTCCACCAGGTTCATCCAAGAGCTGCTGGTCGGTGTGAAATGCATCACCATCCTCTCGGTGCCGTGTTGGTTCTGCTGCTTGGCGTTGCGCCACTTGACCCAGCTCTTGACCTTGGGAGCTTTGTGCGTTCCATAATTATCGACAATCAAATGCAGCGTTAGGTCTGCCGGGGTCTCACCATCCAATTGTTTGAGGAACGCCAACCACTTCCGATGGGTGTGGCGAGGGGCTGTCTGGCTGAAAATTTTGCCGTCCAGGTAATTCAAGGCCGCAAAGAGCGTCAGCGTTCCGTGGCGAATGTAGTCATGGCTGCGGGTTTTGATGTGCCCCATGCGCAGAGGCAGGCCAGGCTGCGTTCGCTCCAACGCCTGGCATTGGCTCTTCTCGTCGCAGCACAGCACCAGCGCCTTATCAGGCGGGTCCAAGTAGAGACCAATTACGTCCCAAAATTTGCGCTCAAACTCCTTATCGTTGGATATTTTGAAGGTGCGAGTCAGGTGCGGCTTAATGTCGTTGGCCTGCCACAAGGCGTGGACGCTGCCTACGGACATTCCGGTGGCCTGCGCCATCCGGCGCACGCCCCACCGGGTATAGCCCGCAGGCGGCTGCGTGGCCAGCGTCAGTGCTCGTGCCTGCTGCTCTTCGGGCAGGGTCGGTTTGCGACCTCGGCCTTTGGCGTCTTCCAACCCCACCAGACCGTGGCGCCGGAATCGCCTACACCATTTGCCAACGATGCGCCGTCGAACGTAAGCGGTAAGTAGACCGCGTCGGTTGCGGGGCGCGACTATTGTTGCGCCGATTTCCAGCGGCTGGGCAGGAGTGCGGGCACTTGGCTCGTGGTCATCGAAGGCAAGCGCTGGAGCACATCGGTGAGGTACGCCTGAGGGTTGATCCCGTAGCGGCGGCAGCTTTGGATGATGGTGTAAATGACGGCAGTGCGCCACCCGGCATCCGGATGCCCAATGAAGAGCCACCGCTTTTTTCCGACTGCCGACGGCCTCACGTCATTTTCGACAAGGTTGGAATCGATTTCAAATCGGCCGTCGCGCAGATAACCTACCAGGGCCGTATACTCGTTGAGCAAGTAACGCACGGCGTTGCCCAGGGTGTTCTTGGGCAGGACGCGCGGGTCGGCCCGGATCGCTTCGGCCCGCCGCTTCATCGCCAGCCAGATGCCGGGGGCTTTCTGGAGCCGGCCTTTTGCGCCGCTCCTCCGGGCTGCAGTTCTTGAGCGCTCGTTCTAATTGATAGAGCTGGCGCATCTGGCCGATGAACCACAAGGCTTGCGAGCAGGATTCCAGCAAGGCCTTATAGAACTTGCGCCGGGCATGACTGACGCATCCAATCCGCTTGAGCCTGGAGGGTTGCTCCTTACGAAGCGCGTCGTAAAGCTCGTAGCCGTCGGTTTCCATGGTGCCGTGAAAACCCCGCAGCCTTTCTCGCGGCCCATCCCGGCCGCGGCTTTGATGAAATTCCAAGAAAACGTAGCCGCCCGGCCTGGAGTAAAACCACAGGTAGCCTTGCCCCGCTTTGCCTTTGACCTCCGGATCGAGCACCTTCACCGGCGACTCGTCAATCTGCAGGTAATCGCCGGCTTTAAGCTCTTCCCAAATCAGCCAGTAAATCGCCTGCAGCAGGTGCGCCACCTTTTCGACCCATTGCACCATTTGCTGACGCGAGATCACCACCCCGAAGCGCTCCCGAAAAATCCGTTCCAGCGTGTAGTAGGCAATGTGGTCGTCAAAACGACTGAGCAAGAGGTAAACCGCCAGACCCAATCCCAGCTTGCTTTGCGGCACCAGCCGCGCGGGCAACGGAGCAATCGTCACTCCCTGGCAGCAGGACTGATCACAGGCTCCATACTTGGGACGCACGATCTCATGGATGATCAACTTGGCCGCAATGTAGTCATACTCGGTCGTGACCTCCTGGCCGATCCGCTTTCTTTCCTGGCCACTGGCCGGACAGATTCGGTCGTCGGGCTCAAGGAGGGTCTGGCGTTTTTCCAGTTCAACCGGAGGCAGATGACGGCGAGGTCGCTCCTTGGCGCGCTGGTGCTGCTCGGCCCGCTCTTGGGCCAGAGCTTCTTCGAGCACCTCCCGACTGAGCGGGTCAGGACGTTGGTTTTGCTCTTGAGCGTCGCCCACCAACTGCCGCAATTGCTGCTCCTGTTCCTTATTGAGCTTGTCGGCCTTGGCCCCAAAGAGCTGTCGTTTGAGCTGGGCAATGATCGCCTGAGCTTGGGCCAGTTGCTCTTGCAACTGCGCGGCATAGTCAGCCAACCCTGCCGGATTAGCGGCAAATTCGCGCAACAGTTCTTCGGGCGTCTTCACCCCTGGAGCACCTCCCGGAAGCTGCGGCGTAACGGATAAACGTAAATATCCTTCACCGCGACTTCGATGCAGGTATGTCGATCTTGGCGAGTTCGTCCCCGGGTCGCGCCCACCCTCTTCCAATTGGCCGCGCGATAGACCGTGCCCCGGAAGCGAGGTTGCTCGACAAAAGTCTCCACCAGCACGACCCGATGCCCATACTTGGCCTGCCAGTCCTGGCTAAGACGCCGGTTGATCTGGCCCCAGATCCAACTGCCCAAGCCCCGCACACCAACGGAGGGCAAAATCAGAAAACGTGTGTTATTGGCGATGAACCCCAGGTTCTTCTCCCGCTGCTCAGCCGACCAGCCGATAAACTGATCCCGGTCCTGGCACTTCCAAGCCGCCGCTCCAAACACCAGGCAGGCCAAGCGACGGCCTTGGCCATCGCCAACCACATATTGCAGGTTCTCTCCGACGGCACCCTTAAATCCCAGATAATGATATCGACCCAGCGCCCCCTTGACCCAGGCTCGCTCCGTCGCGTCCCGGCTCACCTCTTTGACCTGCAGGGGACCAAGCTCCTGTAGGACACAGCCGATCTCATCAAGGGGTTCTTCGGCCAGCGGCAGTTCCCAAGCAACGCAGCGCATGCGGTTGGTGGGAGCTTGCCGACGAGCCGGCAGCTCCAGCAGCCCGCGTTGATGCAACTTGAGCAGCAGCGTCCGGGCGGCCATGTCTTTGAGTTGGCCGGCTCCATTGCGCCAACTCCAACGCGAGGCCAACTCCACCGACAGACGACGCCGGCTCCAGTCCGAATGTTCGCTCACCCATTGGCGCAGGTTCTCCAGCTCCGGTCCATCCAACCGGCGGCCTTGCACGATGAGCGTCTGATCCACGCGCGCAAGTTAATGGAAGGCAAAACTGGAGTCCAGTCGAAAATAGGAGTTTTTTACAACCGATGCCACTTTCGCCGTGACGTGCCTTCGATCCCGTGCATCAGCAAGGTGAGTTCCTCCGGACGCAGACACTGGCTCTGGCCTTGCCCCCAAGGCGCCGCAAATCGCCCCGACTCCAGGCGTTTTGTGCAGAGGATCAGCCCCGAACCGTCCCAGAACAGGACCTTCAGGCGGTTGCGTGGTTTATTTATGAAGACGAACAAAAAGCCGGAAGTCGCTTCCTGCTGGAGTGTCTCTTTAACCAATACCGAAAGACCATTGAAACTCTTCCGGCCGTCAATCGGCCTGGTGGCCAGGAAAACACGAGTGGCCGGCGATAAGCTTAGCATGGCCGCTGGAGAGCTTGGACCACCGCCCCGATCCAGTCCGGCCTGGCCGTGCCGCTAAACCGAACGTTCTGTCCCCGGCCCACGTTGACCTCGGCCGCCCAGCTTTGAAACAATGCCGACCCAGCCTCGAACTTGACTTCTTGGAATACGGCCCTTTGACCGGCTTGCAGCCCCTTGGCCAACGCTCTTGGTTTGGCACGCTGGTTCTTCTGGTAAACCCAGTAATGAAGCCGACCTGGGCCGATCCCATGTTCCTGAGCAAAGCCCTTTAGGGATAGACCGCTTTGTTGGTAGGCCGCAACGAACGCGGCCCTTTCTTCGCTGGTTTGAATCGAATCGTGATTATTTGCGACTTTCATCCTCCCATCTTAGCCCACCACCGCCTGCCTGAATAGAATGCACCACCCTTGACGCTTACCGTCGAACGCCTTGCTGGCGAGCGACGACTTCCTGGGAAACACCCTCGGCGCAGGACAGAACGATTCGGGCGCGCAAGGCGGTCCGCTGAGGGCTAGTGGGGCGGCGAGCCAAATCCTGCAGGCTCTGACGCTGGTCGGTGCTCAGTTCGATGGGGATAATCGGTCGCGACCTGAACTCACAATAGAGCATGCTCATAGTATTGTCCACATATTTACTGAACACTACACTAGCACCCGTGCATCCTGAAGTTGTTGGTAGATTTTGCTGGACTACCGTGGTTTGGGTGTAAGACGCTGGGGATGTGGAAAGAGAAATAATATTGCAAGGTCGTCGGATCGAGCCTGGCGACATGGCGTGGCTGAGAGGCAGGATC
>JBBRPK010000100.1:0-20980 GCA_038228235.1 Verrucomicrobiota bacterium
ACATCCGGCCTAGTGCGGTTTTCGGATGGGGGGGGGCGCGGCGCGCCGGGCCTGGGAGGGCTCGGTCAACTCGGGGGGCGGAATTGGTTCTGTTAGGATCAATGAAACTGAGGGTAGCGCCGGTGAGCGAGTTTGTGCTCACGGGGATCCAATTCTGGAGATCTGCTGAAGATTCGATCACGATGGGATTTTCGGTTCGCCCCTCCAAGGTCAGTTGAACGTGCCCATCCGCCAGCATGCGTTGCCCCTTGATCCTTGGATGCAACAAATCCAGCGAGAAATTCAGAGCCCAGCCGCCCGCAATATTCCCATCATCGAGAGTGGCGTCATCCACGACAAACAGCGACCAGGTTCCGTTGGGGCTCGTTCCGTTGAATGAGGACAAAGTGGCCGGATAAGGCCCCGCGGGCGCGGGAGCGGGAAAGAGATCGCCGGGTTCGAAGTCCGCGGGCCGGTAAACACCGGAGCCGATCTGCGCCCAATCCGGAAGCGAGTTCAGGGCTGCGTCGTCGAATGTCAAGCTCACGTTGGTCAGAGAAAACCGGCCTCCCGTATCAGACATCAGCATGACGGTCGTTCCATGTGGCCCCATCAGCATCATGTCAATGTCGTCGGGGAAGGCGTGGCTCAGATTGCTCACCGTGACGGTTAGTTTTTGGATCTTTCCCAGCAGACATTTCACCTCGATGGTTCCTGGGTAAGGTGTGGCTGGGCTGGCATCATTGATTTTGATCGGGCGAGCATTGGCGAAAACTACGGGGTTGGCGGTTCGGAGTGGTTCCACCGCGAGCATGGCGCTGTTAGTAACGCTCTCGCATGGCCCCCGGACTTCAATCGAATAGAGGCTCGGCCGGGGTGTGGCCCCGACGCGTTGAAGGAGGAGGGAGGTGTTGGTCTCACCCGGAAGCAAAACGCCGTTCTGGCGCCAGAGGCACGTTAGCGGCCCAGACCCTGAGACGGCCGCGTTCAATAAGACGGTGTCACAGGGGCAAATGGTTTGATTTGGCATTGGGACGATGGTGATGGGACGACGCACAGCCAGGCTCGCGCTACTCCTGGCCGTATCGCAGGAGCCGGTGACTTCGACCCCATATTCGCCGGCATCAGCGGCAGTGACCGACGGCAGCACCAGGGTGCTCGCGGTGCGCGCCGGAAGTACCACACCATTTTTTTTCCAAACATAAGCGAAGGGCCCGGCTCCGGAGGCGGTCGTGTGAAAGGCAACGCTTTCACCAGAACAGGCCAAAACTGGAATTAGGGGGGTGATCGAAACTTTCTCCAAGACTTTGACTCGCATACTGCACGAGGAAGAGTTGCCGCAAGCATCCCTGGCGGTGCAGGTGATGGTGGTGATGCCCGTAGGAAAAGGCGCGTCCAGACTATTTCCATCGCTGCGGTCGCAGGAAACGATCGGAGTTGGGCTGCAATTGTCGGTGGCAGTTGCCTGCACGGTAACGTTGGAAGAACATGTTACGATGTCCCTGGCGCAAGTGATCACCGGCGCGATGGTGTCCCGAACCGCGATGACTTGCTGGCACATCGAGCTGTTTCCGCACGCGTCCGTTGCCTGGTAGGTGCGGGTAATCGTAATCCCGCAGCCATTGGTCTGATAAGCATCGCCCGTCCATCGTTTCGTGGGCTGAGCGGTGCAATTGTCGATCGCTGCCACTTGGTTCAAGTCCGGCGCCGGCGCATCGCCGAAGCAGGCGACGTTTAGATTGTTCGGACAGCTCATCACTGGTGGAGTCGTATCCCGCACGGTGATGAGTTGGCTGCACATTGAGCTGTTTCCGCACGCGTCCGTTGCCTGGTAGGTGCGGGTAATCGTAATCCCGCAGCCATTGGTCTGATAAGCATCGCCCGTCCATCGTTTCGTGGGCTGAGCGGTGCAGTTGTCCATCGCTGCCACTTGGTTCAAGTCCGGCGCCGGCACATCGCCGAAGCAGGCCACACTTAGATTGCTCGAACAGCTCACTACCGGTGGTGTCGTATCCCGCACGGTGATGAGTTGGCTGCACATTGAGCTGTTTCCGCACGCGTCCGTTGCCTGGTAAGCGCGCGTGATGGTAATCGCGCACCCGTTGGTCTCATAGGCGTCGGCGACCCATCGCTTTGCAGGCAGAGCAGTGCAGTTGTCGGTCGCGATTACCTCAGCCAAGTTCGGGACTGGAATGTCACCCCAGCACTGGACAACGACATCCGATGGGCAGTTGATCTGCGGCAGAGCGCTATCACCGGCCAGTTTGCCATAGTTGGTGTGGCTGCCGCAGGGCCCGGTAATCTCGACCTGGTATTGGCCTGGATCGTCGCAACTGACGGGATAGATGCTGAGCGTGCTGTTGGTGGCCGAATGGGTGATGGTTAGATTTCCCCCATTGCTCAAAATGAGTGAACCCTTTTTCCACAGAAAGCTGAACGGCCCTCCGCCTGAAACCGCGGCGCTGAAGCTGGCTTCCTCGCCGGGGCATTTCACCAAATCCAACAAAGCGCTGGCCGCGAACGGCATTTCGACAGCCATTAGGGCGACAGTGGAGGTGACGCTCCCGCAGGAGTTCGTGATGGTAATAAAATAACTGCCAGCATCCGCTGCGGTGAAGGAGGACATCTCAAAAATGAAGTTGGTTGCTCCGGGCAGGCTGGCGCCGTTTTTCCACCACTGGCAACTCAGCGGTCCTGTACCCTCCGCGCCGGCGAGAAGGGTGAGACTCGTTCCGGTACAATTGGTGGCTGAGGACGGATTGATCGTCACCATGGGAGGAAGACAGCCCGCAGTGATCGTGGTCGTAATTGAGGCCGTGTTATCGGCGGGGTTGGCGTCATTTCCTGCGCTTCGGATTTGGGCTGAGTTTGGGAAAGTTTGGTCATGGAGGGCATTGTCGGGGAGCCTGACCTGACAACTGACCGAGCCCGTCGTCCCCCTGGAAATGTCTCCCAGGTTCCAGATGAGCGTGCCGTCGCTCACCGCGCAGCCACCCGCGCAACCGACTAGAGTCACGCCGGCAGGAAGGGTATCGATAATCTGCGCACCGGTGGCGCTATCGCTCGCCGCCTTGGCTTCATAATTGATGAGGTAGGTGATGGTTTGGCCAGGGTTGGCGCTCAGTGGGCCTGCCATGGTCAGGGCGAGGTCGGGATTCCCGCCCACGGGACCGGGTTTCATAATTTGCAATTCGCCCAGGTCGGGTGTGCCGCCGAGGGCCAGGGAGCTTCCGGGATTGTGGCGCGCGCCAGCCGCGAGAAGTGTCTGGAACTCGACAAACCCTCCGCTGGCGTTCTGAAGGCTTAGGGTAAGGGTGAAGGACCACACTTTAGTACCAGCGGGCGCGGAGAGGGTCGGCCCGGAAATAATCGTCACGTTGGTCGAGGGACTAAAATGGAGGAGGTTCTCAATTCCGGGGGTGCCGCCTTGGGTATGATCGAACTGAATCACAATGGTTTGATCCTGAACCGGGCCGCCGAGGAGCAAGACCCGGCTGGGAACCAAATCCAGTTCTTTCCAGCCAATGAGGGGACCGCCGAACCATCTTTGATCGCTGCCGAAAGATTTTCCCTGGAGAATGGCTTTGACGTTGCTGGCCACACCGCTGGCTGCGCTGGCCGATGCGACAAACCAACTCAGGGACATCAAGGCGAAAGCGACTAGCCACATTCCTGGAGGGCGGGCCGGATATTCAGGTTTCATGCTCAGTTTTCTGGTTCCTTGAAAGAATATCGGCTGTTTTGCCAATCCATTTACCTCTGAGATGGGGAGGTGGAGCTGATCTTGGATGGTTTGGATAACTCTGCGGGGAGGCTAAAATCTGTCCTTCCACTATTTCGGGAGATGTCGTTCTATACTCCCGTGACCAGATTGAAACAAGAACAAGGCGCTCATTTGGGATCCCTCCTCGCCACTCTGTTTTTATGAGAGGCCGCGTCTTTCTATGGTCGATTACCGCTGCCCTGGCTGGTTTTCTTTTCGGCTTTGACACTGTCGTTATCTCGGGCGCAGAACAAACCATTCAGGCGCTCTGGGGCCTGGGCGCGGGAATGCATGGGATTGCGATGGCCTCGGCTCTTTATGGCACTGTTTTGGGTTCGTTGCTCGGCGGTTGGCCGGCGGACCGGTATGGTCGCCGGGCGACGCTGCTCTGGATCGGTGTGCTTTATTTGATCTCCGCCGTCGGGACAGGACTCGCTCCGGACGTTTACACTTTTATCGCCGCCCGTTTCGTAGGTGGCCTCGGCATCGGGATCTCCACGGTTGTGGCTCCGCTCTATATCGCGGAGATCGCCCCAGCCGAACACCGCGGCCGTCTGGCCGGTCTTTTTCAGTTCAATATCGTCTTTGGCATTGTCATTGCCTTCCTGTCCAACGCGCTGCTCGCCGGGATGGGTGATCATGCCTGGCGCTGGATGCTGGGTGTGGCAGCATTTCCTTCCATGCTTTATACCGCGCTTTGTTTTGGCATCCCTGAAAGCCCGCGCTGGTTGATTGGATGCAAGGGGGATCGCGAGGCAGGCATCAAAGTTCTGCGCCTCATTCGGCCCGAATCGTCACCGGGTGAACTCGATGCCAAGGCTGATGAGATCGTTGCGGCCTCGTCTGAGCGCGCCTCATCGGCGCGTTTTTGGACCCAACAATTGCGCATTCCAATCCTGCTCGCCTTTCTGATCGCGTTTTTCAATCAACTCTCCGGCATCAATGCCATCCTCTACTTCGCGCCCCGCATTTTTGAGCTGACCGGTTTAGGCGCGAAAGCGGCTCTGCTCCAATCCGTGGGCATTGGCGTGACTAATCTCATTTTCACTTTTGTGGGCTTGTGGCTGATTGACCGGCTGGGGCGGCGCACGTTGCTCTATATCGGTTCCTTCGGCTACATCATCTCCCTCGGCCTCGTGGCCTGGGCTTTCTTCACGCAGCATTTCAGCATCGTCCCGGCTTGCATCTTCGCTTTCATCGCGGCGCACGCGATTGGGCAAGGGGCGGTCATCTGGGTCTTCATCTCCGAGATTTTTCCGAACCGGCATCGCGCCCAAGGCCAGACACTGGGGAGTTTCACGCATTGGATCTTCGCTGCTTTGCTCACCACCTTTTTCCCAAAAATGGTTTCGATTTTCCCGCCCGGCTATGTCTTCCTGTTTTTCTGCGGCATGATGGTTCTTCAACTCATCTGGGTGAAAATGATGGTCCCCGAAACCAAGGGGGTGCCGCTAGAGAAGATACAAGAGAGGCTGGACACAAGCGCGGCTCAGCAAACTAACCGCGTCCCGCTGAAGTGAACTTTCCAAGGAGCAGCCCTTGATGAGTTTTAAGGTTGTTGGCATTGGCGAAGTGTTATGGGATTTGCTTCCTACAGGACCCCAACTGGGCGGCGCGCCGGCGAACTTCGGCTATCACGCGCACGCCCTGGGCGCCCGGACGTCAGTGATCTCACGGATCGGACGTGACCAGTTGGGCCGGGACGTGGTCGCCCGATTCCAGAAGATGGGTTTGCCGGAGACGACAATCCAAATGGATGATCATGTCCCTACTGGCACCGTGCTAGTGAGTCTTACGAACCGTGGCGTTCCTCAATACACCATCAAGGAAAACGTGGCCTGGGATAAGTTGGAGGTCACAAAACCGGCGTTGGAAGTCGTCCGCCACGCTCGTGCCATTTGTTTCGGCACATTAGCACAGCGCACTCGCATCTCCCGCGCGGCCATCCAACAACTCGCCGCCGCGGCGCCCTCCGGAGGGCTCCGCGTCTTCGACATCAACCTGCGCCAGAATTATTATTCCCGCGAAGTCATCGAACAATCGCTACGGCTGGCAAACGTGCTCAAGTTAAATGACGAAGAATTGGCCATCCTGGCCCCAATGTTTGAACCGTGTAAATCCCCAGAGCAACAAGTTGAACAGTTGGCTCAAGCTTTCGGCTTGCGCCTGGTGGCCTTGACGCGCGGAGCTCAGGGAAGCCTCCTTTACCACGCAGGCCGATGGTCGGAGCAACGACCGCCCCCGATGCAAGTGGTGGACACGGTTGGCGCCGGTGATGCGTTCACGGCTGCCTTGGTGATGGGCTTGTTAACCAACCTGGACCTCGACGAAACCCATGCGGCCGCTGCGGAGGTGGCGGCTTACGTCTGCTCCCGCGCCGGCGCGACGCCTTCCCTGCCAGAACATCTGCGAAGCAGGTTCACCAAACCCTAAACCAGCGATGATGACGAATTCGTCCGCGCCAGTGATGGCGGAGGCGGCGCGAATGATGTGCTCAAGCTGCGGTCTTTGCATGGGGCTGGCGGAGTTTCTTTTTAATCTCCCAAATTTCGGCCGGAGAAAGGATGCCGGCGAAGGGTGAATTCTGGCGCAAACGCTGCCCTGCTTCTGTCTGTGCGCAAAGCAGGTTGCAAATCTCCTCGACGGGTCGCGCGAGGAGGGCTTGCCACTCGGCGTAACAACGGAGCAGCGAGGGGGTGTCAGCATTCTGCCTTGACCAGCGCTCCAAAGTTGGCCCGAGCAGTTTGCAGGAGTGGGGGGGAGGCGCGCAGCCGCGCAGCTACCCGACAGGCAAGTTCGAGGCTGACAGCATCCTGGAGTTCGTGTGTCATTGAGTCACAATCTAACAGGTCAATTGGATTCCATCCAGCATTTCAGAACAGGCTTCACCCCGACAACCCCGAGCGAGGCCTGGCCTCACCAAAATGAAAGCCCCCAGGGGCGAAAGATAACAGCCCAAGGCAGCGATTCTGGGAGCTGTTCGCGAAGCGAAACAGGATGCGTTTTGTTCTGTTTTCCGCCCTGGGAAAACTTGCACCAATAAAAATCCCCTCTCCCATTGGATGGGAGAGGGATCAAGGGTGAGGGTATTCCAGACTTTCCATCCTCCATCCTCCATCCGCACTTGGTCTAGGCGGCCCCATCCGATTCGACGGGAAGCCAACTCGGAGATGACACAAACCGAACCATGCTACCAGGGCTTCTTCTCATTTAGCGCCGCTACGATGGCGCGCTTGAGGGCGAGCGAGTCGATGCGGTCCGTTTGACGATAGAGGATCTTTCCGTCTGGCGCTATTAACAAGGTGTAGGGGAGCTGGCCTTGCCAGTCCGGATCAAACGCGTCGATCAACTTCTCGCGATTGGCCGAGGCGAAGATCAAATTCCTGGCCGTCGCCTGGTGCTTTTTGAGGAAGGCCAGCACATCCTTTTGCTCGCCGGGATCATTCACCGCCACCGAGATCAGTTCAAAATCGCGGAGCCGGTACATCCGATTAATCATGACAAACTCAGGAAACTCGGCGATGCAGGGCGCGCACCAGGTCGCCCAGAAATTTATCAGCCGAAGCTTGCCCGAATCATTCTTGCGCAAGGCCTTCAACTGATCCGCGTCCACCGGCGCGAGGGACACCGTTTCAGCGGCGAGCTTCTCGAGTTGCGCTTTCACCGATTCGGCCTTGACCGCCCATTTAACGGAGCAGCCCACGACCTTGGTCTTCGTCACCGCCGGCTCCTGGCCGGCCAGCAGGGCCTCGACTGCATCCCGCGCGTATAATTTCTTCACGTTCTGCGCGCGCTCCGCGTCATCGAACGCCCCCGCATAGCGCAACTTCCGCGCGGCATCGAAGATGAATACATGCGGGGTGGCCACCGGGCCGTAGGCATGCGCCACCGCCTCCGAGTCGCCGTCGTAAAGATAGGGAAAGTTGAACCCGCGGTCCTTGGCGCGGATTTTCATTTCTTCGAAAGTGTCGCTCAGGTCGGTGTAACCCAATTCGTCCAGACGGACGGCTTTGGGATCGTTGGGCATGATGGCCACGACAGCGACCCCTTTTTGTTCATAGTCGGTGACGAACTTCTTGATGCGCTCTTCGTAATACTGGGCGCTCGGACAGTGGTTGCAGGTAAAAATGACCACGAAGACCTTGGCTGACGCAAAATCCTTCAAGCCATAACGGCGTCCGTCAACGGCGGGCAGGTTGAAATCCGGCGCGGACGAACCGACCGGCAGCGTCACCGGTTGAAAATCCGCAGCGCAGACCTCGGAGAGCGTTGTCAGGAAGGCGAGCAAATGAAACCCGATGCGGCGCATAAGAGGAAAATTAGGCCCTTTCGCGGCGGCAGGCAAGGGAGTTTTCTCAAAATTAGCTTCCATCCTTCAGAATGTCCGGAATCTACTCCATTTTACTTCCGAGACCTATCACCCTTCCGCCACCAAAATGAAAGCCCCCAAGTGGCGAAAGAATATCCCAGAAGTCAGCGAGTCTCTGTCAAAGCGGATGTCCAACGCGACCTCGAAGAGCTCGACGCCTCTGACCACTTAGAGCCTGTTTGAAAATTGCGTGGGGTCCTGCGGCGAGGGATTTTGGCTGTGGCCAAGGCGGCGAGGCCGGAGCATCCCCGCAGCGGGCTGTGACGGCCGAGTTAACGCAGGCCGCAGACAAAAGACCCGCCGCCCGGAGGGTTTTCGGGGAAAAGGCCGACTGGCTTCGTTGCTCCTCGGTCGCAGATCGCTGGCGGATAAGCTCGCTCGTCGCGCCTCGCCATCCGGCCTTTTCCCCGAAAACAGGACCCCACGGAATTTTAAAACAGGCTCTTAGGCCCGCCAACTCTCACAAAAACGGTGGCGATACTTCCAGCGCGGTATAAAGTTTAAGTGCTTCTTCGAGTCCCTCGATGCAGGCCAGCGGCGGCTGATTGAACTCCAGCCAAAAACCTTTGATCATTTTGGCGAGGGCGGTCCGGCTCTCCACGGAAGGGGGCTTAACCACAAACGCGCTGGCCCCCAACTGGTAGGCGCGCTCGATATCATGACGATGCGCCGATGAGGAAAGCACAATACACGGCAGCGTCTTTAAGACGTATTGCTCCTGCTTCCACTGTATCACATCCATTCCGCTCCTCCCTGGCATTTTCAAATCCAGAATCACCAGGCACGGCAACTGGTGTTTAGCCCGATCCGAGAAGGGACCCGTGCCAGCCAGATAAGCGATGGCTTCCTCGCCATTGCGCACGACAAAGAAAGGATTCTCGACATTGGCTTCTTTGAACGCGCGCTTAAGAAAGAAGACGTCATTCTCGTCATCTTCGGCCAGCAGGACCGATCGCAAACGATTCACGGCCGTCATGGTGTGCCTTTCGGTAGCTGAATCCAGAATACGCTCCCTTTTCCGGGTGTCGATTGAACGCCCACTTGGCCTTTCATCCGCTCAACGGCTTTGCGCACGATCGCCAGGCCGATCCCGATGTTTTGGGCTTGCTCGCCCGTGTGGAGACGTTGAAACAGTTGGAACAGCCGGCGCTGCCCGGTTTCGTCGATCCCAATCCCATTGTCGTGAAAACAAAGCCGCACTTGATTGCCCTCCACCCGGCTATAGACACGGACTTGAGGTTTCACGCCCGGAGCGACGAAGGTGATCGCATTATCCACTAGGTTCGTGATGCATTGCGTCAGGGACGCTTCATGGCCAAGCATCGGCATCAAGGGGCTTTCAATTTGAATTTCAACGGCAGGCGGGTGCCATTCGGGCCGCTCATCTAATATGTCCCTGATCAGATTGTCCACATCTACCGTTTGGGGTTGGATCTTTAGCTTCGACAGGCGGGTAAAAGCCAGCACTTCCCGGATGAGCCGGTCGAGCCGGTTGGCCGAACGGACAGTTTTGTCCAGATATTGGTGGCAGTTGGGGGTGAGTCCCTGCCCACAATCGGCAAGCACGAGTTCTGCATAGCTGTGGATGGCCCGCAACGGAGCCCGCATGTCGTGCGAGAGGCTATAGCAGAATGATTCGAGTTCCTCGACCATGGAACGAAGCTCGCCAGTTCGTTCCCCGACCAGTATCTCCAGTTCAGCCGCTCGCTTTTTAACTTCCTCCTGGTTGGATACCTCCCGTTGCAGGCGCACGAGTTCCGTCACATCCTCGACCCGGTGAATGAGGTAGGCGATTCTCCCATCCGCGCCGAGCACGGGAGAATTGGCCGGACTCCAATAGCGTTCCTCAAAGCCCCCCCCCTCTGCTTCAGGCCGCCGCATGTCGTATTTCTGGACCGCCATCATGTCCGGAGCGCCGGTATCGAGAACCCGTTGCAACGATGCGCTCAAATTGCGCATCCCATTGGCCTGCGGATCATCAGGATTATCCGGGAAAACATCGAACAGCCGGCGGGCAAGAATCTTTTCCCGGTTTGTCATGGTCGCCCGGAGGTAGGCGTCCGACACCGCCACGATGGTGAGGTCTGGCTCCAGGACCAGGTACAGCCCGGGGGCAGCTTCGAATACGCTCCGATAATCCATATAAGCTAGCCTGCCTATCCTAATGACGCAACCGCCACCAATGTGTTGTGGTTATCTGGAGCCTTCGTGCAGGCGTCGTTACTACAGGTAGGGGATGGTTTCGTCATTAGGATACGCAGATAAGCTAGATTGGAGCAGTTTGGCTCATTAATGTTAATTCCAAGCACGTCCCCGCAAGGGATCACCATAATCAGTGTCTCAAGTTTCGTCAAGCCTCAATTTCCTCGAGGTTTTTTCGTCCGTGCTACGAGGTCAGGCGCTGGGTACCCTTAAGGAGCAAACAGAGAGAACAGAGAGGAAAGCAGCAAGACATGAAAACATTCGGCAGAAAAATCGCCCGGCAGAAAGATGGAAGCAGCAAATATTTTCCCGCCAGAAATATTTCTGACTCAAATCACGGGAGGCTATGTCCGTCCAGGCACGACGCCGAGCGGAAGCCAGATCGCCTTGCCCAATGACTTGGAACAGGCCTCTGTCGAGCAAGTGGGGTATTGATATCAGCGCCGCGCTCAACTCGGCTTGGGGAGCACCAGCAGCGGAGGGGCGACGCTCCAACAATCCCAATCGGCCGGCCTCCTGCCCCAAGTCCACGCCCTCCTTACACATTACCAAAGAGGGCTAAATTGAGTCAAAACCGCTCACCAACAAGCATGAGAAATGGCCCATATAAAATTGGCGGGGGCGGTCATTGGCAACTTTCGTGCTTATTCCTGCCAAGAGCAAGCAGTGAAGCCCCCTATGCGCGGTCGGAGACGCCCTTTTACGTCTTCTTCGGATCGGATCACGAAGCTTTGGTTCAGAAGCTTTTCCGCCTGCCTATGCCCATGGCAGAGGCAGCGAAAAGCGCCCATGACTCAAGAAAATTGCCATGTCAAAGCCAGAGCAGAGGGTTTAGAAACCAGCCGGCATCCAGTTCTAATTGGTTGGAACGGCAAGCTTCTCTCACGCCTTGCGGTTGGCCTTGTTTACCCAGGAGACGGCAAATTCGCCTTGCTCGGTGTAGTTCGAAGAAGCGCAGGAAGCCGGTTAATCTTTCGAGCTTTGGCCATTTTTTTCCTTTTGGAGTCATCCCAGGCTGCGACTTTCACCTGGAATGGGGCCGGAGGGGATAACAACTGGAGCACCGCCGGGAATTGGGCGGGAGGGGTTGCCCCGGCAAATGACGGCACGGCCGCCATCATTCTGGCGGGAAGCAGTAAGCTTACTCCCAATCTGGACACGAACTGGGATGTAGTCTCGCTGAATTTTAGCAACAACGCCGGAGCATTTGTGCTGGGGGGCAGTCCTTTGACAATCCGCGCGGGCGGAATCATCAACAACGATGCGAACACCCAAACCATCAACAACGCAATTACTCTGGGAGCGGCCCAGACCTGGAATGCAGCTTCCGGCCATCTGGCCTTCGCCGGCAACCTGGCGAGCACCAATCTCCTGACTCTCAGTGGCAACTTCAACACCTTGATTAGCGGCGTTCTCAGCGGCACCGGCGGGGTGACCAAAACCGGCGCGGGCACGAACACTCTCAGCGGAGCGAATACTTATTCCGGGGTCACCACTATCAGCGTCGGCGTCATCAACATCCAAAACGCCGCCGGCCTCGGCAGCACGAACGCGGGCACGATTATCGCCAGCGGCGCGGCCCTGCAATTGCAAGGCGGGATTTCTGTCGGCAACGAACCCTTGACCCTGAGCGGCAGCGGCATCTCTGCCAGCGGTGCATTGCGCAGCCTGAGTGGCAGTAATTCATGGGGCGGAGTCATCACGCTGGGCGCTGCCTCGACCTTTGGATGCGATGCGAACACTTTAGCTTTGGGGCCGGGTGGAATCATCAATTCAACCTTCCTCACTACCTTCACCGATGTCGGAAACATCAGCGTCAGTGGACCCATCGGCGGCGGCACGGGTGGCCTGACCAAAGCGGGCGCGGGAACACTTACTCTGAGCGCAACTAATTCCTACGGGGGAGTTACCACCGTGAGCGCGGGTGTCCTCAACGCGCAGAACAACTTTGCTTTGGGCACCACGGCTTCGGGCACGACGATTGCCAGCGGCGCGGGCCTGCAGTTGCAGGGCGGTTTTGATATCGCAGGCGAAGCGTTGACCATTAGTGGGACGGGCATCAGCGCCAGCGGCGCTTTCAGAAACATCACCGGAAGCAATTCCTGGAGCGGAACCATCACCCTGGCGGCCTCGTCCAGCATTAACGCGGACGCCGGCACGCTTTACATTGGAGCGAACATCGTCAACGCCGCTTTCACTACCACCTTAACCAACAACGGAACCATCATCCTCGCCGGAGTGCTGGGGAGTGGAGCGGGCGGGGTAACTAAAACAGGAACC
Source organism: Verrucomicrobiota bacterium (assembly GCA_038228235.1). Taxonomy (GTDB): domain Bacteria; phylum Verrucomicrobiota; class Verrucomicrobiia; order Limisphaerales; family JBBRPK01; genus JBBRPK01. The sequence goes on from JBBRPK010000100.1 coordinate 12,594, forward strand.
GGAACGCTCATTGTAAACAGCGCGAATAACTATACCGGCGCGACCACGGTTAACGCCGGAGTTTTACAGTTTGGCGCGGCCGGGAATTTGCCGGTCGCATCCGCCGTCACGGTCAATGTCGGCAGCGCGCTTGATTTGAACAGCTTCAACGAGTCTCTCCTCTCGCTCGCAGGAGCGGGCAACGCAGCCTTGGGCAGCGGCACTTTGACTGTGAACAACATTGCCGCTGCGACCTTTTCTGGCGTGATGAGCGGCACGGGCGGGCTGGTTAAAGCCGGGACCGGAACTTGGACTCTCAGCGGGGTTAACACTTTTACAGGAAACACCGTGATCAACGGTGGTGCCATCAGCATCAAGGCTGACAATAACCTGGGCAATGCCAGCGGCTCAATTACCCTCAACGGCGGGACTCTCACCACCAGCGCCACCATGACTTCAGCGCGGCTGATCACTCTCGGGGCTAGTGGCGGCACCTTTAACCTGGGTGGCGATACCACCCTTTCAGGGGTCATCAGCGGGCCGGGAGCCTTGAACAAAATTGGGACCAAGAATTTGATCCCGCTGGGCGCGAATCTCTATTTGGGCGGGACAACGAATGGAGCCGGAACCATCACCATCAATTCCGACGCGCGATTGGGCGACCCCGGCGGTCCGATTACTTTCAGCGCCAGCGCGACTCTCACTACAACTGCCTCATTCGCCTCTTCGCGCAACATCATTTTGAATGCGGGAACCGCGACGTTCAGTGCCGGCACCGGTTTTACCAACACGCTCAATGGCGTTGCCAGCGGCGCAGGAGCGTTTACCAAAAGTGGCGCAGGCGTTTTATTGCTGAACGGCGCTAATACCTACACTAATATTACTACCCTCAGCGCAGGTACTCTGCGGTTGGGCAACAACGAGCGCCTTTCCGACCTCATGCCGCTCAACATTACCTCCGGCACCGCGACCTTCGACCTCAACAATTTCACCGAAACCATCGGCTCGCTCGCGGCAACGGCCGGCAGTGTGACACTGGGCAGCGGGTCGCTCTTTGCGGGGGGCAATAACCGGACGACGACCAATGCGGCTGTCATCAGCGGCACAGGCAGTTTCACCAAAGCGGGGACCGGCGCCCTGATTTTGAGCGGAGCCAGCACCTATACCGGGGCTACCACTATCAGCGCCGGCACTTTGCAGCTCAGCGCCAGTGAGCGCATCGCCAACACCTCGCCGATCATTGTTACGGGCGGGGCGATCTTCAACCTGAACAATTTTAGCGAGACCATTGGCTCGTTGGCAGGAGGCGGCACGGTCACCTTGGGGACCGGGACTCTCACGGCCGGTAATTCTGTTGGCGCTAGCTTTTCAGGAGCTATCAGCGGCACAGGCGGCTTTGTCAAGGTCGGGACGGGAATCCAGACCTTCAGTGGAACCAATTCCTACAGCGGCCCCACTAGCATCAACGCCGGGAAGTTGCAGGTCAGCGGGAGTTCGGCAAACAGTCCGGTGAGCATTGCATCCAGCGCCACGTTATCAGGCAATGGCACGGTGGGGAGCGTCGCGGTCAACCTCGGCAGCACTAATGCCCCCGGCCTCCCCGGTCCGGGCGCGTTGACCAGCGGCCTGCAAACGTGGGCCGGGGGCGGCACTTATGTTTGGGATATTAACAATGCCACCAGCACGAAGGGCGGCGACCCCGGCTGGAGCTGGCTAAGCATCGCCGGAGCGCTTACCATCACGGCCAATTCCGGCAACAAGTTCGTCATCAAATTGGTGTCCTTGAATCCGAGCGACCTCGCCGGACAGGTGACGAATTTTGATAACACAGCCACTTATGTCTGGACCATTGCCAGCGCGACCGGCGGTATCATTGGATTTGATCCGGCGAAATTCACTTTGGACGCTTCGGCATTCCAAAATTCCCTGGGCGCAGGCGCCTTTACCCTGAGCCAATCGGGGAACGATCTGAATTTGATTTTCAGCACCGCGGCCCAGGCGGCCATCAACGGCGTGCAAGGCGGCACATTGACCAGTTCTGGCAATGGCACGAACACCGCCACCATCACGCCGGTCAATCCCACAAATGCCTTTCTCATTTTCAACACGCGCCACAACAGCAGCGTGCCCGGTGGCTCAATGATTCGCGGACGCATCGCCTCCTCTAATTCGGTGGAGTTCGTCCGCGTCACTTCCGAAACGTCCACGATGAACATCCAGTGGTATGTGGTCGAGTATTCGGCAGGTGTCAAAGTGCAACGCGGCGAAATCAGTCAAACCAACACGGTCATCAACGTTCCATTGACGCCGCTATCTGCCACCAATCAAGCCTTCGTGACCTGGTCGAAAACGCCTGAGCTGACAGCTCTCGCCTTTGATGATACTGATCCACTGGTGGCGGAAATAACCGCTCCGACCAATCTGCAGTTCAGGGCAGGCGCATCGCCGACGCCCCTTAGCCCCCTGATCTGGTGGCAGGTTATCGAGTTCCTCAACCCGGCGAGCATCGGTGTTCAAAAGGGTTCTGTCACCAATATGACCGGGACCAACAAGCTCGCCACGGTCACCCTCCCTTCGCCAGTGGACACCAACAGCACTTTTCTGCTGACCGGTTATCGCACTTCCGGGTCCGGCCTCAATGTGGGCGCGCGAATGGTGCGGGCGCAATTGAGCGATGCCAGCACGATCACCTTTGACCGCAGCATTTCGGGAGCGCCCGACGACATTTCCGAAATTCTTTGGCAGGCGGTTCAACTGAAGGATGGTTCCCTGGTGCAGCGCGGGACCGTCAACTTTGCCACTGGCGTTGCTCAGACGAACGCCGTTCTCAGCAGCCTGAATACAAACCATGCCGTGGCGTTTGCTTCCGTTCAACCCGCGGGAGGACAAAACATGGGTCGCTCTCCTTCTACTGGCGGCGTGTTGGGCGTTGGATCGGCCACGTTGGCGTTGAGTTCCAGTTCGCTACTCACTCTGGATCGCAACAATACTGCGGACCAGGCTGATGTTGGCTGGGTCACCGTTGGCTTCGGCCCCGGCACCTTGCTTACACCGGCGACAGGCGGCTCCGCCGTCTCGGCAGACACCAAAGGGGGCGCTTACACAAGTTTGACCGGGCCGCTTTATGCAGAGATCCAAAACGGGAACGTGGGAACGGGGACAATTATTCTCAATGCGCCCGCTGGATTCATCTTTGACACAAACGCCCCTCTGCCGACGGTTCTCATAACGCGCGTGGGTGGCTCGGGCGCTAATTCCTTAAATGTCAATGGCGTGGCCAGCGGCACAGCCGCGGCCATGAGTGCCATAACGACTAACAGCCTGACATTCACAGTCACGTCCGCCAGCAGCGGCGGAGTCACCTGCACGCTCACCTGGCAGAATCTCCGCGTGCGGCCCTCAGCGGGGACACCACTCATCACCGGCAACCTGACCTCATCCGGAACTACTGTCATCCAAGGCGTCACGACCAATGCGACGAGTTGGGGATTCCTGGCAGAACTGGTCGGGGCAGCCACCAAACTGGCCTTTCAGAGCAGCCCTTCCTCCAGTGCCGTTGCGGGAGTGGAGTTTGCCCAGCAGCCGGCGCTTCAGATCCAGGATCAATTCGGCAATTTGCGCAGCGCGGACAACTCCACCGTCTTCACCGTATCCCTCAACACGGGCACGGCCACTCTGCAAGGGCCGGCAACTGTTGCGGCTGTGGGCGGAGTAGCCACATTCGGAGGGTTGAGCTACCAAGTGGCCGAGACTATCACGCTCAGCTTCACCGCTCCCGGTGTGACTGGAAAAACCTCGGGCAACATCGTCGTTAGCCCCGCCCCAGCGAGCCGAGTGACAATTCAAACACAGCCCTCTTCGACGGTCACGGCGGGAGTGGCTTTCCCGCAGCAGCCGGTCATTCGGGTGGAAGACCAGTATGGGAACTTGAGGAGCGCGGACAACAGCACGCTCGTCACGATCTCGCTTAATCAGGGTTCAGGAACATTGCTCGGCACGCTGACGGCCACTGCTAACAGTGGCGTGGCGTCCTTCGGTGGTCTGAGTTATCAAACCGCGGAGACCATCACCATGGATTTCAGTTCCGGCAGTCTCGATCCGCAAACTTCTGCCAATGTCGTCGTCAATCCCGACGCTGCCAGTCAATTAGTGATTCAAACTCAACCCTCACCGATCAACTCCGCCGGGGCGCCGTTCGCCCAACAGCCAGTCGTCCAGATCCAGGACCAATTTGGCAACCTGCGCAGCGCGGACAATGGCACTGTAGTCACGGCATCGCGCAACGCCGGGAGCGGTTCTGGCGCATTGCAGGGCGTCCTCACCGCCACCGCCAGCGGCGGGTTGGCGACGTTCACAAATCTTTCTCATAACGTGGCTGGTTCGATCAGCATTGATTTCAGCAGCGGCAGTTTGGCCGGGGCAACCTCGACCAGCATTGGGCTTAGTCCAGCAGCCATCGCGCGCCTGGCGTTCGCCACCCAACTCGGTTCAGCCATCGTGGGTTCCATTTTCGGTGTGCAGCCGGTACTGGTCACCCAGGACGCGTATGGCAACAATTCCGTCCTCGGCCTGAACTCCAGCCTGAGCGTGACAATGGCTCTAACGTCCGGCACAGGCGTGCTCCAGGGCACGACGGCCCTCGATATTGGAACCAGCCAGGGAAATGGGACGGTGGGCTTCAGCGACTTGCGCATTGATTCCGCAGGGAACGGGAAGCAGTTGACCGCCAGCGCCACTGGCTTGTCAAGTGGCCTCAGCGCCACCTTCAGCGTCGGCCAAGCAACTCAAAGCATCACCTTCGTTGCTTTGTCTGGAAAAGTTTACGGCGATTCCCCGTTTAATCTGAGCGCGAGCGCTTCTTCGGGATTGCCGGTGACCTTCAGCATTGTTTCGGGTCCGGCAAGCGTTTCCAGCAGCAACCTCTCGATTCTCGCCGCTGGAACGGTCACCGTCCGAGCCAGCCAGCCAGGGAATGCCGATTATACTGCGGCTGCGCCCGTGGATCAGCCCTTCACGGTTGCCAAAGCTCCTCTGACGGTGATGGCAGACAATCAGACGCGAGTTTTTGGAGCAACGAATCCGGCGCTCACGGCCACCTACGGCGGCTTCGTCAACGGAGATACCTCAAGCTCGCTGAGCGGCAGTCCGGGACTAACCACGAGCGCCACGATAGCCAGCACCGTTGCCGGCAGTCCCTATTCGATCGTGGTCAGCAACGGAACGCTCGCTTCCACTAATTATTCCTTTGTCCTTGCTAACGGCCAACTGGCCATCACTCCGGCGAACACGGCCCACGCTGTTTCATCCTCTGCCAACCCATCGCCCACCGGTTCGAATGTTACCTTTACTGCGGCTTTAACCGCGTCCTCTCCAGGCAGTGGAACCCCTTCGGGCACGGTGCAGTTCCTCGCCGATGGCAGCCCCCTGGGTTCGCCCATTACCTTGGCCGGCGGAGTCGCGAGTATCAGCACGGCTTCGCTTTCACACGGCACACACATCATCATCGCTCGATACGCGGGTGACGGCAATTTCATCGGCAGCACTAACAGCCTCAGTCCAAACCAGATCCTTAACGCGCGGCCTGTTGCTGTGAGCGATAACTTGCAGCGTTACGTAAACTCGGGAGTAAAAGTTCGCGCCGCCACTTTAATGGCCAATGACACTGACCCCGAAAACGATGTTTTGACGTTCATTTCCGTCAGCCCGGCGAGCGCCGCAGGAGGAACGGTCGTCGTGACCAATAATTGGGTTTTTTACGCGCCATCGCCAGGATTCACCAACTCGGACAGCTTCTCCTACGTTATCGCCGATAGCGGCGGCTTACAGGCCACCGGCTCGGTTTCCATAACGATTCCCATAGACCTCGCGCCGTCCCAGAACATCGTTGCCATCGAAGATCTCGGCAACGGCGCTTCCCGCATCCAATTCCAGGGAATAGCGGCGCGCGGCTATACGATTCAATATACCGACAGCATTCAAACACCTAATTGGCTCACGCTGGGGCCAGGCGTTGCCGACGCCACGGGCAGATTCGCGTTCACAGATACACCGACCAATGGCGCTCCACCGCGATTCTATCGCTCAACCTATCCCTGATTTTATGAGGACTAATACCACTAATACTCACCGTTTCAATTTCGACACCGCTCCTGCGCAGAGGCGGGTCGAGAAGACCCTCCTGCGCCACAAAACCCAAACAATGAAACACATGAAAGCATTAAGAACGATAATCCTATCGGTGCTCTTGGGAGTGGTGTCGCCACTGCTCCTTCAAGCGCAGACAATCGAAACTTATACATTCACCACCAATCGGGTCGTGCCTGACGGCAACGCCGCTGGTCTGACCGATGTGCGCAACGTCCCGTCGGCCATCGGGACTATCACCTCGTTGAAGGTGCGCCTCAAACTCGCCGGGGAATTTAACGGCGATCTTTACGGCTACGTCCGGCACTCCAGCGGCTTTACCGTGCTGCTCAACCGCCCGGGCAAGACTGCTGCCAATTCTCACGGCTATCCCGACAGCGGCTTCGACGTGACCTTCCAGACCGGGGCGGCCAACGGCGATGTTCATCTTTATCAGAACGTCACCACCCCATCCGCAGGCTCACCGCTCACCGGCGCCTGGGAACCGGATGGACGCACTGTGGATCCGACTAACGTCACGGATGCCGCCGCGCGTTCTACCTCTCTGACAAACTTCAACGGCCTCAATGCGGCCGGCGAATGGGCGCTTTACGTCTCAGACGTTGAGTCGGGCGGCACGAACATGCTCACCGAGTGGGCCCTGGAAATTACCGGCGCGGCTTACCCGGCCCTAACGTGGACTAATCCGGCGCCCATTGTCTACGGCATTGCCCTCGGCAGCTCGCAGCTAAACGCCGCCGCGGCCTATAACTCGACGAATGTGCCCGGCACATTCACTTACTCACCCCCCGCTGGCACCCTGTTGAATGCGGGAGCCGGCCAAACGCTTTCCGTTACATTCACCCCATCGAACGGGACGGCTTTTCTGCCGATCAGCACCAACGTCGCCATCAACGTACTCAAGGCGCCGCTCAGTATCGCGGCCAACGACACCAACAAGGTCTATGGCGTAGCTCTGCCCACGTTCACGGCCAGTTATACCGGATTCGTCAATGGAGACACCGCTGCCAGCCTTACGACGCCCGAAATCCTCGCCACCACCGCCACGGCTGCCAGTCCGGTAGGCACTTACGCAATCACGGCCAGCGGTGCTGCCAGTCTTAATTACACAATCACTCACGTCAACGGCAGCCTCAGCGTGACGCCTGCCGCCCTCCTCATTACAGCCCAGGACAAGAGCAAGGTTTACGGCGCAGCCTTGCCCACCCTCACGGCCAGCTACAGCGGATTCGTCAACGGCGACCTTCCGGCCAGCCTCACTACACCGGTCACTCTTGGGACCGCCGCCACGGCCTCCAGCCCCGTGGGCACTTACGCAATCACGGCCAGCGGCGCTGCCAGTGCCAACTACACCATTACTCAGGTCAGCGGTACGCTCAGCGTCACGCCGGTGGCGATCAATATTGTGGCTGACAATAAGACCAAGGCTTACGGCGCGGCGTTGCCTACCCTGACCGCGACCTACAGCGGCTTCGTCCTTGGCCAGGGTCCTAATGATCTTACGACTCTCGCCTCGATCACGACTACAGCCACAGCCACCAGCGACGTCGGCATCTATCCGATTACGGCCAGCGCCGCCGCTAGCCCGAACTATACGTTTAGCTATGTTGCCGGCGCGCTCACCATCACCCAATCGGTCACGGCCGGGTTGATCGCGTCTTCGGCTAATCCAGCTCCTCCGGGAAATGTCACCTTCACCATGACCCTGAGCGCAGTAGCGCCTGGCGCGGGCAACCCCAGCGGAACCGTGAATTTCCGTATCGATGGCAGTATCGCCGGCTCGGGCGGGTTGTCCGGGGGTGTGGCTAGCTTTAGCGCCAGCACCCTCGCCCACGGTTCGCACCCGGTTGTTGCTGAGTACGCCGGCAGTCTGAATTTCGTCGGCTTCACGAACGCGCTGACGCCCGATCAAGTCATCAACACAGTGCCAGTGGCAGGCGCGGACACCATCGAGCGGTACCCGTCCCAGGGCGTGAAAGTCCGCCTTTCTATTCTGGTTGCCAATGACACCGATGCGGATGGGGATCCGCTCAACATCACCGTCAGCCCCGCCAGCGCGAACGGCGGCACGATCACGGTGAGCAGTGGCTGGGCCTTTTATACTCCGGCCGCTGGCTTCACAAATGCGGATTCATTCACTTACACGATTACCGACGGCCATGGCGGCAGCGCCACCGGCACGGTGACGGTCGCTCTGAAGGTGGACAACGCTCCCGGCCAGAACCTGCTAATCACAGATTTGGGTAACGGCTCTTTCCATATCG
>JBBRPK010000101.1:0-20921 GCA_038228235.1 Verrucomicrobiota bacterium
AACGCAGGCCGCAGACAAAAGACCCGCCGCCCGGAGGGTTTTCGTACGCCGACTACCTTTGTTGCTCCTCTGTCACAGACCCCTGGCAGGTATGCTCGCTGGTCGCGCCTCGCCATCCGGCCTTTTCCCCGAAAACAGGACCCCACGGAATTTTAAAACAGGCTCTTAGACCGTAAAGAACGCAGAGAGAGCGGAAAAGCTTCTAGGGCAAGAGTAAGACGTGATAAAAACGTTGGGAGTTAAAATTGTCCGTGATGCTGAGGGTGGTGCTGGTGGCAATCTGGCTGGAGCCCAGCGGAATCCAACCTGCCTGATTGATTTGGTTCTTATACTCCACCTGGTAGGCCTTGCCGATGGTGGTTTCCCAGTTCAAAACGACGGAATTATCGCTCCTGCTCCAATTCATCAAAATGAGCGCGGCGCTGCGTTCCAGCACGTGAATAGTATAGATGGCGTCAGCGCTTAACGGGGGAATGCCGTCATCAATTACGCGCACGGCTACGGAATAGGTTCCGGGCGCCTGCGAGTCAGACGGGAGCCAGGAAAAAAACCCTGAAGACGGATCAATTTTTGCTCCTTGCGCCGCTCCAGCCTCTAAAGTGAAGGCAAGGTTTTGCGTGGGCCAGTCGCTGTCCACCCCCGTGAAGAAGGACAGCAGCGCGCCGGCCTTAACGTACTTATCCCGCACATTGATAAAGGACGGCGCGCTATTGACCTCATTGACTGTGACCGAAAAGGTCTGCGATGCGCTCAAGCTGGGCAGGCCGTCATCGGTCACCCGCAGCGTAATATGATAAAGGCCAGGGCCTTGGCGTTCAGCGGGGCGCCATTTGAACAAACCCGTGGGGCTGATGGATGCACCGGCAGGAGCCCCGGCGTCTAAACTGAAAGTAAGAGTTTGGGGCGGGAGGTCAGAATCAGTGGCCAACGCTGGAAACTTAAGGCGAGTCAGCTCATCTATCACCTGATCGCCAATCGTTTGCAGCACGGGCGGCGTATTTCCTGGCGGGGTATTTGGCCCGGGCGGCGTAGCCAGGGCCAGGAAGTAAATCGGCCCCACGCCGTCTGGATAACGGCCCTGGCTGATATCGCTCGTTTGCGCGCCAAAGGTAACCGCGTCGATCTGGCTCCCGTCGGGCGCGAAAAGTCCAATGGCATCGCCAGGTTTGGCGAGGTTAAAACTCACATGCAGATCGGGCCGGCTGGGGCTATTTAAACTGGGGGTGTTATCTGCCCAGACCAGGAGATAGCCTTGGGCTGGGATGGCATAGCCGTCGGGAATTCGAAATTGGACCTTGTTACTCAATTTATGAGTCAGGTAGCAGCCACTGAGATTTGCGGTGTTGGGACCCGGGTTATAAAGCTCAAACCAATCATCGAATTTGCCGTTGTTATCCGCGTTGGTGATGGTTTGAGTGTTGCTGGCCATCCATTCGTTTATATACACCACAATCGGAGGCGCCGTGCCGTTGTTAGTGGCGCCGGGGGTTGCGATCACAAACTCCTGGCGGGCGAAAGGCTGTCCGTCGGGAAAGGAACCGTAGGAATGACCTGCCGGGAGGCCATGATAATTGAGGTAATCCAAAACCTGCGGCTGGGCCGCATAAATTCGTGAAAGGGCAAGCGATCCGGAACCGCTGGCGAGACGGAAGTTGGTGTGAAGTTCGTTCGTGGTCGATTGCTCTGATTGCCCGTCTGCAAAAATTATCTTAAACTCTTGGGGATTAATGACCAGGCCCGTCGGGAACGCCCATTGAGTTAGGTTAGAATAACTGTTGGCCAGAAAAAGCCCATCCAGGCTCAGCGCGTTTGGGCCGGCGTTATAAAGCTCGAGCCAGGGGTCCAGTTCGCCGGCATTGTCGGTGGGCCCGGTCACGTTGTCAGCCTGCAGTTCGTTGAGCCAGAGCGGGGGATAGGGCGGCAGGAGCGAGGTGACCGAATTGGCCGCGCCCGGCGTAAAAAACAGGGGGCGAATGCTCGTTCGGAAGACCAGGCTGCCGAGGCGAGTAGTAAAAATGCTGGCGTTGGTCGTGGGCAAATACCAGAAGCTCAACGTGTAAGTCGTCCCGCTTGCCACCGGGATGCTGTCTTGGTACATGTAAACGGTGGAGCCGCCTGGAGTGGGAAAAACCAAGTGCAGACTTCCATTGCCCAAATGCTTGATCGTAGTGCTGATGGAGGTCATGGCAAGATTGGTGGAAGTAAAAACCCACGGTCCGCCAACATTGGTCGTGAGGGGGCCTTCAAAATCGCCGTTGCGAAGAAGATTAGTCCCAGCTTCTGGCACGCGCCCGGCAACCAGCGAAAGATCGTCGACATATACATCCCCCATGGATTCCAGATACATAAAGAGATTGGAGCTGGCAACAGGCCCCGTGATGCTGGCGAAGCGCCAACCCGAACCGTCTGACCAGTTGCTGACACGGCTGTTGTCCTGCGAGGCATCGATTAATTGCAGAGCGGCGCCAAAGCCGTTCGCGCTGGCGGGCCAGGGAGGGCTGGCTTCATAGCGAACTCGATTGACGATCACGTCCTGGGCTAAGGTGGGCCCGGGCTGAACCAGGCTCAAAGTCTCACCCGCTGGATTAATTTGCCCGTTGAATTCGCCGGCCACGAAAATGTTGTTGGTATAGGTATTGAGCACCAGCAACCTGTTCCTGGCCAGGACTAGATATTGGCGATTAGTGATGAAGAAGCCTGCAGGAAAGGTGAATCCGAGCCCATCCACGCGCCAATTTGACAAATCAAAGTTAAAGTTCGTCGAGGTGTTAAATATCTCCACATAGGAAGCTCCGGGGACGGCCGGATTGTACATGATTTCATTGATCACCACGACTCCCTGCGGCGGAACAATTAGTCCGGTGTAATCGACCGTAACAGCCACCATGGCATTGGAAAGAGCATTGCCGTTCGAGTCAAAACCCTGGATGCTGAAGAGATTGCTGGTGGAGCCGACCGGCACTTGCACAGTCCAATTAGAAACACTAGTCCAGGGATTCACATACTCAACTCCATTGATTTGAATGGTCCTCACTTCCACCGGCGCCGTCCCAATGAGCGTGATGAGGTTGTTGTTAGTGATGAGGTTCAGATTATTTGTGCCGTTGATGCCGAAAGGGACGTTGGCGTGAACTCCGTTTAAAAGGGCAAGCAAACTGCCGTGGGCATTGGCGATCCATTGCTTTAGGCCAGCATCCTGGGGCGAGGTGATATCCAGCCCATTGGCCACGAACGCCGCGTACTTGGCATCCATCACGGGATCCGCGCTGGCATTGTTCATGGGCCCGTTGGCGATCATTTTCAAGGCCCGATAATAAGCGCGCTGATAGCGGGGCGTATTATAGATCTGTGACATTCCAATGTCACCGCCATTATAGGCGGGTGGAGAAACGTTGGCGCCCGGATCCCAAGAGCCGTCCCCCATGACGATATTGTGGTCCCAGATAAATAAGACCCATTTCCCCTGGGTAGGCTTGTAGGCATACATGTTTTGGCCGTTAGGACAGAGGAAATGGTCCCAATCGCCCCCCGCATGCAGATGCGCCGCCGTCGCCATCCACTGCTCCATGTCCACCAAAGATTCCAAACTGGTGATATAGGATTGGGAGTTGGCCGGGTAATTGGCGGCGTCAATTAAGGCATATAGGTTAGTGAAGTTGTTCTCGATGGCTGGGCCCCGCCGCGCGCCCCACGCCCAGCGATAAGCCGCCGCTTTCTTTGGACCGGCATTGCCTGAATTGTTCTCTGTATAATTATTAAGCATAGCCCAACCCACAAAGGCGCTGCTAAAGGCGCCGACCGTTTCATTTCCATATTCAAACCAGGGGCTGGCCTTATAAAGGTCGCCATTGTTGTCGTTGGGGAAATGCTCCGTCACCACGTCCCCCCCCGGCACTTGCGTATCTTCCATCAGGCTGTCAGTCGGCGCGCCATTGTGGTAGCCATTTCGAATCCCATTTAGATACACGTTCACATACCGCTTATAATTCCAAGGCAGCTTTTGTTGCCGGGCCATCCAGTAGGCGGTCTGTTCCCGCTGAATGGTATTGTCATCCCACGGCCCGTTACCCGGAGAATGAATCTTGTTGAATGAGGTGACGCCAAGCATCTGATCGTCTTGCGGAAAACTCCATGAATAATGGCAGTTCCCGCGGATCGGGGTGGTCCAACCCTGGTGCCACGGGCTCCCTGCATACCGGTAGCCCATGTTATAAACGACTCGAAAATTCCCATAAACAAAGGTGCTGTCCAGATCCTCATTGCTGATGGTCGGCCGGTTAATCAGGGTAGCGAGAGATTTTTGCGTCACCCAGAATCGGTAGGTGCCAAAGCTGCTGGTGGGCATCGCGTCTCCAAAGCGAATCAAACATTCCCGCTCCGGCGCATCCTCCGGAAAAATGGTGGCGGCAGGAACCGCTGCATTGTCCGTCGCTCGAATATAGAAGGCTAGGAGCGTGCCATTCGCCTGCCCTGGAATCGTCGCCGTATAAATCCCATCACCAGCCACGGCGTCGCCTCGAGTGCCATCGTCCACCATGGGCAAAGCCGCATAGTTGGTATTGGGATCGTGGCGGTAGTTGACGGTTAGCGCAGAGAGGCCATCCGCGTCGTGAACCCGCAATGTCACAAAAACCGGTTGCCCGGCCGCGGGCAAGGGTGGCGTATGAGTTACCGAATAGATGGCGGGGCCCGCGTTGACGACCGCCCGGCTATTGCGCAGGCCCGGCGTGCCCGCATTCTGCGGCACCCGCAGCCGTCCGGAAGCTTCCATATAGCCGCCTCTGAGTGTCAGAACGATTCCCGGATTGCCACGCAGCCAGCGGACTTTCGCCCGGATGGTGGCGGTCTGGCCCACTGTCAACCCGGTTAGCAGATTGGCCCGCACGCGGTTGCCCTTGTCCCCTTGATTGGTGGCGCGCACGCGCAACGACTGAGCGCTATTATAGCCAGCGGTCGTTTCGAGACTGGACTGGACCTCATCCCCTTGCGCCACCCATCCACCGAGATCCGTCTCGAAGGTTGAGTTGGTAATCAGATTGATGCCGTTGGTTCCCTGATTCACGCGAAACACTTCCACGTTATCCACCAGACACTCTCCCGCCCCAAGCATCATGATTTCCAGGGCGTCGGCGGGACTGCCAGTGCCGGGGCCGGTGAGCATCCCCGTGTATTCCACGTTAGTCCAGGAGCCCTTGCTCGTGTCGTCACTATCACCCCAGTTGTAAGCCAGACGATGATTGCTTCGGGGATCAATCAATTCCAAGCTGCTGCCGCCGCCAGCGGCCCACTGGCCCCAGCGGCCACCCGTTCCATAGGTGGTTTCATCTTCAACGACGTAAATAGTATTGGTGATTACCTGTCCCAGGATGTTCGTGTTGATCACCAACTCTGGCCTGGCCAGGACCACGCGCGCGCCGGAGTGAGAGAGCTTTCCGGTAAAATTTCCAAGCGTATTACTGGTGTTAAGATTGGCATAATGGGCGAAAAGGTTGGTCAGGCTTTTGCCGATGACCAAATACTGATCTGGACCAATGATCGTCGCGGCAGGGAACGTGAAACTGAGGCCCGCGCTCAATTTCCAGCCGCTCAAATTCACCGCAGTGACGCCGTGATTGTAGAGCTCCAGGTATTGATCATTGTTGTCCTTGGAAATCGGATCGTACATGATCTCGTTAATGACCACGCCCCCCAGCGCCGGCTCCCCATTCGGGACGCCCGGGGTTCGCGCGGCCAATGGATAAAAGTCCGGCGCGCCATCCGGCACCCGGCCAAAGGAAACCCCGTTGGCTTGGGCCTCAAATTTAATCGCATCCAACACCTGAGTGCCGTCCGGGTGAGCGAAAAAGATGGTCTCTCCTTCCGCGTTGAGCCGAAAACCCATCTGGTTTTCATCAAAAACCAGGAAACCGCGGGCCGGGATGGTTGTGCCGGGAGGAATGACAAATTTGTTGGTCGTGAAATCGTCGGTCAGAATGCAACCGGACACATCCACCGGGATGTTGCTATGATTGTAAAGTTCGACGTAATTCGGCACAAGCGCGTCCGAGTGCGCCAGCAACTCATTGATTACCACTTGGCGCAGCGGCCCTCCCCGATATGATTCGAAGCGGCCCGGAGAGCCACCCACCCTGTCACTAATGGCCCACGCAGGACCATTGCCTTCGCCAAAAGAGGGTCTCGCTAGAACAATGGAGTGGCCCGTGGAATCCGCTGCCACCGGCCAGGGCGGAGTGCTTAAATAGGGGACCTGGAGATAAACGGCCCCCGCATCGTTCAAAAGTTGCACGAGCCCCGCCTTCTTGAGCGAGCCGGCGTAAGGGCCAATGACGTTGGAAATCCCATAAACCGTTTGCACATCGGCTGGCACTTTCGCGATCACCAACAGGGCGTTGCCTTTCAGGATCGTCTGCGCGGGAAAGGTAAATGCAATGTCTCCGGTGAGCTGATAGCCGCTGATATCTTCGTAAAAGGGATTGGAATTATAAATTTCCACATATTCCAAACTGCGACCGTCCGTCCGCGGCGCGGGCCGGTACATAATTTCCGAAATGACGAGTCCTGTTTTGCGCGTCGAGGGCCCCAGCGGTTCGCCAGGCAAATTGAGCGGACCGATAGTGCCTCCCGTCACCGATGCGATGTCGCGGAACTGAGCCGTCGTTGTCTGATTGGTGTTATGGCTGTCCACCGCCAAACCCACATAAACCACGGCGCCTGGCAGGGTGATCGACCCGAGCTGGACCCAGCCTTCCCCGTCCAGGCTGGCGAAGCCTGTGTAAAGATTATTGGAACGTTGCAACCTCAGCCAGGTATAGGGATAGTTCACCGGGAACGAACCATTTCGAGTCGCAGGGACGGCGCCAAGCCGGGATTCGAAGTAACAACCCACCACGCTTGGCGTCGCAAACACCGCCGCAAACGCGCTGTTGGTATCCAGAGTGGTTCGCGCCATCAAACCAGCCTTTGCCCACGCGTCTGCCGGACTGAGCCCCTGCACCCGTGCCTTCACATCGAAGTTGCCGAAGCGCGGCTGATACGCGAATTGGAATTGATCCGATTTACCGCCGATATCACTCCCGCCGCCGGTCACATCGAGGCCGTTGGTCAAAGTGATAAGGGAACCCGCCGGCGTGGAACCGCCAACATCGACGGACAAGTATTGCGCGGCCGTGAACACCCATTGAGTATTGGTGGCGATCGGGTTCGGAACCGAAGCGAGATCACTGATATTGCTGACCCTCAGTGTGTAATTATTCCCGAAAGTGAGAGGCGTCGTGATAAGCGCGAAGTCCTGGGCATCAATCGACGCCACTGAGGAAATTGTGATCCCTCCATCGAGGGCATAGTTTATAGGGTTGGTGGCTGCAAGTCCGTCCACGGGTTCTGAGAAAGTAACCAGAATATTCGTGGCATTCACACTCGCGACGCTGAGGAGGGTGGGAGGATTAGTGTCGGCCATCACTCGGAGTGTGGCTTCGAAGCTGGTCGTGGCTCCGGCCGCATTGCTCACCACGCACCGGTAATGCTGACCGTCATTATTCGCCACGTTGACATTGGTCAGTATATAAAAAGGCTTGGCCGCGTTGGAATCGGCGATGTCGCTGCCATTCAATTGCCATTGGTAGATCACCGGGGCCTGGTTCGTCACCAGAACCGAGAAGCTCGCCGTGCGTGTTTCTAATACGGTCACATTGCTGGGTTGCCGATAAAATCCCGGCAGCGCGTTGGTGCTCAAGCAAGGAACCATCAACGTACCCGCCGGGGATTGAGCGAGCATTGGCTCCTCGATGGTTCCATCAGGCATGAGCCAGCGCACCGATAGATTATCGCCTCCAGCGCCCTGGCGGTGGATCACTTCCACGTAGTAACGCCGGCCCTTTTCCAAATAAATGGGGACGGATTGTTGGTTTGGTTCTCTTGTCCATTCCCGCGGGTTGGTCGCTCCATCCACGCGCGCAATCATCACTTTGGCTTCGGGGGTTTCGTCCGAACTGAGGTACAGATTCGAAGCGTCATCACTGGCAATCCAGAAAGTATAGTACCCATTCGCCGGGGGCACGATCAACGCCCGCAAACGCTGGCCGTAACCGATCAGCGTGCTGTTTACTTCGGTTTCAAACCCGCCGAAGATCTTGGTGAAAGAAAAATTGGGGCTATCAGGCCATTTCGGATTGGCCGTCGTGTTGGTCAATCTGGCCAAGTCGGTGTTGGTCGCCCCCAAACCGAGCCAGAGCTCGCGATAAATGCCGAAAGTTTCAGCCGAGGCAAGGGAAGCGCAGGTTAAGGCGCTTGCAGCCAGAAATGGCAGAAGGTAGGATTTTAGCTTCATCGGAGAAGAAAGATTTACTCCATTCTGGCATCTTCTGATTCCATCACAAGCCAAATCCATCCAGCAATTCATCATGGCAGGGGATCGGCACAATTTTCGGAAGGACAAGTTCCACGAGTCCCCATTTTCTAAAGAGATCAGGGACTCGTCCTTCCGACCATGGCGTCCTCCATCGCCATAATGAACTGCTGAAATCCATCTCCAATTCATTCCGGCGTGACAATCCCGTTTCGTTGAGGCCCGCTCGATGGCGAACAACCTCGTGAAGAGATCTCTTTTTTAGCCTGCCGCACGCCTGCTTAGTCCTATCAGCGTAGTTCGATTCCGACCCTCGCCTCCAGGTAGTGGCAGAATATAGTGAAATAGTAACGTTGTATAGTGGGGGAGTAGTAGCGTTTCGGCACTTTGAATGCTCCAAGGATCTTGAATCGTCTAAGCTGCCTTGCTGCAACGGTTTCTGAAACAAGAAGGTGTGCTGGCGAGGGATGAAAACCGACCCTCGCCTCCGCTGGATAGCATAGTCCGAAACGAGGGTTCGATTCCCTTCACCCGCTCCATTGATAGTCAAGGACTTACGATGAGTGTAGCTAAAATGTAGCTCAAATCTTACCTTCCAAGAACCGGTGCTCGTCGGTTTCATCATCCACAGTGGAATCGCCATATTCGACAAGAATGCTCCGGTTCATCGAACTTCAATTAAAATTGGGGACGTAAGCGGCCTTAAACTTATTAGGACGCGTCTTTTCAAAGGAGAGGCAGATTGAAAGCGAGGAAGTTAACACTTTTGACGGGACAACCCGGAGTGATTTTTCTAAGGTGCGTGAATGTCACGAGCCAAAAGAAAAGATCTTTCCGCTGAGGAACAACGCATCCTCGATCATTTGCAGGTCCGTTTGTTGAATAGTTCGGAGGAAACGGGCCGTTGCGATGAACTGATTGTTGAACACCATTATCTGCACGATGCCTCTCTGGTGGGGGAACATCTTCGGTATGCGGCGATTTATAAGGGGCAATGGTTGGGCGTAGCCACTTGGAGCGCCGCTGCGCTGCATCTGAAGGCGCGCGATGAGTTCATAGGCTGGACAGCCGAGCAATGCCGCTGTCGCCGCTCACTCATCGCCAACAACTCCCGGTTGTTGATTTTGCCCGAGTGTCATTATCCCAATCTGATCAGCCGTTTCATGAAACTGATGCTTGAGCGGTTGTCCCAGGACTGGCTGGAACGCTGGCAGCATCCTCTGGCCATGGTCGAAACCTTCGTTGATCCCCAGATCTACCAGGGCACTGCCTATAAAGTCAGCGGCTGGAGTCATCTGGGCCGCACCGCAGGCTGGAAGCGTGATGCGAGCGACTTTTATCTCAAGCATGATTGTCCCAAGCAGATTTGGGTGCGTGAATTGGAAAAGAAAGCCTGCGTGAGGTTACGCGCCCCTGACTTGCCTCCCGCCTGGGCCAAAGCCCAGGCGGACCTGATCCCCCGCTGCCGAGCCAAAGCCCCGCAAATCCGGAGCCTGATGGACACTTTGCTGGCGGAGACGCCCGAATTTCGGCGTGCTCAAGCTCTGGCTTATCCGGTGGCGGGTTTGATCGCTTTGATCGTCATGGCCCTGGCCACGGGAGTGCGCAAAGGTCCCGATGATCTGGCCCAATATGCTGACACCTTGAGCCAGGGGCAATTGCGCGCGCTGCGCTTTCGCACGGATCGGCAAACCGGACAAGTCCGCTGCCCAAAGAAGACGGTTTTTCATACCGTGCTGGCGTCGGTCAACGCGCAGGCCCTGGAACGCGCGCTCCTGCTTTGGCAAAACCAGTTGCTGGGCCCGGTGCAAGACAAGATCGTTTTGATTGATGGCAAGAAAATGCGGGGCGGCGGGGTGGAAATGGTCAATGCCACCACCGGCCAGGGCCGCTTTCTGGGCGCTACTCTCACACCGGACAAGAGCAATGAAATTCCGGCCGCCCGAGTGGTTCTGCGAGACTTGGATTTGCTGGGCAAGATCGTGATTTCCGATGCCTTGCATACGAATGTTCAAAACGCCCAGCAAATCCATCACGAGCAAGGAGGCGATTACCTCTTCACGGTTAAAGGCAACCAGCCTGAAATCAAAAAAACTCTGGGGAGTCTGTTTGCAAAACAGACTTTTTCCCCCTCGACCTAAAAAAGAAACCCAAACCATCCGGCAGGAGCATAATTGTGGCCGCACCGAAATTCGTGCTTTGGATCTGCTGGAAGTGACTCCGGCCCAGGTTGGTTTTCCGGGAGCCCGGCTGGCCGCGCGCTTGGTCACGCGCACTCAGCGCAAAGGCAAATGGATCCAGACGATCGTGTATTTGCTCAGCAGCCTCACTCTGGACCAACTGCAGGCCGAAGGATTACTGGCACTCAAACGAGGCTATTGGGTGATCGAAAGCCGCTTGCATCATTGCCTGGACCTTACCATGCAGGAAGACCTCAGCCGCGTGCGCACCCCCAACTCCGCCCGCGTTCTGGGAACCATTCGGCGCATCCTGATAACTTTCTCCAACGCGGCCCTTGATCAAAAGCGCAAAGAACATCCCAAAACCAAATGTAACACCAAAAGCTTCCGCCAGCGCTTCCTCTCCACCAAAGGCGGCCCGCAACGCCTCGAAGACCTTATCTTCTCTAACTCCCCTGATATCTTGTCTCTATGAATTTCAAAAGACGCGTCCTATAAACTTATGGGGTTATCGACAAAAGCCTTGATGCTGCCTTTTTAAGCAGTATTCTCGGGTACCCCGCAACCCGCACCCTGCGCGTCCACATGCTCGGCTACAACACCCCGCCGCAGACGCCCGCCAAGGAACGCCCCCACGTCCCGCCAGTGCCCATCGAGGACGCGCCCATGTATCGCGCCGCCCTCACCCTTGGCGACCGGCCCAAACGCGCCACGGCGTTCAACAAATCCATTGCACTGCGCCGTTCCGCCCTCCGCGAACAAAATGGAACTGCACGTCGAAGACATTCACAAAGTGGTGACGCTGCAATACTGAAATACGTCTGAAGTGATACGGCCGACAGTCCTGACGTGGGAGCGCTCGCAGTGCCCTTCTCGAGCGCAGGAGCCCTAAACATGTCGGAGAAGCCCACTCCCCACCTAAAATGTCCACCTGGGCAAGGACGGACTTCGCGGCTTCGTCCTGCAACTCGGGCGGTTACGCGCGTTGAAGGAAGGCGATACAATTGTTTGATGCCTTGGTTGAGATTACACCGTGAGGCCGATGACGTGGCAGGCGGCACCTGCAAAATGGCTCATCCATCGCAATTGAGCTGGCTGGCGTGAAGTATCCGAGCGGTCCGGTGGCAAATTGTTATCCGTCGCCCGCCGAACGCCGTCTGGCGCTCACTCCACCCGCACCAGTCCGCGCTGGATGGCGTTGACGACGGCTTCCGTGCGGTCAGCGACGCCGAGCTTGGCGAATATTGCCCTCAGGTGCGCCTTCGTGCCGTCGGTGGTGAACCCGAGCACGTCGGCGATTTCCTTGTTCGACAAACCTTTGGCGAGAAGTTCGAGCACTTCAATCTGGCGCGGTGAAAGCGGGGCTTCCTGCGTGTGCTCGCGCAGGCGGCGCGCGATGTTCGCGGGCAGCCACGGTTCGCCGCGATGGACGGCGAGCAGCGCGGTGATGAGGTCATTCTGACTTGAATCCTTGAGCAGGTAGCCGCTGGCTCCGGCGTCCAGCGCGCGGCGAATGTCTTCCTCTGCGTCGTAGGTGGTGAGCATCAGCAGACGCGCGGCAGGCGACTCGGCGCGGATGCGACGCGCGGCTTCAATGCCGTCCAGCTTCGGCATCCGCACGTCCAGGAGCGTGATGTCCGGACGGTGTTCGCGGTGCGCGGCGATCGCCGCGTGGCCATCGGCGGCTTCGGCGACGATGGTGAATCGAGGATCGAATTTCAGGACGGCGGCCAGGCCCATGCGCACGACAAGATGGTCGTCGGCAAGGAGCAGTCGGATGGGCGCGACGGGTTTCATGGCAGTGGAGCGGTGAGCGAAATGGTGGTGCCGTCGGCGGTGCTTTCGAGGGTGAGAGCACCGCCGATTTTGGCCGCGCGACGTTTCATGCCGTCGAGGCCGAAGTGACCGGTGTCGGGTCCGGCGGCGCGGGCGGGGTCGAAGCCCCGGCCATTGTCGTGAATGCTGAGGCGAAGTTGTGCGGGCAGGAAAGTGATCGTCACGGCAAGTGCGGCGGCGTCGCTATGGCGAAGTGAGTTGGTGAGGGCTTCCTGCGTGATGCGAGTGGCGTGGTGCGCGAGCGTGGGCGGCACGGCGCGCGGTTCACCCTCGAGGGTGAACGCAACGGGTTTGCCGCCACCCGTCTGAGTGCTGGCGGCGAGGTCCCGCAGTGCGGCGGGCAAGTCGGCCAAGGCTTCGCTGTCCACCCGCAGATCCCAGACGGCGGCGCGCAGTTCGTCGCGGCTGTGGTCGAGCAATTGGCGCGCGGTGTCCAGGTGCGGACGGGCTTCGGGCGGTGCTTGCGTGAGCGCCAGTCCGGCGGCGTGGAGCTGGAGCGCGGCCCCGGTCAGGCTCTGTTGCACGGTGTCGTGCAACTCGGCAGCGAGACGGCCACGCTCGGTGAGCACGGCGTCGAATTCGTCCGCCTCATCCCGGCGTGAGCGAATTTCACGGGCGAGTTGCGCGGTGCGTTTCTTCACGCGGCGGCGCAGGAGGAATCCCCAGAGCAGGGCCAGCAACAACGCGCCTCCGCCCAGGCCGAGCAGCCAGCGCAGGCGACGTTCGTTGAGCCACGGGCCGGATTGCAGCACCGTCACATCGCCGGCCACCCGCAGGAGCAGCGCGAAGGACTGAGGCCGTCCGCCGAGGCGGCGCTCTTCGCCGGGACGCAATTCGCAGACACCGGTGAGCGCGAGTTCGCTGCCTGGCTCGAGATCTTCTTCCCACGCGTGGACGTCATCGCGCGGTGCGACGGCAATGAAATCCACTTCGCCGCTGCGGAGAAACAGTTGCGTCAAACCGCCCTCGCGCTGCACGGCGCGGAGTCGGCCGGTCACGCGCACCAGGCGTTGGTCGCAGTCCGCGAGGGGTTTGCTTTGGAGAATTTCCCGGGCCGTGAGCGGCACTGGCTCCACTGCGTCGCGCTGCGCCACCACGCGCACAAGCGCATCTTGCAGGCCCGCCGTGTAGCCGTTGAGGCCGGGAAATCCGACGGCTTCAACTTCGTCCCCGAGCTGCCATTGCGGCGACGAAATCACATTCACCCGCACGCCGGACGTTCCGTCCTGCAGCACCAGTCCCTCGCCAGCGCGCCACCATGTCACGACGCCCCGGAGCCGGACCCGCTGCGCGTCCAGTCCCTCTGGGCGATAGCGCATGAGTGCGTCGGGTGCGACGAGCGGTGCAGTGAAAGGGTCCGCCGGGGCAGCGCGCGTCACCTGAATATCGTCCACGCTGTTCACGAGCAGCCGCACGTTCGAGAGCTGACGCCGCTGATTGGGCCACGCCAGGCACACGCCGCGCAGCGTGACGGCCGCATCGACCAGCCGCGCCGCATCGCCGTCGGAAAAACGGAGCACCCACGCATCGAACTGCCCCGCCGCCGTGGCGACGCGCAGGATGAGCCGGGGCGGCTGAAGCGAGTCATCGCGCACCGCACTGCGGACCACGCCGCGCGCTTCGACATAGCGTCCGTCGAACTGCCCGGAGCGCAAATCATCCGAGCTGATGGTCGCGGCGTTTGGCAGCGAACCCGTTCCCACGCGCCGAACCCGGCGGGCTTGCACGCGCGGGGCAAAGCTCTCGGCGATGGCCGTTCCCTCTACCTCCACCACATCGCCGGGCTGCCAGGCGTGCGCGGCCTGCACCGCCTTCCCGCCGATGAAGATGCCGGCCGTCTCATCCTGCACGATGAGGTCGTGGGAGCCGGCGCTCTTGTAATAGGTGACCACCCCGCGCAGCCGCACCGGAGGCATTTTGGCCAACCGCTCCGGCGACAACGCCAGCACGTCCGCCACGTTGGTGAACGTCTGGGCCGATATCAGGCCCGCGCTACTCAAGAGCAGCACGACCGCCAGCGGCATGGACCATTTCGTCACGCGCGCAGACTGGCATCGTCGGGGCGGAATGCCAATCCGGCGTCGCGGCCAACTACATACCCGTACAGGTATGTGAGGTCGGCGGCGATAGCGCGTCTGATTAGGCATGATTCACTTTGTCGGCGCTTCCGGAACTCGACCGGATTTCGGTGGAAACCATGAGAAATAAACTCGTATCGGACCGTGTGACCACATTGCTGAAGACCGCGCGAAGGGCTGGCGGAAACAGCCTGTGCTGGCTGGCTGTCCTGATGTTCGCCAGCCAACCCACCATGGCGGCGAGCTATGGAACGGGGAAGTCGACGCTCAAGTCGGAACCGGGCGCGGAGATTTTTGACAACCGGCATGTTCTGCGCCGCGAACCGAATCCCCCGATACGACCGGCTCAACCCCTCCGTAGCAGCCGACGTAAGAAGGCTCTGATTTGTTCCGCTTTCCGCTTTTCCAGATGGAGCCTCCTCACGTCGGCTGCTACGGGACACATCCAAATCAAAATCCGGATTCCCCATGACCAGCGACTTGGAACTTTGAACCTTGAACTCCCATCTCGTCCCCGGTCGTTTCTGTGTTGTTCGAAAACGTTGTTCGGCTTGATCGCTTCGAGTGGACACCGCGCCGGTGGTGAAAGGCCCGGAGCTTTCGCGGAACTCCGTTCCGCTACTCGCACCGGGCCTTCGTTCACTGCTCTTTGCCGCGACGCCCGAAGCCTCGCGGACAGGATGGCAGCCGGGTCAGCCTGAGCGTCCTCCGACGTTCAGGCAGAGCTGGGGCCAGAACCACGCGGAACCCAATGTTGTTGTTCCTGTTGTCCGGGTTGTTGTTGTTGCGGTTCGCCGACCGGCAGTTGATCGCGTTGTTGTTCCAACTGCCCCCGCGGATCACGCGGTTCGAGCCTCTTGGCCACCACCCCAAATCTGTTTTCGACGTGCCGCCGCCAGGCGCGGCTGCGGGCCGGCAGGGTGAACGCCACCAGCGCCTGCATCCGTTGCTGCAACTGCCATTCCGTCCACCGGCCCTCCGCCCACGCCCGTTCGTAGCGCCGGAATTTGCAGGCGAAGCGCAGCTTGCTTCTGCGCGCCAGCCGGAGTTCGCGCGGAAAGATTCGGTAGCCCAGGAAGTCCATGCCGAAGGTCGTCTTGTTCACAGCCACGTTCGGTTTCAAGTCGAGCCGCAATTCCGCCGCCAGAAACGCCTCCACCTCCTGCCAC
This sequence comes from Verrucomicrobiota bacterium, assembly GCA_038228235.1. GTDB lineage: Bacteria > Verrucomicrobiota > Verrucomicrobiia > Limisphaerales > JBBRPK01 > JBBRPK01. Next base: position 15,608 of record JBBRPK010000101.1, read on the forward strand.
ACCGCGCGCAGTTCCGCGCCGCTCCCGCCCCAGACCACGAAGTCATCCATGTAACGCACGTAGGCGCGGCGGCCCAGGCGCTCCTTGATGAATCGGTCCAGCGGGGCCAGGTAAAAATTGGCGAAGTGCTGCGAAGTCAGGTTGCCGATGGGCAGGCCGCAGCCCGGCTTGGTTTCGTAGCTGGCCAGAACCTGTCCAAACACGCCCAGCACGGCGGCGTCCTTGAACTTCCGCGCCAGCAGGGCCAGCAGCACGCGCTGATCAATCGAGTCAAAATACTTTCGGACATCCATCTTGAGGAACCAGCCGTGTTGCCGCGCGTAACCTTCGGCCCGCTGCACCGCCGCCCGTTGGCCCTTGCCTTTGCGGCAGGCGTAGCTGTCGAAGATGGCGGCCCGTTCCAGCACCGGCTCGCAGATGTTCATCAGTGCGTGGTGCAAGACGCGCTCGCGGAAGGCCGCCGCGCAGATGGTCCGCTCCTTGGGGTCGTGGACGGTGAAGGTACGGTAGTCTCCCACCGGCACCTGGCCTGACAGCAACTGGCTGCGCAACTCTGCCAGATTCGCGTCGAGATTTTGCTGGAACGCCCGGCAGTCCGCCTTGACGCGTTTTCCTTTCGCGGCTTTCCAAAAGGCCAGCCGTAGATTTGCCGGGTCGGCGATGGCCCCCAGCAGATTTCCATGGCGCTTCACGCGGGCACGGGGTTGAAGACCAGCCGCTCCAGCAGGGCCTCCCCGTATTTCTCCACCCGCGCCTCGCCCACGCCTTCGATCTCCTTCAAGCCGGCCTTGGTGGTGACCCGCTTCCGCACCATTTGCGCCAGTTGCTCGTTGCTCAACACCACGTACACGGGCACGCCCTCCTTCTCCGCCACCGTCTTGCGCCACTCGCGCAGGCGGCTGAAGACCTCGAATTCCTCCGGCTTGAGCACCTCCTTGTAGTCCACCTTGGGAGCCCGTCCGCCCGTCGGCATCGCGCCCGGCGCGGAACCATCCAGGTATTCCACACAAAAGCTCCAGAACGAATTCTCCCCGTCCGCCACAAATTCCTTCTTCACCGCCAGTACCCGGTGGCCGCGCAGGAAGGCGTTCATCTCCTGCTCGGCGGCGGCCAGGTTCTTGATCGGCAGCACAAAGAGTTTCAGTTGCATGTCAGCAGCGGAGTGGTTGAGCCGGTTTACAAAAAAATTCGCGACCGCTGCGCGGGCTTCGTTTTTTCATTTTCCTAAAATTCGTTTTCAATTCCACGCTCCACTGCCTCTCCGCAGGCTAGGCTCGCTCGTCCCTCGCTTCGCCAGCCTGCTCCGGGCAGCTCCGCTTAACCGTTCTGTTCTAGCTCTTACTGACCTGGGGCCAGAACCACGCGGAACCCAATGAAGCCGCCCCGGCGTCCGGGTAGTAGAGGCCGCGGTACGCCGACCGGCAGCCGACCGCGAAGTAGTACCAACTGCCCCCGCGGAACACGCGGTGCGAGCCGAAGGGGGGACCACGCGGATCGGTTTGCGGAGCGCTGCCGTAAGCCTCATACCAATCCCAACACCACTCCCACACATTCCCCGCCATGTCGTAAAGCCCGTAGCCGTTGGCTGCGAACGAACCCGCCGGACTCGTGTACGGAGCAACACCATCGTTGTAGGTCGGATGGTAGCCCTCGAAACCGAAGTCGTAGGCGTAGCCGCCCGACCATGCCGGGTCGCCGTAGTAGTTCGCCAGCGCGTGCGAAATCGTGTCGCCCCACGGGAACCGCCGCCCGCTCAACCCGCCCCGCGCCGCCTTCTCCCACTCCGCCTCCGTCGGCAACCGATACCCCGTGTTCCACTTCACCCAGTAGTTCAGCACGTTCACCTGCCCGCTGCGATACACGCCCGTCTGCGCCGCGCTCGTGTAATACGCCGGCACCCGCCCCTCCTTCTCGCTCCGCGCGTTGCACCACTTCACGATGTCAAACCAACTGACCGTGTGAACGGGATGAGTGGCCGCTTTGCCCAGACCAGGGTTGTAGAAATCATATCCGTGCGCGATGGCCCAACTGTAAACCTCATCCCACAACGCCTTCGTCACCTCATGCTTGTCCATGCAAAACCCGCCCACCTGAACGGTATGGATGGGCTGCTCACCGTAACCCGGGTACTCATCGCAGCCCATCGTGAACGGGCCGCCGGGAATCAGGACCATGCCAGCAGGGGGCACCGCCACCGGGATCCCCCGCACCCGGTAGAACATCGGCACGCGCACCTGGAACCGGCCGTTGGAATCCACCGTCACCGCGTCCAAGCCCGCCCAAGTGTTGGTCCACGGCCCCAACACCGACGAGGCCCACTCCACGCTCGCCGTCGTGCCCGGCTGCAGGTTCGTGCAGACCAGTTCTCCATTGCGCCCAAAGGACGCAATGACCGGCGCCTGCGCGGAGGCAGACACGCCCGCCAACACCAGCAGCAACATGCCACCGAGCTTTTGAATCTGAGTTTTGAATCGAGTTGTTTTCATACGGTTGGTTCTTTCATGGGTTGTTGGTTGACTGAAGTTCGGCAAAGGATCGTCACGGTGCCGCCCGTATTCCGCAATTCCCGGGCCCAACCGCCTCCCGCACGAGACCTCCCGCAAGACGCCGGGCTGGGCAGCGCGCCCTGCGTCGGGATGGAAAAGCGCAGACAGTTGGTCAGCGGCGTGTTCGCCTGCACCGCCACGGTCGGGCTGTCGAGTAACGATTGCAGATCGTGCAACTGATAGAGGAAGAACGCGCCGGACTCAGCAATGCCGTCCACGATGAGGTCAACGGCGTTGGTGCGCGGTTCGAGGCGCAGTTGCAGGTTGGTGGACGGCGATTGAGCCGCGCCCGGCCAGGCGAGGAGCAGCGGAAGGAGGGCGAGGCGAGGAATGCGTTTCATAGGCAGCCTTTGGTAAGGTGGCGAGCAGGCTGGCAGGACGGGGCAGGAAAATCAACTGTAAAAGAGCCGCATCATCCACCTCCGTTGAGTTCGATCCAAAGTTCTTTTCCTGAACGTGGTTTTCGTTTTGTTGGAAGGCCGTGGCGCAGTGCCGGCGGCGTCCGCCGTCCGGTTCAGGTTCGTTCACTCGAACAGCCTTCACCCGCTGCATCGCATTCGCCGGAGGGTTTCTTACACCTTTCTTTGGAGGCAGGCCTGAGGAGGCGGAAGGCGAGGCTTCCGATGGAGGTGTGTCCATACACTTCCCGAGAGGTGGTGGCGGGAGATGAAGTGCCCATCGATCCAACTTAAAACTCGCCTCATCGACCAAAGGTGGGTGGGGCGTGTCCTGATTCTTTCAGGGATATTTACCCGAGTCCTCCATATAATATTCATGTTCAAGCGGTTGGATTCCATCTGGGAACAAATCCAGATGTTTCGACATCGGTGACATCGGCCAGGATTGGTCTGCCGAATGAAATGTCACTGGTGACATTGGCTGTGCTGGCGGTGCAGAATGATTTGGCACCAGTGGTTTTGGTCCGGTGTGGGTGCCGAATGATTCTGCACGGGTGCCAATGGCGGTGTTGGCCTTGCCGAATGGTTTTGCACCGGCGAGATCGGCTTGGTTTGCGGCCGTGCAATAATTTTTCTGTAATTTCGTCGAGCATCTAAACTGAGGGCTGGGTTGAGGATTTCAAGTTTGCGGCGCTCTTCCGAGACGCCGCTACGGGATCAATCCGAAGAAGGAGTCGCACAGGCACGCGTTGACGCTCCGTTTCGACGATGCGGATACGATCACGGCGAGTTGCAAAGCGATCATGGACGGCAAGGAGATTACCGAGCATCCCACGACGCTCAAGCGGGTCGTAGTTCTTACAATCGACAGTCCTGTGCTTTGAACCGTGGACTGTTGGTCGTGATCCTCATTGTCAATTGTTAGAACTAACCTGCATATTTCATGGCCGAGTTGGCTGGAGCAGGGCGGCGAAGCCGGTAGCGCAGACCTCCGGTCTGCCGTATCGCCGATTTCCAATCGGCAGAGTGTTCCCGGCCCATCTGGGCGTCCGCAGGTTGCAAACCTGCGATACGGCAGACCGGAGGTCTGCGCTACGCCTTCGGCACGGCGGACGCCTATGAAATATCCGGGCTAACCCCTTTCCCACCTACGACGCGGAGGAAGACATTCGCCGTGCACTGGACGCCGGGGCCAGCGGCTACCTGCTCAAAGATTCAAGTCAGGATGACCTCATCATGCCGCGCAGCCGCACCGGCGGCATTTTGGCCAACTGCTCCGGCGACAACGCCAGCACGTCGGCCACGTTGGTGAACGTCTGGGCCGCGACCTGGCCGGCGCTACTCAAGAGCAGCGCGACCGCCAGCGGCATGGACCATTTCGTCACGCGCGCAGACTGGCATCGTTGGGGCTGAATGCCAATCCGGCGTCGCGACCACCTACTACCCGTACGGGTATGTGAAGTCGGCGGCGATGGCGCGTCTGATTAGGCATGACTCAAAGCTTAGGCCCTTCCGGAACTCGACCGGATTTCGCTGGAAACCATGAGAACTAAACTCGTATCGGACCGTGTTACCACATTGCTGCAGACCGCGCGGTGGGCTGGCGGAAACAGCCTGTGCTGGCTCGCTGTCCTCATGTTCGCAGGCCAACCCACCATGGCGGCGCCGGGCGATGAAGCCAAACCCGCCGGGGTTTCTGCCGTCTGGGGCGTGAGCGCAAAACAATCTGGCCTGAAGGAGCCGTTCTTTTTCGTAGATCACCTTTCGGGCGTGCCCGATCGGTCGCAGACGGCTTCGTTGCGCGTGCGGCAGATTGCCGGGAGCGCGCCGGCCAACATGCTGTGGCCGGGTGAGGATGTCACCGTGACGGTGCAGTTGGTGAATCTCACTGACAAACCCATCAAGGCGACGGGCAAAGTGAACATTATCCAATACGGCCTCACGACGTCGCCGGAGGACATGTTTAACGTGGCGATGCGGAAACTCGGCCAAGCGGGCTCAGTTCCGATAAGCGTGGATATTCCGGCCAAGGGTTTTCAGGACGTGACCTTGCGTCCGGCCATTCCGGAGCGCTTCGGGGCCTATGCGTTGATTCTCGAATTGCCGGGGCACGAGCGGTTGTTCGTCGCAAGCCTGGCGCGCACCCTGAAGAATCCCCCACTCGGGTCGAGTTATCGCCTCTGCATGGACATCCTCAACGTGCCGGCGCTCCAGCGACTCGGCGCGGCCCCGAATCGGCTGGGCTTCGCGTTTCGATCCCCCACCGACCCGGACTACGAATCGTATTACCAGCAGTCGGTGAAAAAACTGCGCGAGTTCAAGGCGGCAGGACTGCCGGTCATCGTCGAGTTCGGGCACGAGACGCCGATG
>JBBRPK010000102.1:0-20445 GCA_038228235.1 Verrucomicrobiota bacterium
CCAAACGCCAGCCCAGCTACATTTTAACACTGCTGCGGTACCACACCAGACGCAACTATCAGGCCTACGAATCCCACCGTAAACGCCGCATCAAAGAACTCAAAAAATGGAAATCGCTTAAAACGTCGCTGTAGTGCTAATTGCATTTTGAATGCTTTGCTATAACGAATCACAGTCATTGGTATCCTGATTTTCTTACTTAAAAGTACCAACCTATTTCAGGACGGGACCATGAGGACGGAGGACAGAGGACGGAGGACCGCAATCCCGCTTCAACGGGGCCGCGCGGGGGGGCGCGGAATAATAGCTCCTCTGTTACTCCTTCTGCTACAGACCCGCAAGAGTTCGCTAGCGATTGCCTGCGCGACTCGGACAGTTTGCTGCATAGCGGCTGTCGTGGCATCATCATTGTTCATTGGCTGTCAAGGCTTTAGAGCCTGTTTTAAAATTCCGTGTGGTTCTGTTTTCGTGCGCTGGATGGCGAGGGGCGACGAGCGAGCATACCCGCCAGGGGTCTGTGACCGAGGAGCAACAAAGGTAGTGGGCGTACGAAAACCCTCCGGGCGGCGGGTCTTTTGTCTGCGGCCTGCGTTGACTCGGCCATCCCAGCCCACTGCGGGGATGCTCCGGCAGCGCCGCCTTGGCCACAGCCAAAATCCCTCGCTGCAGGACCCCACGCAATTTTAAAACAGGCTCTTAGCCTGCTTAACGACTTCCTCTACTGCTCGCGGAGCGCGGCGCCCCTTGCGAAAGCGCGGGAGGGCTGATTGAAAAACCTTATCGGAATGCGCGATTGGCCGGGGTGAATCGGTCGCCCCTTGCGCCAGGGAGGTGCGCGGGTTGAAACGAGATGTGGTAAGTGGTAATCGACCGCAGCAGCGTCGCCCCTTGCGAAAGCGAGGGGCGCGGATTGAAATTCCTTAACACGGTGCCGAATTCACGGCAATTTCAGACGCAATAAACCGTGCTGTGGTCTTCGTGTCACGGTCGGCTCCCGCACTCCACCGTCCCATGGTTTCGCGTCAATGCTCGGCAGCAACGCGCCTCAAAACCCACTCCTTTTGTGTTTCAAAGTAGCCCGGCACGAACCCACGGGATTTAGGCAGATCCTTTAACGTACCGCCAGTCGTCTCACGCAGGCCGTGATCGCCGGTGGAGAAGATTTTCACCGTCACATCCTTGTTTCCGGCTTCCTTCAACGCGGCACGCCAGATGTCTGCGCTCGGTTTCGCCGGTACGAGCGTGTCGCGCGCGCCATAAAGGGCGAGCACAGGACATCGAACCTGTCGCAGCGCAGGCACGGGATCGAAGCCCGCGTTCAACTTCCAGAACGGAGGATCATCCCGGCGCATTTCCAGGGAAGACATGTGCGTGAACCACGGCTCCCGACGCGCACGGCCGTTGGCTTGCGCGAGTTCAATCCAACCGGAGCCGGTGCGCACGCAGTCGAAATTTTTCCGGACCAGATTCGAGGCCGTCAGCATGGTGGTGGCGTCGAATCCCGCCGCTTGAAGCTTCGTGCGAACCGTGAACTGCATCTGCTCCTCCGGCGTCATTCCAGGACCGGATTCATTTATGATGAACGCAACGTCCGGCGAACGCGACGCGGCCAGCGCGACCAGCCAGCCGCCCTGACTGATTCCCCAAAGCCCGACCTGCCGGATGTCCGCGCGCGATTTCAGAACTCGCGCCGCCGCGAGCGCGTCATCGGTCAGGTCCGAGAAGCTCGAGGCAATCCAGTTCGTCCGCTTTCCATAAACGACGGTGGCGAATCCGTTGACGAGAAAGAAGTCGGCGATGAAACGCAACGAGTTGCGGTCGCCCGGCCCGGAACCATGAATGAAAACGATGGCCGAATGCGGCCCGTTCGCGTGGGGCAGACTCAACGTTCCACCGAGACGGACATCGCCATTCGTGAATGTGATTTCTTCATGAGCAAAACTCTGTCGCGTTCCGATGATCGGCGCGGAGCCGGCGCGCTTCCACGAGAGTTGCATCTGCGCGCCTTTCTGAGACAGGAACTGAAACGTGGCCTTGACAGGATGCGTGACCAGAAATTTGTCGCCGCAAAAGAATGTCTGTTCATCCAGCGGGAACAGCACACGGCTCTCGGCGGTTTTGAAATCCGTGAGCGCCAACGCATTCACACCCGTCTCGTCGCCCGGCCGCAGCGCAATGAAATGATCCTCGCCAAAGCGATAGATTCCCCCGAGCCCCGAAACATCTACCTTCGCGATGCGCGTGAGATGAAACGGCCGGGTCCTTTGACCGACTGCGACTTCACCGCTGATCACCCCATCGCGGGTTCCCCCATCGAAGCGGAGGCGCTCTGGTTTCTCAACTTCGAATTGGATGCGAGGGAACTGGAAAACAACGCCGCCGATCGGCGTTCCCATCACGAACTCCAGTGGCCTGTCGAAAGTTCCCGTGATGGCTTCTCCCTGCGCTTTGAAATGGGTCTGAACATAAACCCAGTTTTTTCCGTCATCGAAACCACCTACCCAATCCCCCGAAAACCTGTCGGTCGAAGCTGCGGACGTGGAGGCGGGGACGGCACAGAACAAGAACACGCCGGACAATGTCGTGAGGATTACTCGTGGCACATGGGTCGAAGTCCCCGTGCGTCGTTGGCCAGCGGTATCATGAATGCGGCTTTTCAGGCGCTTCGATTGCATTTTGCTCATCATGCCGAAATCCAAATTGGAAGGAAGCCAACAATTTCAAGGCGAACAAAGACATTGTCGGAGGCTAAGAGCCTGTTTTGAAATTGCGTGGGGTCCTGCGGCGAGGGATTTTGGCTGTGGCCAAGGCGGCGAGGCCGGAGCATCCCCGCAGCGGGCTGTGACGGCCGAGTCAACGCAGGCCGCGGACAAAAGACCCGCCGCCCGGAGGGTTTTCGGGGAAAGGCCGACTGGCTTCGTTGCTCCTCGGTCGCAGATCGCTGGCGGATATGCTCCCCTCGTTGCGCCTCGCCATCCGGCCTTTTCCCCGAAAACAGGACCCCACGGAATTTTAAAACAGGCTCTCAGGGTCAGGATCTCGTGCCGTATGTGAACACCTTGCAAGGTTCGCACAATACCCCGGAGTTCTCGCATGGCCGCTGCTCTCCGCTCGTTGGTTATCCCCACGCCGCCAGCCTCTGGTATCCGCGCGGCGTGGGAATCTCCGGCGGCGGAATCTCATTCACACCCAAACTGGGCAGCCCGGACGGGAGCAGTGCCGAATCCTCGCCCAGCAAGGCGATCGGGCGACCGCACTTCTACCGGGCTTCCTTCGACGGCGGGGCAGTCTCATCCTGGTACGTGTTCAGCGCGTTGGGATTCTATCCCATGACGCCGGGCGTGCCCCAGGATGCGCTCGGCAGTCCGCTGTTCGACAAGGCCACGATCACGTCGGAGGATGGGAAAAAATTCACAATCGTTGCGGAGAACAACAGCGCCGACAACGTGTCCATCAAGGATGCTTCCTTGAATGGGAAATCCTGGTCGAAGAACTGGATCAACCATTCCGACATAATGAAGGGTGGCACGTTGCACTTCAGCATGAGCGCGGGACCCAACCAGAGCCGGGGAACACTCGAGGAGGACAAACCGTTTTCGGTATCGAGGGTTGAGTGAGGCCGCCTGCTTGATGGCATCGTCCTCCAAAATGCGACCGGCGTGCGCGAAAGCATCCGGCATCACTGGAGCTGTTGCGCCAGCCAGTCGGTGATAATTTGCACCGCCCCGGCATCCGTCATCACCGGCGGCGGAAGCTTCGCATAGTTTTCCGGGAAGCCGTCGGTGTCATGCACCAAGAGGTGATTGAGATCCGGCAATACGCGCGCGGTCACGTTCGTGTTGCCCGCCGCTTTGAACGCGGCCGCCATCAGCGCCACCTGCGCGGGGGCCGCCTGCTGGTCGCGGGAGCCGCTGAGAATCAACACCGGTATCCGGAGGTGTCGCATGGTGGCAGCGGGATCATACGTGAGGAAGAAATTCATCCATGGGTCCGCCGCCATCATGGCGTCAATCTTCGCCGGGATCGCGGCGATGAGCGAATCGCGTTCGGCGGGCGTGAGTTTGGTGTTGTGCTCGTAACCGTTCTGAATCTGGAAGTGCAGCGCGCTGCGCGCCGGTTCCGCCACGCCAGCGAGCAAAACCAGGGCGCGCAGCGTGGGCTCTTTCACGGCCACCATGGGCGCGATCACCGCCCCCTCGCTGTGACCGAGCACCCCAAGACGGTCGGCCCGAATCTCCGGTCGCGTGCGCAAATACGCCAGACCGGCGCGCACATCCTCGGCAAAGTCAGCGCTGGTCGCGCCTTTGAACGAGCCGCCCGACGCGCCGGTGCCCCGATCATCCATGCGCAGCACGGCGATGCCGCGCCGCGCCAGCGAGTCTGCCATCTGGCGGAAGGGGCGAAATCCCGGCAACCCGAGGGCCTCGTCGCGGTCCTGCGGTCCCGAGCCAGTGACGGTGACGATCGCGCCGACGGGCTGCGCGCGACTTGCGCTTTTGGGCAGCGTCAGCGTCCCCGCGAGGGTGTGTCCGACCGGCGTCTTCACCACCACCTCCTCCGCGGTGTACGGTGCGTCGGCGGGCGCGGAGTAGTCGGGCTTCGGCGGTATCGCGGCAGTCTGCTCGCTCGCGGTTGCCTGCTCGCCGCGCTTGAAGGTGAGCGGGAACGGTTGGCCGCGCTGGGTGAATGTTCCCGTTAACTCCGTCCGTTCTTGGTTCAGGACGCCTTCGAAGACGATCGCGACCGACTTCATCTCCAGGCGCACAGCATCAGTATTGACCGTGATCGTGTCCATCGGGATGGTCGCGCCCTGATCAAGGCTGTCAAACTTACCGGCGTAGGTGCCCGTCTCCGATTTCGTCACGATCAGGGCCACGCGAAGCTTCGTACCGCCCGCTTCCAGGAGACCTTGCCACGAACCTTCAAAGCCTTTCGCCGGCGTTTGACAAAAAACCTGGCCCGAGAGGCCGAGGGCGATCAGGCCGGCCAACATCACGCGATGGATCACGATCCGCGCGCGGGTGCTGATCCCCAATGGGTATGAAATTGCGAGAGCGACCGCAGCCAGGGTGGGTTGGTGAAGTGCCTGGCGGCGGTATCCATCTGATAAGACATTCCAGACAGGGGGAGTTGCTGAATCGCATTTCATCACCGACGATAGGCGCTCACTCTCTCGTTTGCGAGTGCCTTTCACCTCCACGTGGTGATCGAGAGAATTCATTTTGCCGGCAAAATGTTTCCCATAAATGCTAGATGATCCGGGCATTCCCGAAATTCCCGGCCAGTCCGAACACTGATTCGAAACCTTGCGGAGCGGCGCATGACCGAACTATACTTCTGCCCCTCTCATTTACTCAACTTTATGAAACGTAATTTGATCTCCCTCCTCACTCTGATCACTGTGACCGTTCCGTTCATCGCGCCTGTTCGTGGACAGGATGCCGGAAGGCCGGGCGACCGGAAAACTTCAAAATCCGTCACCGCCCTGGTGAATCCGTTTCTGGGCACCGCACCGTTGCTGGACGAGAATATCATCGGCTACAAGCCGCCGCGTAACTGGCGTGTGTGGGCGGGCCTGACCTTCCCCGGATCCTCGCTGCCGAACGCGATGGTGCAGCTCACGCCAATCACCAAATATGGTTCGGGTGCGGGCTACGAGTATGAGGACGGGGAGATCCTCGGCTTTGGCCACACCTGCAAGGGGCATTGGGATCTGTGCAACATTCCGATCCTGCCGGTTTCAGGCGATCCACAGGAACCGTTCAAGGCCGGTTTCAGCCACGACAAGGAAAACGCATCGCCCGCGTTCTACAAAGTGTATCTCAATGACTACAAGGTTCACGTGCGGCTCACCTCGACACTGCGTTGCGGATTCCACGAATACCAGTTCGAGAATCCCGAGAACCGCCGCATCCTGTTCGATCTCGGCCGGGCCAACAGCCGGATCTCCAGTTGGGAAATTCAACAGGACGGCAGCAATGCCGTTTCGGGTTTTCAACAAATGGGACGCGAGAAAATCTATTTCCATGCAATCCTGAGCCACCCGATCAAATCGATGGAAACGCTTGAGAAGAACGAGGGGCGACGCGGGCACGCGATGCTTCATCTGGCCGACGGCAAGACCGGTCCGGTCAGTTTGAAGATCGGCATTTCGTTTGTGAGCGTCGCGAATGCGAAGGAGAATCTGAAGTCGGAGATCGGCGACCGTTCGTTCGACGAGATCCACGACCAGGGAACCGCAGAATGGGAGACGCTGTTGTCACAGGTGGCGGTGCAGGGCGGCACCGACAAGGCGCAGTCGCTGTTCTACAGTTCGCTGTATCGCTCGTTTCTCTGGCCCGTACTGCGCAGCGATGTGAACGGGGAATTCACCGATGCCGGGGGCGATGTGAGACGGGAGAATTTCCGTTACTATACCACTCCGTCGCTTTGGGACACGTTTCGGAACAAGGTGTTTCTGCTCGGGATGCTTTCTCCCAAGGTGACGGGCGACATCATTCAGTCCATGATCGAACGGGGCAAATTCAGCGGCTTCATGCCCACGTTCTTTCATGGCGATCACGCGGCGCCGTTTGTGACCAGTTCCTATCTGCGGGGCATCCGGAACTTCGACATCGGCAAAGGTTACGAGCTGTTGCTCAACAACGCTTACAAGGAAGGCGGCACCCGGCCGCATATCAAGGAATATATCGAGAAGGGCTACATCTCGGATCCGGACGTGAAGGAACCGAAGACCGAGACCAAGGCGAAGGCCGGGGTGTCGAAAACTTTGGAATACGCCTACGACGATTACGCGCTCTCGCTCCTCGCGAAGGAAAGAGGCGACCGCGAACACCACGACGATCTATTAAAACGGTCGAAGAACTACCGGAACATGTTCGATCCCGAGACGCGCTTCATGCGCGGGCGACTGGCGAACGGCGACTGGATCACGCCGTTCGAGCCGGAGCGTCCGTTCTACGAATACATGTATCGCGAAGCCAATGCCTGGCAGGTCTCGTTCTTTGCACCGCACGACATGCCCGGTCTGGTTGAACTTTATGGCGGCAAAGACGCGTTTGAGGCAAAGCTGGACATGTTCTTCACGCTCAAGTGGAACCCGAAGTACATCGCGAGAAATATTTCCGGATTCCTCGGCCAGTATTGTCACGGCAACCAACCGGACCACGAAGCGCCGTTTTCCTACTACTTCGTCGGCAAGCCGGAGAAGTCCCAGGCGGTCATCGACACGTTGCTCAAGGATTATTACGGGCTGGGCGAGAGTGGCAACGGACTGTGCGGCATGGATGACGCCGGTGAGATGTCCGCATGGTACGTGTTTGCCTCCACCGGATTGTATCCCCTCTCCACGGCGGACAACCAATTCATCGTCACGCTGCCGGTTTTCGACAAAGTTGGATGGAAGATCCCGGGCGAGAAACCGCTGGTGATCAGCACCTCGGGCGGCACGCGAAAGCTGGAGTCCATCGAACTGAACGGACGAAAAGTAGGCGGCTATTTTCTGTCCTACGATCAATTCAAAAACGGCGGCACGCTGATGCTCAAGACCGGCAACTAAGGCGGAACGACGCAGTTGAATTCCGGGTGGAACGGGCCGTGCCAGAAAATCATTGGTCGGCGGCGCGCTCATCAAGCTGTCCAAAAGTCCAAGCTGGGGATTGGTCGTCGTTTGCATGATTCTCTGACCCGTCAGCCATTCACCCGTTGCGTCAGCTTGCTTCCGACGATCCTCACGACGCAGTAATCATCGTTGGCCCGCACGCCGCGACCCATGCCCTGTTCAATGCGCTGCATCTGCCGCGAAAGGATTTCACCACCGTCGTTCGATGAACCGGTTGTCCAGCCACAGACCTCGTAATAATAGCTGCCCCGGCTGATGTTCAACAGTTCGCATTATTCCCGGATGCTGGGTCGTTCGATCTCTTCTCCGCCTTGTGATCGCCCGTTCCCCGTGATGTACGCCTTTGCGATTTGCAGGTTGAGAACTGCGCTGCGGATTGCTCGTCGCCGGTCCGCAAGCTGATGCGCTTCCCAGTCTGAGAGCCTGTTTTAAAATTGCGTGGGATCCTGCGGCGAGTGATTTTGGCTGTGGCCAAGGCGGCGAGGCCGGAGCATCCCCGCAGCGGGCTGTGATGGCCGAGTCAACGCAGCCCGCAGACAAAAGACCCGCCGCCCGGAGGGTTTTCGGGGAAAAGGCCGACTGGCTTTGTTGCTCCTCGGTCGCAGATCGCTGGCGGATATGCTCGCTCGTCGCGCCTCGCCATCCGGCCTTTTCCGCGAAAACAGGACCCCACGGAATTTTAAAACAGGCTCTGAGTGTCAACGCAGTAAAAGACTCCCCCGCGATTGCCGCGTCGAATTAAACGAAAACGTGTTTTCATCACAGTTCTTTCTGCAACTGCGATGATAAAAGAGGCCGGCGCCGCTGTGTTAGCGAATAGCGAGCAGCTCAATTACGGATTCTGCCCGATTCTGACGGATAGTAAAACTGGTGTCCCTCGCGGTGTCCGATTGGATACCCGAGACTACTAAGCCGTTGCTGCACACGCAGTTCGGTTTGGAAGCGAGGGTCGGAATCGGCCCGACCGCTACTTTCCGCAAAGCCCTTAAAACCAACGCTTTAGCGCTCGATTCGCCCGATAGACTCCGGGAATTCCGCCAGACTATCAAGCTTAAATTAACTCTAATCGTCTTAACTGAACTGAACTCTTTCACTACGAGTCTGCTGGCACTTTTGCTGGCACTTTTCGTCCGCCACGAGCGGATTTGCGTGTGACCCATTTGGATCTCAGCTGTCATAACCTTTGCAGCTCACCCTCCCGCGCCTCGACCCACCTCCTGAACCCTTCGATAAGGATTCAGGTCGATTTCACTAGCTTCACTTTCAGCTTGATTCCTCGGTCTGGCCATTCTCAACTGCCGTTGGAAGCCATGTCCACCGACGAAGCCGACACTACACGCCAGAACACCGAGGCCCAATTCGGCCAGACACATTGGAGCATGGTGCTGTCGGCGAAGGACAAGGATGTGCCGGGTGCGGAGGCCGCGCTGGAGAAACTTTGCCGAAGTTACTGGTATCCGCTTTACGCTTTCCTTCGTCGGCAAGGGAAAGGACCTGAAGAGGCCGAGGACCTCACCCAAGGCTTTTTCGTTCATTTGTTGGCCAAGGACCGCCTACAATCGGTGCATCCGGCCAAAGGTAAATTCCGTTCCTTCCTGCTGGCCTGCCTGACCAATTATGTGAACAACCAAAGGGAAAAGGAGCAGGCTGCCAAGCGTGGAGGTGGACAGGTTGTCCTCTCCATAGACGCATCCGATGCCGAAGAGCATTACCGGTTGGAGCCAGTGGACGTTCAGGACCCGGCGAAACTGTTCGAAAGGCAATGGGCCTCGATGCTGATCGAGGAAGTCCTTCGGCAAGTGAAAGAACAGTGCGCTAGCAACGGCAAACCAAAGCTCTTTGACGCACTCCATCCGTTTTTGACGGGCGATGCCGAGCGCGGTGTTTATGCCAGCATCGCGACTAAATTGGGAATGAATGAGGGTGCCGTGCGGGTGGCCGTCACTCGGCTGCGAAATGACTTCCGAGAATTGTTGTTCACTGAGGTCGCGCGAACGGTGGACGACCCAGCGGAAGTCGAGTCCGAAATCAGACAATTGTTTTCGGCCTTTCGCAGCTCGTAGCCCAAAGTTGTAACATTTCGCCGCGTTTGCTTTTGAATGAAGTGATGAAAGAGACTCGATCCATGCCAGAGCCGCACAAATGTCCCACTTGCGGGAGTGAACTCCCCGTCAATGCCCCTCTGGGCTTGTGCGTACCTTGCCTGCTGGCCGTCGGCGTCCCCAAAGGCGGAGGATTACCAACGGTCCAAGTGCCGTCAGCGGAACAGTGCACACAAACCCAGGCTGACCGCATTGGCCATTACAAGCTCCTGCAAAAAATTGGCGAAGGCGGTTGCGGAGTCGTTTACATGGCGGAACAGGAGCACCCCGTCCGCCGTCGCGTCGCTTTGAAGGTCATCAAGCTGGGAATGGATACCGAGCAAGTCATCGCCCGCTTCGAAGCAGAGCGCCAGGCCCTGGCCCTCATGGACCATCCAAACATAGCCAAAGTGTTTGATGCGGGGGCGACTCACGGCGGACGGCCTTTCTTCGTGATGGAATTGGTTCGCGGCATCCGTATCACGGACTACTGCGATCAGAACCGCCTCACCACTCGCGAACGATTGGCCCTCTTTGGGAAAGTGTGCCACGCCATTCAGCACGCGCACCAGAAAGGCATCATCCACCGGGACATCAAGCCTTCCAACATCCTCGTTACGATGGCAGATGGAGTGCCAATGCCCAAGGTCATCGACTTTGGTATTGCCAAAGCAACAACTGACCAGCCCTTGACGGACAAAACCCTCTTCACTGCTTTTGAGCAGTTTATGGGGACGCCCGCCTACATGAGTCCGGAGCAAGCCGAAATGAGTACGCTGGACATTGACACGCGCAGCGACATTTACAGCCTGGGTGTCCTCCTTTATGAATTGTTGACAGGCAAAACCCCTTTCGACGCCAAGCGACTGGTGCAAGCGGGTTTCGACGAGATACGGCGGATCATCCGCGAGGAAGAAGCGCCCCGACCCTCGACCCGGCTAAGCATCCTTACGGCCGCCGAGCAAACAGCCGTGGCCAAACAGCGCCAATCCGAGTCACCGAAACTGTTAGGCATAATTCGAGGCGACCTGGATTGGATTGTGATGAAGTGCTTGGAGAAAGACCGCACCCGCCGTTACGAAACCGCCAACGGGCTGGCTGCGGACGTTCAACGGCATCTGAGCAACGAGCCAGTGGCCGCCGGATCGCCCAGCAATCTCTACCGCTTTCAGAAAATGGTCAGGCGGAACAAGCTGGTTTTTGCTGCCGGAACCGCCGTGGCGGCGGCGCTGTTCATTGGTCTGAGTCTCTCCTTGTGGCAGTCCGTTGAAAAAACCAAAGCCTACCGTATCGCAATTGCTGCCAAAGATGGTGAACGCCTGCAACGCCAACGGGCAGAAGCCGCCAAAAAGGAAGCGGTGGACGCGGCGGCGGAGGCAAAAAGGATACTCTCTCAGTCCCATTTCCAGCAAGCCACTCTACGAATTAACGAGAATGACGGCAATCAAGCTCTGGCTTACCTGGCTGCGAGTCTGTCAGTGAATGCCTCAAACGATGCAGCTTCAACGCGGCTGACGACCTTGTTAAGTAGTCACTCCTGGCTCCTGCCGTTGTGGGAGTTTAGATGCGGTGCATCTGTTCCGTCTTCTCGTTTGCCTTTTCAGGAAAGCTTGCACAAGATTCTTCAGAAGGCCCAATCCGATCAGCTTGTTGCCTCATTCGGCGGAAAGCGGGCGCAGACGGGCAATCTCTCAGGCGCTCGAAACTACTTTTCAGAGAAGTTCGCCGATACTCTGGCCACGACGAGCGGACCAGCATCCGCAATCCAGTTAAGTCCGGATCGCAGTCGAATCCTGACCGTTTCCGATGGCCTGGTGCGCCTGTGGGATATCCAGACCGCCCAACCGGTGATGCTCCCGTTGCAAATCGACTCGCCTGTTATTTCGGCCGAATTCAATCCTGAGGGCAAGCTGTTCGTGACTGGTACGAGCAACACTGTGCGCCTGTGGAACGCCCAAACCGGGCAGCCGGTCACAAAGCCCTTACAGCAGGCGACATCGATTTCGTCCGTACACTTCAGTCCCGATGGCAAGAAGTTCTTCACCACCACCGCTAACGCCATCCGTCTGTGCGACGCCCAGACCGGCCAACCTCTGGCAGAGCCATTCGACCCACCTCAATCGATCATCTTCAGTCCGGACGGCAATCGCTTCCTCACTGTGGGGACAAACACTCTTCGCCTGTGGGACGCCAAGACGGGCCAGTCAATGACAGAACCCCTGAATACCACCTCTCTGTCGAAATACCCTCACCGCGAGTTTCCTGTGAATGGCCTGCCGGCGCAGGCGGACGAGGCTCGAAGTTCCTTTCAGGAGAGGCTGAGGCAGATTGTGAATGTTAGCGGCCTTCGACCAGCTTTGTCCACTGTTGACGTCTTCAGCCCGGACGGGAGCCGATTTCTAACGGTTCCCGACAATCGAACTGTTCTCCTCTGGGATGCCCAGACTGGCCAATCCGCGGCAAATGCCCTGCAGCATGACCAACGGGTGACTTCGGCTCAATTCAGTCCAGATGGCAGGCTCCTTATCACTGTCACCACCAACACTGTGCATCTGTGGAACGTACAGAGTGGCCAGCGAATGATGGAGTTTTCCGATTACCAGCCCCCGTTGGTCTTACTCCAGTTCAGTTCTGATTCCATGCTGGTTCTGCTCGCTGATCGAAACACGGCGCGAGTTTGGAATACTGATGAGAAAGCTCCGAGAGAATCCTTCCAGCATGATGGTCTGTGGCTGGGGAAATTCAGCCCTGATGGGGGAAGGATTCTCACGGTCTCAGATCGAACGATTCGCGTTTGGGACACAGCGAGTGGCAAGCTTCAAGCGGAATTCTTACAGCTTGAAGGCTGCACGGCCGCCCAATTCAGCGGTGATGCGAGCCGGATTCTCACGATTTCCAAGGAGGCTGTGCAGTTGTGGGATGCCGAGACCGGTGGACCGTTAGCCGAACCCTTAAAGCACCCTGGCCAGGTGTCCACCGCGGTATTCTGCGCAAATGGCGAACGAATTATTACGACTTCAGATCACGATAAGGTTACGATGTGGGATGTGCCCACCAGCGCGGCGGAGCCAGTTTCGTTAACGCACGAAAAGCCGGTAATCTCAGCACAACTCAGCCTCGATGGAGGGCGGATTCTCACGATTGCCTCAGGCGAAAGCTCCCGATTGGATTCGAGAAGCTACCTGTGGGACGCAAGAACTGGCCAATTGGCAACAGACTTCCAGAAAGCTACTGGCGTCGTGTCGGTAGCAAAGTTCAGTCCTGATGGAAAGCGGATCGTCACGGTTTCCCAAGCGCCAGGAACGCCACCTGCGCTCTCGAGCCCCGTCATCGTGTCGCCCATGAGAACGGTGGATGGAAATCCCACTGTGGGTGTGTGGGACGCGCAAACTGGCCGGTGGATGACAGACCTTTTGGGACCTCATGGCCAAGTGACGTTGGTGGAGTCGAGTCCGGATGGGCAGCGGATTATTGTCGTTTCCACCAACATCGCCTCCATTTGGGATGCCGGAAGCGGGAAATCCCTCTGCAGCCTCGCGACCGATGATAGGCGATTTATCTCGGCCCAGTTCAGCCTCGACGGAAAGCGAATCGTCGGAGTTCTCGAACCGGCACGGCCTGCTTCCCCAAGAGGAACAGTGGTAGTGCCTGTGGCGAATCGTTTCGGGGACACGCTGCGCCTTTGGGATGCTGAGACTGGCCGACGCCTGATAGATATCAAAAAAGCCGGCCTTCGGTTAACTTCGGCGCAGTTCAGCCTGGATGGAGAGCGCATCCTGGCGGCGGCCCCCACTTCGGTGTTTCAGTGGAACTCCGAAACCGGAAGGGAAATGCCGGAGATGGCGCGAAAACACGCCCGCTTCGATTCAGCCACATTGAGTCCAGACCGGAGGCGGTGGGTCAGGCTCGATAACGGGGAGCAGCGAAGGTTTACGCTACGGATTTTGGACACGGAGACCGACGAACTCGTGGCGGAGTCTCTACCCCATGAGGGTTCAATCCGGACCGCGCAGTTTAGTCCTGTTGGAACGCGAATTGTTACGGCGTCATCGGACAAGACCGCGCGGGTCTGGGATCCACAGACGGGGCGGCCATTGACCGAGCCTCTGCCCCACCAGGCCGACGTCCAATCCGCTCAATTCACTCCCGATGGAAAGAAGGTTGTCACCATCTCCAAGAACACCGTGCGTATCTGGGACGTGGCTCCCGCGACTGGGAGTTGTCCGGATTGGCTGCTTCAGCTTGCCGAAGCCATCTCCGGGTTGAAAATGAACCAGCAGGGTGCGGTCGAATCGACCTCCTCGAACCGCGCTGAAGCCATCCAACAGATTCGTCAACGGTTAAGCCAGGAACCGGGCGATGACGGCTGGGGCGTCTGGGGTCGCTGGTTTCTGGCCGAGCCGTCGAGGCGCACGATTTCTCCTTTTTCCAAAGTGGCGACGCCCGAAAACATCGCGAGTCGGAGCACTGCCAATGAGGCGTCTGCTGACGCTGCGGCTCCTCCGGACAAGTGGCCGACCGTCTTCGCCTGCGGGCTGACAAATTCAAATGATGAAAGGCGGTTCACAACCTGTCTGGGGCAGTACGTCGCGACACTTTCGCCCGCCACACCCGGTACCGGTCTTCGCATTAACGGTGGCCACACTCGCTCAGCCCTGTGGCCAGATGCGGCGCTGGGCTCACGCTGGCAAGCGAAGATCGAATGCGACCTCACTGAGGGGAATACGGCCTGCTTCTGGATGGCAGGTCCCGGTTACGGCATCCATCCGGCATCGGCGTATTTCTGGACGCTGTCTAGAACCGCAGTCGCGCTCTGGCGGGACGGGGTCGTGATTCGGTCGGTTCCTTTGGCCAATTCGCTCGAAGAGAAGGTCTGGGTGCCAATCAGTCTCTTACGCGAAGAAGGCCATATCTCGATCCGTGTGCAGGGCCTTTCTGTCCTTGACTACCTCGATCCGACTCCACTCTCGGGCTCCCTCCACTCACGATTCGGCTTTGGGAGTGCAAGCTCCCCCGGAGTGAACTATCGTAACTTGCGGCTATTCGCACCGCGCACGCCGGCCGCCTCCCGCGTCTTCACCCCTCCTGTCACCAAAAACCGTCTGCCCAATTCAGCCCTGCTTTATGAGGCGAAATTGAATCGCAGCGCTTTCAAAAACGAATGGTGGTGCTCACGGCCCGATGTAGTGAGTTTCTCAAACAAAAGCATGCTACTCGGCGGTCCGAATGCCTTCCCCGAACTGGTCTGCCGTTCAAACGTCCCCCCTAACTTCGCGTGTGAAGTCTTGATGGAATTTCCAACTGACGAAGCCCTCAACTTCTGGCTCGTGATCTCGGGCCCGGAACGCCTTTGGAATGACAATGATCCCAGGGCCACGTTCATAGCTTTGCCGGACCTTTTAGGGGCAATGGGCATCAAGTCGAATCGCACAGATCATCCCTTCGACGCAGGCATTCAGGGCCGCCGTAACGGACTCGTCGATGTCGTCGGCAGGATCGAGTCCCGACCGTACGCGGACTGGACGCCCTACTATTCGCCAGTCGCCCATCGCAGATACCTCGTGAGAATGGAACGGTTCGGCACAAACGTGCGGGTATTCGTTGACGGCGGTCTTCTCTTGAGAAGCTCCGCTGCTGAAGCCGGACAAGACGACCAGCCGAGCTATGTGGGTTTGGGTGAGATCTACACCCAGGTAAGAGTTCATTCTTTCCGGATATTCAAACTGGACCTCCCCACGGATCGCTAGCACGTCGGGTTGAGCACATTCGGTTTCGAGGGGATACAAAAGGGCCTCCATTTCTCATTTTGAAGCTTTAACCGGCTTTTTCCTGTAACACTTCGCGCGATTTCCATTTGGAAGAGGTGAACAGGCGGAAACAGTCTCCGCCAAAACGAAAAAATCAAACCAAACGAAAAAATGAAAAACTTGAATCCCCTCGCTGCGACCGGGCTGGGCCGCATTCTTCTCCACACTCTATGCCTGCTTCGCCACCGCGAGAATTTCGGCTGGCCGGGCCTCCGCCGCGAATTCACATTCGTTGGGGCACTGGCCCCGAGCTACGCCGCCTGTGCCAACTCGCCTGGGACTCGCTGGAGGCCGGCACTGGGTCTGCCGCTTGCCTTCCTGCTCGCCTTTCTAGTGTTTCAGCCCAGTCAAATGCTCGCCACCTCTATGGTTGGCTGGCACCCAGAGTTCGTCGCCACCATCGGCCGTGGGCTGGACTTGAAGAACGCTGACGTCATCAAACCGCCCGCCGCGATAATCGACGTGGGCCAGCCGACGCTTTACTCGGGCACCGGCGAGGCGGATACGCCCCCAATACAAACCAACTACTCACCGATTACTCATTTACTACCAGTTCACTGGCACTTTCACTGGCACTCCCTTTTGCGAAAAAGCCCCGTTTTATCAAGCGTTAAATGACATCCATCATCAAGGCACTCTCGTGACACCGTTGGGCGCTAACCACGAAACCGAACACATCGGTTTCCGCTTGCAGACGTTCCCGATGCGTCGGCTCGTTGAGGGGAATCCCTGGTAATTGCTCCAGACCGGGCGGTGGCTCCCTTCGAGAAAGATGCCTTTCCAGGTTCGACATTGCGTTTTGTTCGTTTAACATCCTTGGCATGAGCGATGTGACGCGCATTCTTGACGACCTTCAGCGTGGGAATGCGGCGTTACTCGATTACCGCTTGCTGGGGTTGATTCACCCAACCAGCGACGGTGATCAGGAGGAGTTGAAGGTGGGTCGTCACGGAATTAAGTAAACTCGCAAAAACCCTTGCAACTCAATCCCACGGGTGCCCTCGGCTGATTATTTTGGCAGTACAGGGAGGATGTGGCGGGGTGTGAGTGTTGATTGACGAAAGCCGCTCGTCGAAGGAGAGCATTACTTATCCACCTTAATTTCCGTTTCGGTTTCGGGATTTTTGTTCACTCGCGCAGCGCTCAGTATATCCGGGCGCCGAAAGCAATTTCTTATCAATTCAATAATTCAATTCACCTTCAGGGCTTGAACAACCGGTAGAAAGAATTCCCCGCCGGTGGATTGACGAGGAGGTATTTGATCGTGCCGTCGTCTTGAATCGTCCCGGGCGCGTTGCTCCAATTCACCGATGCGATGCCGTTGGAGTTCTGTTGCAACATGAAATCCCCGTAATAGCCCGGCCAGGAGACGACGACGTTGGGCGGAGCGCGCGTGATGTTCAAATTCGGGCGGCCCAACTCAAATGCGCCGATGTCGCTGCCGTCACCGCCACTGGCGTTGGAGATGGCAGAAAAGTCAAAGGGTCGCGGCGCACCGCGCTGGTCGGTGGTCAGGCCGAAGCTCTTGCCTTTGTCAATCGCCGGACTACCCACGAGGAGCGCGTGGGTGAACGTCGGCCCGCCGTTGTCGGCGAGCGGGCCGAGCAGCGGGTCGGTGTTGATCTGGTCGGTCGTATTAGTCAAAACGCCGCCACCGTTATCGCTGCTGAGATTATAGCCACTAGAGATGATCGTGCCGGAGGGGTTGTAGTTGGAGATGTTTCCGCCCGAAGCGCCGGCCTTCAGGATGGTGTCTCCAATCGATAGCCTCCCGAAGTAGTTGTAGATGCCGCCGCCGTCGCTAGTCCCGGCCGAGTTGCCGCTGAGGGTGCAGGCGATCACCGTCAGCGTCGCGCTGTCACCAGAGCCGTCGTTGATGATGCCGCCGCCGGAGGTGCTGGACGAGTTGCCGCTGAGGGTGCAGTTGCTCACCGTCAGCGTCGCGCTGCCGGGACCAAAACCCGCGTTGTAGATGCCGCCGGCTACGCGGGCCGAGTTGCCGCTGAGGGTGCAGGCGTTCAGCGTCAGCGTCGCGCTGCCGGAAGTCTCACCGTAGCTGGAGATGCCGCCGCCGACGTCACTGGCTGAGTTGCCACTGAGGGTGCAGGCGGTCAGCGTCAGCGTCGAGTGGTCGTTGAAGATGCCGCCGCCGTAGGAGGCCGGAAACGTGCCGGTGGCGAAGCCGTTGGTGATGGTCAGGCCGGAGATGGCGATGGTCGCGCCCGGGTAGATGTGGAACACGCGGCTGGCATGATTGCCATTCACACTCAAAACCTTCGCGCCCGGGCCGACGATGGTCGCGCTCTGGCGGATGGGCAACTCGCCGCGGGTCAAGGTGACGGTGCCGGTCACCGCTGAGGCAAATGTGACCGTCTCGGTTGGCAGAGCATCACAGATGCAATAACGCAATGTCCCAGGAACAGATCCATCGGCGTTGGTCGTTACCAAGGGAGCACCGTGCGCTGGGTTGATCTCGACTGCGCCGATGTCCGAGCCATCGCCGCCGATGGCGTTCAGAATGCCGGGATCATCGTAAGTCCGGCATCGGCCGCGCTGGTCGGTGGCCAAGCCGGAGAGATTCTTGCCTTGATCAATGGCCGGGCTGCCGGGCAACGGCATCATCGTCGGGGTCGGGCCGCCGTTGTCCTGCAACGGGCCGAGCATCGGTTCGGTGACAGTCCGGTCGCCTAAAGCCGTCAACGAGCCGGTGCCGCCGTTAGCATTGACGACGCCGTTATCGCTGCTGAGGTTATACCCGAGCGAGGTGACCGTGCCGAGGGAGTTGTAGATGTTCGGGCCCGAAGCGCCGGCCTTCAGGACGGTGTTCCCGATCTCCAGCGTCGCGCTGCCACCATTGTTACCGTTGTTTAAGATGCCGCCGCCGTTGAAGGCCGAGTTGCCGCTGAGGGTGCTGGCGATCACCGTCAGCGCCGCACTACCAGAATCACCGTCGTTGTCAATGCCGCCGCCGTTGAAGCCGGCCGAGTTGCCACTGAGCGTGCAGCTGCTCACCGTCAGCGTCGCGCTGCCACTGCCACCGCCGTTGTAGATGCCGCCGCCGAAGAGGCCGGCCGAGTTGCCCCTGAGGACGCAGGCACTCACCGTCAGCGCCGCGCTGCCACCTGAACCGTCGTTGGCGATGCCGCCGCCGGAGTAGCTGGTGGCCGAGTTGCCGGTGAGGACGCAGGCGCTTACGGTCAACGTCCCGTGATCGTTGTAGATGCCGCCGCCAATTACAGCGTTGCCATTGGTGATGGTCAGGCCGGAAATGGCGACGGTATTGGACGGGGCGATGTGGAACACGCGGTTGGGGGTGGTGGGGAAGTTGCCGTTGACGGCCAGCACGTTGGCGCCGGGGCCGAGGATCGTCACGGGCTTGGTGATCAACAGTTCTCCGGTGATCAGCGTGATCGTGCCGGCGACGACGTTGGAGAAGATGATGGTGTTCCCGCCGCTCCCCGCGTTGTTGTCAGTGATGGCCTGCCGCAACGAGCCGGCCCCGCTGTTGTTGGTGTTGTAAACGAGCAGCGTGGTCGCCTGGCTCCGGCACAGGCACGCGGCCGTGATGAGCAGCACGCCGAGCACCGCGCGGCAGGAATGGTGGTTGCGATTTTTCATAATGAGAACTTCTTTCTATTGAACCCGAAGGCCGGGATTGTCGCTGGCGGTGTGGGTCACGGCCTCGCCGGACGCCTCGCCCGGATCGTTTTCTCCGAGGCGATACCAGGCGACATTGGTGACGGTGGCGTGAGCAGTAGCGGATAGCGCGGCCATCAAAGTCAAAGCCAGAAAGCGGCTTAAAAACGCTGGCGACGATTCCTTCATCTGAATGGTGTCAACACTCATACCACAAACCGCACGAACTGGAAAACAATATTTTCCTGAACATTACCGACGGGCACGGTGAGCCCGCAGTGCGGGACGAAGATTCGCGCCATGCAGATCATCACCGAACTTGTAAAAAGCAATTTCCTATCAGTTATTTGGCTGGATTACACCGCCGGTAAGCGGAAAAGAATGCCAGCAGAAACCGTTTTGAATCGCCAAAGACCGAGTCAAAAGGATATAGCGCCAACAGCAAACAAGGATTATTCGGCAAGAGCCAGTTCACCTGCGACGCAATCATAGATATTTACCGTTGCCCGGCGGGAGCGGAGTTAACCTACCGCTTCAGCACCTATGAACTGAGCCGGGGTCTGAGCTATTACCGCGCCCGCGGCTGCAAAAGAGTGCGCGTTAAAGAAACAGTGCACGAGGAACAAAGCCAATCGCACCATCACGCGCGAGGACAACGAAGCGTTGATGGAAGCGATCTACGAGTTGTTTTGAGCGACTCCTGGAGATCGATCAAGCCGTGTTAGGCGATTCCTTGTCTCCTTGGGAGCGCTTCCCATGCGCATCCATTTCACTCACGACGATCTCGTGTATCACCGGCTGACCTTCTGGAACGAGAGAGCGCTGACTGCTCGGCAACGCAGCGAGGAATGACAATTCCATTCGTTGCATCGTTGTCTCGATTCGGCGCAAGGCGTTTCCATTTTGTTTTCGCTAAATCCACTGGATCATCCGCCTTACGGTTGAAGTGGGGAGATTCTGAAATGCGGCCATTGCCGAGTAATACCGGAGTAGTTGTTGAGTCGTTGCCCGGTATTGATTTCACTGGCACTTTCACTGGCACTTGCCTCCTCTGGCATCTGCAACCCGTTACAAAAGTGCAACTTGGAATTGGAGGCGAGGGTCGGAATCGGCCCGACCTCGACTTTCCGCAAAGCCCTTAAAACCAACGCTTTAGCGCTCGATTTGCGGTTCCCCGCTGTTTTCGGTGGAATAGGTGTAGTCTCTGGGCATGACACCAGAAAAATTGTTTCAAGAGTTATTGGGTTTGGGATTGAACTGGGAAGTGGTTGAGAGTCGCTTCGAGCGAGAAAGCGGCATC
>JBBRPK010000103.1:0-20274 GCA_038228235.1 Verrucomicrobiota bacterium
AAAGCCAAATGAGTTTTTCAGGATCCGCGATTGCTCACTGGATAGTGAGGCGCCGTGTGCAGCTCCCACTCGCAGCGGAGCCTTGGAAACTCTCTGTTTCCTCTGTTTCCTCCTGTTCCCTTCTGAATCGTTATGGCTAAGGCAATCCCGAAGACCTCTCTCGCACAATCCTTTCTGTCGGCCAGCCGCGCGCCTTCGCCATCTGGATGGCGGCCGCCAAGTGTGTGTACCCCAGGATGTGTTCTTCACTCATGTCCGAACATTTCCAATGCTAACCGCTTTCTGGATCTGGCTCAACGAGTTTCTGCTTTAATGATGGGGACTCGTGGAACTCGTCCTTCCGAGTCGATTGGTTGCGAACGTACGGGGCGCGGATTGAACGCATGGTCAAGGGGTTTCCAGCGCCCCTGCCGGGGCGCGGGCGTGATGGGTCTCCGTTTTCCGGGGGCTGCGCGGACTTGCCCCCGGCTAATTTCCGGGAACCCTCCGGGTTCATGCAGATTCGAAGCGAATGCTCTTCCGGCCCGCTGAGGACTGAGGACTGAGGACTGAGGACTGAGGGCTGAGGACTGAGGACTGAGGGCTGAGGACTGAGGACTGAGAACGGCGAGTGAAACTTAATGTGATGGGGACTCGTGGCACTCGTCCTTCCGAGTCATTAGTTGCGAACGTAAGCGGTCTCAGGCTCCTTGCCCTTCCGTCTTCTGTCCTCAGCCCTCGGTCTTCCTGAAGGACCGCTTTGGTCTTCCAAATCAGTCTGGTCGCCGCTAAACTTCCTTGCATGATTCAACGTTATTCGCGGGCCGGTATGCGGGAAATTTGGAGCGAACAGCGGAAGCTGGAGATCTGGCTGAAGATCGAACTTCTCGCCAGCGAGGCCTTGTGCGAAACGGGGCTCGTGCCGAAGAATGATTTTGCCCAGATGAAGGACAAGGCCGCCTTTAACCTGGAGCGATGCAAGGAACTGGAGAAAACGCTCAATCACGATGTCATCGCTTTCACCACCAATGTGGCGGAAAATATCGGGGCTCCGGCCAGCCGCTGGCTTCACTTTGGCCTGACGAGCAGTGATATCGGAGACACTGCCTTCGCGGTGCAAATGGCAGAGTCTGCGGAAATTCTGATTGCCGATTTGAAAGCGCTGCGGGAGGTCATTGCAGCCAAGGCGAAGAAGCACGAATTCACACCCATGATCGGGCGCAGTCATGGCATTCACGCCGAGCCCACCACCTTTGGCTTGAAGATGGCCCTTATGTTTGACGAATTTGGGCGGGCGCTTCGACGGATGGAATCTGCCAAAGATGCGATCGCAGTGGGGAAACTTTCCGGCGCTGTGGGAACCAGCGCGCATCTCTCCCCGGAAGTGGAGGCGTTCGTCTGCGAAAAGCTCGGCCTGCGCCCCGCGCCTATTGCCACGCAGGTCATTCAGCGTGATCTGCATGCGGAGTTTATGGGGGCGCTGGCGCTGATCGGGGCCAGCATCGAACGTTGGGCGACCGAGTTTCGCCATTTGCAACGAACGGAGGTCCTGGAGGCGGAAGAGTTTTTTGCCAAAGGCCAGAAGGGTTCCAGCGCCATGCCGCACAAGCGCAATCCTATCACTGGAGAGCGCCTCACGGGCTTGGCGCGCGTGCTGCGCGGCAACGCCATGGCCGCTCTGGAAAACGTGGCCCTGTGGCACGAGCGCGACATTAGCCACAGCTCGGTCGAGCGGATCATATTTCCGGACTCTTGCACACTCCTGGATTACATGCTGGTCACGCTAACTAAGCTGACGGAAAACCTCATCGTCTATCCTGAGAACATGAAGAAAAATCTAGGGCTGTCGTTGGGGATGTGGAACTCTCAGACCGTCCTGCTGGCGCTGATCCGCAAGGGTCTCACGCGCGAACAAGCTTATGAGCTGGTGCAACGGAATGCGATGCAGACCTGGGCGGCCAAGCATGCCGGCCGGGAGGACGCGGATTTTCTCGAACAACTCAAGTCCGACCCTGAGGTGGGCAAGCACTTCGAGAAAGGGGAGCTCGAGCGTCTTTGCTCGTTGGATTTTCACTTCAAAGAAGTGAAGAACCGGTTCAGAAAGGTTGGTCTGGAGGGTTGAGGCTCAGTCCGTCCCGCTCGGATCCGGGGCGCGGGGAATGCCAGCAATCCTGTTGGGGGGTGAAGTCCGCGCGAGGGCATCCAATGTCACGAAGATTTGGCGGGTCGCCGAGGATTGGCAGGCCCGGTTTCAGCCGGGCGGAGCATCGTCCCGAAGGGACCGCTGACATTTCGGATTCTGGTGAAGAACCCCCCGTTTTTGAAAAATCGGGGTGAGTGCGTGAAAATCGCGCAGAAAATTTCTTCCCCAAATGACTTATAGGCGATTTTTTTGAGAAGGGGCGGTCGTTTGGTGGTGTTTTTAACTGTTAGTTTTTGATGACATGGGGTTTTTCAGCAGAATCATTTCGTTCCGCAGACACACACGGGCCCCTCAGCCGTCCCTTCGGGACTCGTCCGATTCCAATCCATTCCCGGCGTTAAAGCGCCGGGCTATTCTCAAATGTCCCTTCGGGACAAGCGCCAACGGCCAAAGGCGGCTCGAACCGGCTCTCAAATCTTCGTGACATTAGGTCAGGGCACCCGAGCTCGGAGGCCGGTTCCCAATCGAAGGTGCAGAAGAAATGAATCTATGATTCGCCGGGCAAGCGTTTGCCCGCCTCAGGATAAAGTTGCTGGTAGGCAATGGATTGCACGCCGATGATAGCCGCCACACCCAAAATGTCGTGCGCATTGGAGCCGCGCGAAACATCTGCGGCGGGACGATCTAATCCCAGCAAAATCTGCCCGTAGGCATTAGCCCGGGCAACATGCTGGACCAACTTGCTGGCGATGTTGCCGGCATTGAGTTCGGGAAAAATTAAAACGGTGGCGCGTCCCGCCACTTTGCTCTCGGGCGCTTTGCGGTTGGCAATTTCGGGAACCAGAGCGGCGTCCACTTGGAGTTCGCCATCGAAATCAGCTTCGATCTTTTTCTGAGCGGCTTTCTGCTGGGCCAGAGCGGTGGCGGCTTGCACTTTGCCAATGGTCGGGTGGGTGGCGCTCCCCTTCGTGGAATAAGAGAGTAACGCGACGCGGGGACGGGTTCCCAGTAGTTGGCGGGCCAATTGGGCCGTGGAAGATGCGATGTCGGCGAGTTGATCGACAGTGGGCTCCGGGATGACGCCGCAATCGGCCATGAACATGACTCCGTTTTCGCCGAAGCGGGTGTCCTCCACTTCCATAATCAAACAACTCGAAGCGGTGGTGGCCTGCGGGGCCACTTTGATGATTTGAAAGAGGGGACGCAGAGTGCTGCCGGTAATCTCGCTGGCGCCAGAAACAAAACCATCGGCCTGGTGCATCGCAACCATCATCGCGCCGTAATAGTTGGGGTTGAGCATAGCCTGGCGTGCTTCTTTGACTTTGATGCCCTTATATCGGCGCAACAATTCATAGCGTTGGGCGAAATTTTCCAGGTCCTCGCTCTCGGCGGGATTGATGATGCGGACCCCTTCCAGGGAAACATTCAAGCGTTCCGCCGCGGCTTTGATGACGGTGCGATCACCCAACAGAATGGGCGCACCCAGGCGCAGGGAATAAAACTGCCTGGCCGCCTGAAGAATGCGTGGCTCGGTGCCTTCCGGGAAGACGATCCGCTTCGGATGTCTCTGGAGCTTCTCGATCAGATTGCCAATAAATCGCATGGCTGTGAAATACCTGAGAATGAGGCAAAGGGCAAGGAGAGTAGTGCGCGGCGTCATGGCAGAGGCCCAATGTTTTGGCGCAACCACGCCAGGGATCGCGCGGGAGTGATGGTTGGGACGCCGAAAGGCTTGCCCATGACAAGCAAATCGCGCTGATAACGGTGTTAGTATCCAGGACGACGGTGATCATGCCGCCTGCTTGCAACGCTTTGCCTCGCGGTGGCGCGTGATAGCCGTCTTGATGGTCTGCTCGTCTTCGGTCGTGGGTTCGCCTTGTGGAGCGCCTGGGTAGTCGCCAAAGAGCCGTTCGAACTGCTCGACCTCATGCTGTTGCGTCTGCCGGAGGGCATCGCGCACGACTTCGTTCTCATTTTGATAACGGCCTGTGCGGACCTGGTCTTTGACGAGGAGCGCCGAAGTTCTACAGTCAAATTGACATTGAGCGTTTGTGTCTTCATGCCAATAGTCTGCGACGGTTGGCTATATATAGCAATTTTGGCCATAAGCGATCCTCCATTCCGTTGGGCAACCGTTGTTTGTTAGAGCCTGCTTTAAAATTGCGTGGGGTCCTGCGGCGAGTGATTTTGGCTGGAGTGCATCCACAAGCCTTGCCAAAGAACGGCGAATCACCGACATTCTGGATAACCTGAAGGCCCATTGGGCCAGAAAACCATGAACGAACTCATCTTCCTCGTCGAGGAATCACCCGAAGGGGGTTTCACGGCCCGCGCCCTTGGTGAATCTATTTTCACGGAGAGCGAAACTTTGGATGCGCTTCGAAAACAAGTGCGGGATGCGGTTCGGTGCCACTTTGACGAGGGAAAGGCCCCCAAGGTCATCCGTCTTCATTTTGTGCGGGAAGAAGTGCTGGCGGGTTGAGCGGGGCTTGACTCCCGAGGGGTTGGTAAGATGAAATTACCACGAGATATTTCGGGTTCGGACATTTGCCAAGGCCCTCCGCCGGCTGAGCTACCAAATCACCCGTCAAACTGGAAGCCATTTGAGACTTACAACGGAGGAAGGCGGCCAACATCACGTCACTGTTCCGCACCACAATTCCATCAAGATCGGCACCTTGTCCGGGATTCTTGCAGACGTCGCTGCCCACTTTAACATCAGCCGAGACGAGGTGGTTCAACGCCTCTTTGCGGCATGAGCGGTCCGTGGCCAAAGGTCAGGCTTGGGCAGGTGCTGAGGCATCGGAAAGAATTCATCACGATTGATGACCTCACGAGTTACAAACGGCCCCGTGTTCAGCTACACGTTCAGGGCATCGTCCAGCGCGATGAAGTTCCGGGTGCCCTCATTAAAACGAAAACCCAACAGGTCTGCCGCGGGGGCGAATTCCGTGTTGCAGAAATCGACGCGAAGGTTGGAGGCTTCGGCATCGTGCCCGCTTCCCTGGATGGTTCAATCGTCAGCAGCCATTACTTCTTATTCATGATTGACGAGGCGAACCTAAACGGGCGGTTTCTCGACTCCTTCATTCGAACACCAGGATTCCGTGAGCAGGTCGCGGCGCAAGGCTCGACTAACTACGCAGCAATTCGCCCAACGCACGTCCTCGACTACGAAATCCCGCTTCCACCGTTGGCGGAGCAGCGGCGGGTGGTGGCACAGATTGAGGAATTGACAGCCCAGATCCAGGAAGCCTGCACCCTTCGCCGGGAAGCCGCCGAGGAAGCGGAGGCGTTGTTGCGTTCTGTTCTGAGTCACGACGACAAACCACAGCTAACTCCAATGCGCGAATTGGTGAAACTGCGTTCTCCCGACGTCACGGTCCGTGCGGAAGAAAACTACCATTTCGCCGGGGTTTATTGCTTCGGGCGCGGCGTTTTCAAAGCAGGCCGCAAGTCGGAAATGGAGTTTGCACACCCGCGCCTGACTCGCTTTAGGGCCGGTGAATTCGTTTATCCGAAATGACAGCAGCCATGATGAACACGTTTTCTCATTATGGCGCAGGGGTCAAAGTTCATGCCATTGAGCAGCGTCCGGATGGAAAGGTTGAGTTTACCCTCTGGTTCACAGTTTTTTGGATTCCAATCATTCCCCTCTCTTCATGGGCGGCTCTGTATGCGGGTGAATTGACCCCGGATGGAATTCGGGAAGATGGGCATTCCTTTAGGGATGTCGTGAGAGTAAAACGGGATACGATTCGTTACGTTCAAACGTTTGCGTATTCGATTCTGACTCTCGGTTTCGCCGTAGCTCCCGCGGCGATTCTGATTGAGCGCACAAACGGCAGAGCCGCCACCTCGATTGAAATGGTGTTCTTATTCGCCTCTGCGGCATGGCCGGTCGTAATAATCCTGCTGATCGAGCGACACCGCCGCAGACTTTTGAAAAAGATGAACCTCAGTTGGATGAAGGGCGGAAAATGAATGCTGGTTCGTTTGACCGGTGGGATCTCGCTCGGCAATTGCGGAACAGGACAAGCCATCTGGCTTTTCAAGAAATCATTTCCCTGCCGAGGTTTTGCGAATTCTGAAACGGACAGCCAAGGCGATCAACAGCTTGTTTCCTTGATGACAAAACGGTTAACAGCTTTTTATTCCTGGCAGAGCGACATACCGACGAAGCTCAACCGGAGTTTTATTGAGAAGGACGGGCATAGGTCTGGTACGGAGAGAGGTGAGGGCGGGCCGTCACCCGGAATGCTGATGATAAGCATCGTTCATTTCACTTCTCGAACTGGATCGAGGCCCCTCGCCGAACGTTTCTTCAACCGTGGAGCCTTGAACTATTCCCTTCCCGAACTGACCCAAGAATCTTGATTTCGCTCGCCCCTAAACGAATCGGGTGAGGTCAACAAAAAGATTGCATTAAATTGCCATGATGGCATATTGCCATCATGGTTAAAACGCAGGTTCAGATTCCCGAGGAGCTTTTCCGGCGGGCGAAACAGGTGGC
Source organism: Verrucomicrobiota bacterium (assembly GCA_038228235.1). Lineage (GTDB taxonomy): Bacteria > Verrucomicrobiota > Verrucomicrobiia > Limisphaerales > JBBRPK01 > JBBRPK01. The sequence continues at coordinate 6,636 of JBBRPK010000103.1, forward strand.
GGCTCAGAAGGAATGGTCTTTTGCTGAGGTCGTTCGGCGCGGTCTGGAATATATAACGCAAGTGAACCCCCAAGATCGCGGGTCTGGCACTCCCTGGCGACTACCAGATGCCCGGCGTCTCGGCCCGTTCCTGGCGCCTGAGAGCCAGTGGACTGAGTTGTGCCACGAGGATTGACGGGGATGCTTTCGTTCGACACGAACCTGGTGGTCTATGCCGCAAATGCCGACGCTCCGGAGCACGCGCCGGCTGCTGCATTCCTCAATAGCTTGGGACCGCGCCAGGATGTTGTAGTGTGCGAGCTGATGCTGGTGGAGGTGTATTTGAAGCTCCGTAATCCGCGCATCGTTCGCCAGCCGATGGACGCGGCATCGGCCCGGGCCTATTGCGAAGTCTTCCGAGCCAATGCGCGCTGGTTTCTGGCGGAATGCGCTCCAGTAATGGCCGAGGTTTGGCGGTGGGCGGCGCATAGCAACCTTGCTTTTCGCCGGATCATCGATGTGCGGCTGGCCCTAACGCTCCAGCACCACGGGGTGAAGGAATTTGCCACGTCCAACCTCAAGGATTTCGAAGGCTTGGGCTTCCAACGCCTGTGGAATCCTCTGGCAGAGTGAACCAGCGCATTTTTGAAACTGATGAATTTTGATTGCTGAGATGGCGAACAATTGGCGATAAGCCCATCAACCATCGCCGATTGCAGATTTAAGATTTGAAATCCAAATTCAAAAATCAAAGAAGTTTCAGACGGTATGCAATTTGAATTGAACAGTCTTGAGGCATCTGAGGCCAGCGGCAGTGCCATCCCCGTGGCAACAAGAAGTGCGGGATTCCTCCATCACGCCCCAGGCAGAGGAGGGCCGAAAAGCGCCGGCACGCCGTGGGTCAGGTCGCGCTCTCTTCCTGCCTCTATTCGCCGCCGTCTTTCAGGATCTCAAATTTGCTCGTTCCCCGGCTGATGAAATTGATGACTACACCCTTTTTCTGGTCGGCGGCCTTCATCGCTTCGCGGAATTGCTTGACCGTGGTGATGGGTTTGCGATTCACCTCGGTAATGATGTCGCCGGGCTGAATGCCTTTGCTGGCCGCGACGCTGTCCGCGTCCACTTCGGTGACGATGACACCCTCGACTTTATCGACACCAAAATGATCGGCTAAATCTCTGGTCAATGTTTTGACGGTGAGACCCCAATCCAGGCCGGCCTCCTGGGACGCCGGGTTTCGTTTGCCGGCGATGGAAGCAGTTTCCTCCGGCCAGGCCTCGGTCTTGACTTTTATTTTTCTGGTTTTGCCATTGCGATAGACATCGAGTGTTAATTCCTGCCCAATCTTCTTCGATCGAATCTCACTTTTGAGCTGCGGAGAGGTCAAGACCGGTTTGCCGTCCAAGGCGGTGATGACGTCGCCAGCCCGAAGCTCAGACTTGGCGGCAGGGCCATCCGGAGGAATGGCGAATACGACCACTCCATCGGTGATGCCGGAGATTAAGTCGCGATACTCAGTGTCCTCCCTCAACGTTTTAATTCCAATCCCCAGGTAGGCGCGGACGTATTTGCCGTCGCTTACCAATTTGTCAGAAACTTCGCGCGCGAGATTGGCGGGGATGGCAAAGCCGATGCCAGTATGCAAACCGCGGATGAGGGTGTTAATGCCAATCACTTCACTGTTGATATTAACCAGGGGACCCCCACTGTTGCCGGGGTTAATGTTCGCGTCCGTCTGAAGGAAATCCTGATCCATGGCCGGGGCATTATCAATGAGATGGGAGCGCCCTTTCGCGCTAACATGGCCAAAGGTGACGCTGTAGTCCAATTCGAAGGGCGCGCCGATGGCGATGGCGAATTCGCCGACCCGGGTTTTATCAGAATCACCAAGGTTGGCGACCGTGAGTTTTTTCCCTTTGGCATCGATTTTGAGCACGGCCAAGTCGGACTGAGTATCGATCCCACGCACCTCCGCGTCGTACCAGGCGGCATCGTCTTTGAAGCGAACCTTTATTTTTTCGGCGCCCTCGACCACGTGGCCATTGGTGAGGATAAAGCCCTCCTCGCGGACGACGAGGCCGGAGCCCTGAGCGTCAAAAACCGGTTCGCGCGAGGAATGCTCCTGGGGGTCGCGGCGCTGCTTCTGGCGTTGTTGCTGCTCCAATTGTTTTCGGAACTGACGAGGGACCAAATCCCAAAGGGGATTTTCCTCGTCGGTGGCGGTTTCGGAAAAATTGGGTTTATGGGCGACCCGAATGACCACTACGGCGGGAGAAACCTGGTCAGCGACTTCGATAAAGGCCTGATTCAATTGGCGGGCCAGTTCCAGGGCGCTGCTCACCTCTCTGGGAGAAGCGGGGCCTGAAATAACGATCAGGACCGACATGGCCACAACGGCGGGCAGCCAGCGTGGGATTCGATTTATAATCATAAAATTAAGTCATCAGTCGATGAAAATGATAGTCAAAATATTCAAAATAAGCAATTGCAAAATTCCCTTTTCGGCGGGATTGACTCGTGGGCTGGGGCGCGATAAGGTTTCCTGCGTTGAAGTAATCAGCGCGCCCATGCTCGACGCTATTGAAAAATTGCTTATTCTCCAGGACCGCGACCGCAAGCTCCGCATCTTGACGGAGGAGCTGACCCACATCCCAGTGGAACGAGAACAGCTTCAGGCCAAATCCGCGCAGGCGCAGAGCAGCCTCACCGCAGCCAAAGAAAGCGTGAAACACCTGGAGTCCGAGCGCAAGAGGCTGGAGTTGGATGTGGAGGCGAAAAGGCAGTTAATCGAGAAATACTCGCTGCAACAATTTCAGACCAAGAAAAATGAGGAATACCGCGCGCTGGCCCATGAAATCGAGTCATGCAAGCAAGCGATCGGCAAGCTGGATGACCAGCAGCTCGAAGTGATGGAACAAGCGGATGCAGCCCAGAAAGAGGTCGCTGCCACGACCCAGGCCACGACTGAGATGAAGCGCACCCTCGACAGCCGGTTGGCCGATCTGGCGGCGCGGGAAAAAAATTTGCAAACCCAGTTTGACGAACTGGAACTCAATCGCGATGAACTGGCGGCGGTTGTGGAGGACTCTACTCGCTCCCGTTACGAGCGGCTCTTCAAGCAAAAGGGCCAAAATGTGGTGGTGGGCATCCATCGCGGCGTTTGCGGCGGCTGCCACCGGCAACTCAGCCGGCAGATCATAGTGACTTGCCAGGCGGAGCAAGCCATTGTCACCTGCCCCAATTGCGGCCGGATTTTGTATTATACCCGAGACATGGATTTGGCTGCCGCGGAGTGAAGCGCGAACGAAACGTTTCCCAACTTCTTCCCCGAACTAATGATTCTGATTCATTCTTGTAATCCCACAACGGTCCGTTATGTTACGTTTGATTTTGGAAGGGTGGAGAATCGCTCCGGGTGAATGCCCGGGGAGGAAAGTCCGAACTCCATAGGGCGCGATGCCGCGTAACTCACGCTTGTTCGGGTGAGATACACGCGGGAGGAAAGTCGAAAGCCTTTCCGACGGATAGTGCCACAGAAAAGATACCGCCGCTGGAACTGTGTGTCAGCGGCAAGGGTGAAAAGGCGGGGTAAGAGCCCACCGCTCCAAGAGCAATCGAGGAGGCATGGAAAACCCCATCGGGAGCAAGGCCAAATAGGAGACTTCGGGGTGGCCCGCTCCAAGTCTCGCGCGAGCGAGACGGGTCTCGGGTATAGGCTGCTCAGACAAATGATTCTCTCCGCTTCGCAAGGAGCGCAGACAAAATTCGGCTTACAACCCTTCCAAAATCCGGGCTGGGCCGGGCAAAATCTCGACTCGAGTGTCCCCACAAATATTCGACGGCGCACCGAGGACGGGCGCGATTCGCGAACGCAACCGCCATTATCTACCTGTCGGAGACCTCAACTGCAAAACGGTGGCCGCGCTGGCGTTCCCGCAACGATCAACCGAAATGAGTGAGAGGACATCCGGTTGCGGCGTTTTTAACATGCGCGTCGTTTGCTGACTGGATAAAATTTCAGTGATCCAATCCCCCGCGACTCTCATCTGAAGCAGCCAAAGCCACGCTGGCTCCAAACCCGTTGAACTCCACATGAGCCTGGCGCCGTCACGTGACATAGCCTCGGTCCAGATTTTTGGCGCGGCGGGCGGGGTGGAATCCAGCCAGGGCGAAGCAGGAACAAGGGCGGGTTGGGCGTAAACACCGCTGCGCAGCGCATCATCGATGCCGCCGCGGTTTTGCATGAAGGCGCCCATGCTCCAGTGAATGTTTCCCGTGGCGCCAGATTGCTGCCGAGTGAGACGAATTTGATTCACGATTTCGACCGAGGATCGATTGGGGCCGATTCGCCCAGGCGCATCGCCGGCCCAAACATGGCGCTGCTTCAGATTTTGCTCGGCCCACCATTTGAGCAACACGGGATAGCTCTGTTCTTTGGGCGCGATGTTCCAGTAAAGCTGGGGGGCAAAATAATCCAACCAGCCCTTCGCCAACCACTTTCGTGAATCGGCAAACAATTGCTCGAAGGAATCAAATCCTCTGATCTGCTCGGGAAAGCCTGGCCGCCAGATTCCAAATGGGCTGACCCCAAATTTTACAAAAGGTTTCTCTGCCTTGATGGATTCATAGAGCCCCTGAATGAATTGGTCCACATTTCCGCGCCGCCAATCAGCCCGGGTCCGTTTGCCACCGGCACTTGTATAGCGTTTCCAACTCCCCCCATCAGGGAAGGACAGGGCGGTTCCACGAACATCCTTTTCCGGATAGGGATAGAAATAATCGTCAAGATGCACCCCATCGATGTCGTAACGCCTCACGACGTCGAGGATGACCTGGCGCGAATAATCGCGGACGGCCTCCTCCCCCGGATCGAGCCAGAGTTGCGGGCCATAGGCTTTGACCCATTGGGGATGGGTTTTGCTGATGTGGGTGGGCGAAACGGCTGAGCGCGCTTTATTATGGTGCGCGCGGAAAGGATTGAACCAGGCGTGCAACTCGAGACCGCGCTGATGAGCCTCAGCGACGGCGAAAGTGAGCGGGTCGTAAAAAGGCGACGGGGCCCGGCCCATTTGTCCGGTAAGATATTCCGACCAAGGCTCCAAGGCCGAGGAGTACAAGGCATCGCAGCCCGGGCGAACCTGCAAAATAATGGAGTTTAATCGGAGTTGCACGGCGCGCTCGAAAATGGCCAGCAACTCTGCTTTTTGTTGTTGGGTGGTCAAACCAGGCTTGGAGGGCCAATCAATGTTCCCCACGGTGGCCACCCAAACTCCGCGAAACTCCCGGGTCGGCGAGGGAGGCTTGATGAGCGAAGGAATATAATTTGGCGTTGAAGCCAAAGCTGATGAGCCTGCCATCAGAAGCAATCCATGCAGCGCTGCTTGTGAACTCAATCGCACAGCTTTTGTAATACAAGGTTTCAAAGCGCTTTAAAGCGAAAAAGCATTTGCCGTAACCAACAATCGAGTGAATGGTTTTCCATGGCGAGGAAACTCAGTGTGGTTATGCCAAGCCGGGCGATAGGGAGCTTGGAGCGTTCGTCGGAGTCGAGCGAAGCTCAAAACGCGGGCATCGAAGTGTATCTGGAAACCGTCGTCGCCGAGGAGAAGGAGAATCGCTTAAGAGCCTGTTTTAAAATTGCGTGGGGTCCGGCGGCGAGGGATTTTGGCTGTGGCCAAGGCGGCGAGGCCGGAGCATCCCCGCAGCCGGCTGTAAGAAAAAAGATTGAACAGGAGCAAACAGAGGAAACCGAGACCGAAGGAATTCCTCCGTTCTCTCCGTTTTCTCATGTTGAAATCCGGCGTTGCGCCTCGCCATCCGGCCTTTTCCCCGAAAACAGGACGCCACGGAATTTTAAAACAGGCTCGAAGCCGCTGACTGCGCTCCGTGGGCGCGTTGCCCGAGAGATGAGTCGCGATGAGCGATTCCTCCAAGCTAATGCCCCGGCATGCCAAAAGTGACCCGTACCTGGGTTTCTTTTCCAGGAACGCTGGAGACGCTCATCTCCCCTCCCAACAACTCGATCATCCGTTTAGAGATTATCAAACCCAGGCCTGCCCCCTGCTGTTCGAAGGTTTTGCGTTCAAATTGCATGTGAGGTCCGATCTTGGAAATCTGCTCGGCGCCCATCCCGCGTCCATGGTCGCAGATTAGAAGCCGGAAAGTTTGATCGACGATCTCCGTGGAAAGACGCACGGGTGTTCCGCTGTCAGAGAATTTGAAAGCATTATCAGCCAGCTCTTCGACGATTTTCTTTAGGTTCTCGGCCGGGACGAGAATGCTGGCTTCGTTGAGTTGCAAAATCAGATCCGCCTCGCGTTTGTATTTGGCAGCCAGAGTGTGGGCGATTTGGGAAATAACATCTTTCACTGGGACAGGGGCCGCGCAATTCAAGGTTTCAATTTTTTTGGATTCGCTAGCCATGAGCTCAAGCTGGGAAAAAACGAGAAAGTTTTCGATCAGCCGATGCAGGCGCAAAGCCGATTCATGGATGTAGCGGGCCGATTCCAGGACTTCCGCCGGGGGGAGGGTCGCGTAATCCTCCATCATCAAACTGGCCAGGCCCATGATGCCATTGAGCGGGGTCCGCAATTCATGAGGCAGCGCCAGGGTAATGTTGCCTCGCAACTCATCCAACTTTTTTTCCGAATGACGCTGCATCTCGGCCTGTTTTTCCAACCGAGTATTTACCGCCGCCATCAGTTCCTTATGGGTAAAGGGCTTGGTTAGATAGTCATCCGCGCCCAACTCCATGCCCCGGCGCACGTTCAGCTTATCGGTGGCCCCGGAAAGAAAAATGAAGGGGATAGTCGCCGTCGCTTCGTTCTCACGCAAAGCCGTTAAGGTTCCATACCCATCCAGCTTCGGCATGTTAATGTCGCAGATGATAAGATCGGGAAATTGCTCATTGGCAACTTTGATGCCGCTCACGCCGTCTTCGGCCGCCAGAGTGTTAAATCCGTAAATCTTGAGCGACTCCGTGATGATCATGCGGATTTCCTGGGTATCATCGATCACCAGAACTTTCTTCGTCCCATTGCCATTCATGTCGAAGGGGTTTGAGCAATTGGAGTGCCGTTTGGCTTAAAAATTGTGATTAAACGGCGGCGAAGAGTCACGTCCAAGCCTGCGCGGTGTCTCGGTTCGGCGACTTACCCCTTCCTGGGATTTTCTTAACGCTGGTTGGTCTCAAGAACATCCTTCTTTGTCGGCGCATGTCCCATATCTGAGCTCTGGCAAAGGAAAACCCACAGGGCGCGCGATCCTATGCGTTAATGGCACAAAGGCTGCCGTGTTATCGCGATGGCAGAGATGGCCATCGAAAACGAGGGACGAGGGCGGCAAATTTTGCTTGATCCTCCGCAGGGAGCAACGGCCCTTCCTAGAAGGTAATCCGCTCGGGCCTGGCATAGATGTTCATCCTCTCGTCGCGCACAAAACCAGCCAGGGTTTGACGGCTTTTTTTGGCAAATTGCACGGCCAGACTGGAAGGGGCTGAGATAGCGGCCACCATCGCGATGCGACCCGCCAGCGCCTTTTGCATGATTTCGAAAGAAGTCCGGCCACTCACCATCAAAATGTGCCTGTCGAAGGGGAAAAGCCCTTGGAGCAATCCGTGGCCTAAAACCTTATCCACGGCGTTATGCCGGCCAACGTCCTCCCGCAGCACCACCAACTCGCCATCACGGGTAAAAATGGCGGCGGCATGCAATCCACCGGTCCGACCGAACGTTTCTTGCGCCTGGCGAAGCCGCTCCGGCAAGCGGAGCAGGAGCTTGGCCGGCACGCGCCACTTCGCTGCGACCGGTTTAAATTGCCCATGCACCGCCTGGATAGTGGTCTTGCCGCACAGACCGCAACTGGAGGAAGCAAACACATGGCGCGTGAGCCGCGCAAAATCGACTACCACCTCTGGCGCCAGAAATACACTGAGCACGTTGCCAAGTTCGTGTCGCGGGTGGGGATCAATCCTGCTGATCTGCTGCCTGTTCTGGATCAAGCCTTCGGTCAATAAAAAACCTGCCGCTAACTCCTCATCATGCCCCGGAGTGCGCATGGTGACGCTGACAGGCCGGGTGTCCACCTGAATTTCCAGCGGCTCTTCGATGGCCACTTCGTCGCGCAATCGGAGCGGTTTTGCTCCTTTGTTCCAGCGCAGCACTGGGATGGTTTCAGTCTTCACTGTTAAAGTTTCTTTTGGGCCAGCGGCGTTCGCCAAAATCTGGAATTGTAGGCGCGTCCGAATGACTCATCACGCTCTAGCGCTCCAGGTTTCTCGGTGAATGGCGACAGATAATTTTTGTCGTGCAGCCAGGAAAAATTTTCAGTAGCGTTCGCAGCCATATGAACCCAGCGAAAGCCGAGAGTGTAAACAGCAGTTTAGCCGCGCAAGTGGAAAAAATCGTTGCCGCCACACCGGTCAGCGACATTCACACCCATTTGTACGACCCGGCGTTCGGCGAATTACTCCTCTGGGGCATCGATGACCTGTTGGTCTATCATTATTTGGTGGCGGAGGCGTTTCGCTACTTTGCCATGCCGTATGAGAAATTTTGGAGCTTCACCAAACAGCAGCAGGCCGATCTCATCTGGCAAGCCCTCTTTATCCAGAACTCGCCTGTTTCCGAGGCTTGTCGCGGGGTTTTGACCACCCTCAATGCCCTGGGCATCGACGCCCGGAAACGCGATTTAGCGGCCATTCGCCAATGGTTCGCGAGTTGGAAGGTAGAAGACTACATTACCCGTTGCCTGGAATTGGGCGGGGTGAGGACCATCTACATGACCAACTCCCCTTTCGATGATCTGGAACGGCCAGGTTGGGAAAAAGGCTTCGTCCGCGATGAACGGTTTATGGCCGCCCTGCGCATTGATCCCTTGCTGGGAGCGTGGGGAGACACAGCGCCGATTCTCAACAGGTGGGGTTATGAGGTGGGAGTAAGCCTGAACGAAAAGACGATCGCCGAAGTCCGCCGCTTCCTCGCCGTCTGGACCAACAAAGTCCAGGCCCGCTACCTGATGGTTTCACTGGGACCGGAATTTGATTACCCAGCCGACACCTTCGCCGCCCGTTTGTTGGAAAAGGCGGTGCTTCCCCACTGCCGTGAATTCGGCCTGCCCATGGCCCTTATGTTAGGGGTGAGACGCCAGGTGAATCCCCAGTTGAAAATGGCGGGCGACGGAGTGGGGGCCAGCAAAATGAGCGCCCTGGAGCGTTTGTGCGCGCGCTTTCCGGACAATAAGTTTCTGGTAACAGTGCTGGCGCGCGAAAACCAGCAGGAACTTTGTGTGCTGGCGCGCAAATTTCGCAACCTGCACGTTTTCGGCTGCTGGTGGTTCACCAACGTTCCTTCCATCATGGAAGAAATGACGCGGATGCGTTTAGAATTGATCGGACTGAGCATCACCCCCCAGCACTCCGACGCTCGCGTGCTCGACCAACTGATCTACAAATGGCAACATTCCCGGCGCCTCATCGCGAGGGTGCTGATTGACAAATACACGGACCTGGCTCAAACGGGTTGGGAGCCGGCCGAAACCGAAATCCAGCGGGACGTGAAGAACCTTTTCGGCGGAGCCTTTGAGAAGTTCTGCGCGTAGCGATCCGCAAGCGCATCATGGCGAGAAGCAACCTACCCTTCTGGTTGGGCGTCCTGATGAAATGGCTCGGTGGATTAAGAAAGAATGGTCGGAGCGACAGGATTTGAACCTGCGACGTCTTGGTCCCAAACCAAGTGCTCTACCAGGCTGAGCTACGCTCCGTCAACCGGCGAAAGGACTATCGGCCTAACTGGGCGCCCGCGCAATGACTATTTTTACCAACGCCGGGTCCGTAAGGGCAGTTTCGCGAAACCTGCGAAGGTGGAGTTGGCGGAGGTCCCGGGCCAGGATTTGGCAGAAAGATGAGGGGGCAGAAAAATGATTTCTACTTCATCTCTCTGCTTCCATGAAGTCTCCAAGCTCGCTAAAGCGAAAAGGTTTATCGATGTTGCGCGCATGAGATCAGAGTGTTTGCTGACAAGAACTATTCGCCGCATTTCTGTTATGGGCCTGGCTGTCCTTCTGCTCATGGGCTTGCCTCGCACTGCACAAGGGGAAGGCACTGTTGGCGGCGTTTCGCAAACGGAACGACTGCGCCTAATCATCGAAACTGATGCCGGGGGTGATCCGGACGATGAGCAGTCGCTGGTGCGCTTCCTGACCTACGCCAACGAATGGGAGATCGAGGGCATCATTGCCAACCAGCCACACGCCCGTCCCGGGGAAAATCTCAACCCTGAACGCACCGGCCTGGGCATCGTGCGCAGACTAATTCAGGCTTACAGCCAATGCTACTCGAACCTGGTTCAGCACGACCCGCGCTATCCCAGGCCCGAACGATTGCTGGAGCGAACGGTCAGCGGTTCCAACGACACCGATGAAGGCGTCCGGCTCATGATGGCGGCAATCGATTCGCCCGATCCGCGTCCGCTTTGGTATTCGGACTGGGGCACGGACCATGGAGCCGCCACCAACAATCTCAAGCGCGCCTTGGACCGGGTTCTTCACGAGCGTGGCCAGAGGAGCTACGCGAAATTCAAGCAGCGGCTGCGCTTAAGCTCTGCCGATGCCTTCCACGAACATACTGCTACACTGTGGCCGCCCTTCCCGTTGTGGGTGGATACTTTCCGACCTCAGTTCGATGGCAAACGCTGGTATCACCGATTTTCCGCGCTGACGGCGAAGGCGGGCGGGTTCGACCTGGAGCGCGATGTGCGCACCGGGCATGGCGCGTTGGGCGCGCTTTATCCCACTAACACCACGCATTGGCAAAAGGAAGGCGACACGATGACGTTCCTCTACCTCGTGCCCACGGGCATGAACGATCCCGAACACCCCGGGTGGGGAAGTTGGGCGGGCCGCTACGGGGCGCAGGAACAGTTCCCCGGCAAGAATTATTTCTGGGCGAACCAAGCAGATGCCTGGCACGGCGCCACTAACCGTGATAACACGCTCGCCCGCTGGGCGGCCGATTTGCAGAATGATTTTCGCGCCCGAATGGACTGGTGCGTGAAACCATTTGGCCAGGCAAACCATCCACCCGTCGTGCGCGTGCGTGGCGGCGCGCGCCGCACCGTGAAGCCGGGCGAGGTCCTGACACTCGATGCGAGTCAATCAATCGATCCGGATGGCCAACCGCTGCATTTCGAATGGTTCGTTTATCAGGAGGCTGGGAATTGCAGGGAAGAGGCACGGCTGCAAGATGGGGATTCGCCTGTGGCGAGGTTGACGGTGCCGCGGGTTGCGGGCGAGGTGGAACTTCATCTGATCGGGGCCGTGCGTGACGAGGGCCATCCTCCCCTGGCAGGCTATGCGCGGGTCATCGTCACGATAAAACCTTGAGTTCTCATTTTGGCAGCGCATCGGCTAAAGTCTCTCGGAAGGACGAGTTCCATGAGTCTCCGATCTCTTAGAGCCCGTTTTAAAATTGCGTGGGGTCCTGCGGCGAGGGATTTTGGCTGTGGCCAAGGGGGCGAGGCCGGAGCATCCCCGCAGCGGGCTGTAAGAAAAAAGATTGAACAGGAGCAAACAGAGGAAACCGAGACCGAAGGAATTCCTCCGTTCTCTCCGTTTTCTCATGTTGAAATCCGGCGTCGCACCGCGCCATCCGGCCTTTTCCCCGAAAACAGGACGCCACGGAATTTTAAAACAGGCTCTTGGCCCTCAACTCATAAGCCAAGCGAACTTTCTGCGCGTCACCCTTGCGGCGAACCACCAACTCCTTCTCCTTCCATTTGATCTGTTTGAGGCTGGTTTTCACCAAGCGCTCCGCATCATCGAAGATGGCTTCCCGACGATCCCCGCGACTCATCACATGGTAAACCGCACCCGGATCTTGGATTCTGAGCTCGCGCGCCATGCCCAAGAATTAAAACACTCCGGCAAATTATATCAATACCATTAACTGACCCCGAAAAGACATTAAAGGGGAGGTTGGGCAACATCTTCTTGGGGGATCTGAATATACCGAGTGCCATAGCGTAAATCTTTACGGATAACACCTTTTGCCTTGACTTCCCGCATCATGTCTGAAATCTGATCCCAGGTAGTTTGCACCGTTATCATCGGCGGCCAATCTGGCGGCCGCCAGACTGAAAAGTGGAATGCGATCAGGTTGTTTGTTTCCTTGATATAACTAGCGTCTCCTTTTCGTAGAAGTTCCCGCAGATCTTGGCCCGATTGTTTCGAACCTAGTCGAAAGACCAGATCTGTGATGTCTAATGGCAAATCGGGCGCGGACACGCAAAAAAAGCGCGGCACCATGGGCCAACGTTCGCCCGGCTGGCGCTTGCTGGAGGCATAATCGGCGAGAAAAACGGCCTTGCCATCTCTCACATAGGGTCCCTCGCGAAGCGAAGGCCATATCACAATTCGTGGACCATGCTGTGGGCGATATTCTAGTATAGTTTGGGCTCCGCCCGGCTCGCTAATGGAGTATTGCACTTTCCTTACTTCGACATAGCTATCGCCTAAGGATTCCACGTATGAAGTGGTACCACAGCCGCTTAACAGAAGATAGCAAGTCGCCAGGAATGCATTTTGCTTTCTCGATTTCATAATCAGTTCAGAAAAAGTGTTGCCATCCCAATTCCGCTTTGCAGCAAGCCTTGGGCTCCGTGTGCTGGCGGCCCCATAAACTGCCTTACGCCTAAGCCGCGGCCCCCAAGGAAACGATCGGTGTGCTTGAAATCCGGAGTGTAACCAGGGTACAGAGTGCGAATTTTGTCTAAATAACCCTGCTGAGTGACGGTTTCGAGCGGATCATCAGGAAACGTTTTTGCTGGCCAGTCAACGAAATCTTTTATTTTTCCCACGATCGTGTGCCAAACGAGATCCGAGGAATCGTTTGCAGGATCAGGCGGATCTTTTATGGATAGGGCAACATTTGGGTAATTACGGGTTTGAAGAATCTTCAAATCCGCATAAACTCTTCTGGCCATCATCATGGCTTTTTGAGGATCATTCCAGGTGTGATCGGGGTAATGACCGTAAAACAAGTGTCCAAACGGAATTCCATTCGGGAAGACGGCGAGATTTCCATAGTAATCCCAATCTCGATCACCACTTCCTGAGCAATGCGCATAAGTGTCCTCTTGGGGGTGAAGAAATTCGCCCATTTGTCTAGGACTGTTTCCACTAGCTCGGGCCAAGTGCTTTAACCTACTCCTGCTCGGAAAATGATATTTCGACATGTTCCAATAACCCAGAAATGCATCCCGGTAATCTTCATCTAAGGCTTGAGTTTCCAGTCCGATGCCAATAGGATTTGGAAAACCCAGATTCTCAGCCAGGAATCGGGTGAGATATTGATGCGTGTCTATTTCATAATTCATACAAACCGCTAGGATCGGAGCAGTTTTGTGGATCATTCTCGCAATAATTATATAGGTTGGCCCCGCTTTCCTGGTTCGCTGGGAAAGAATCAACGGCATTGAATCGTCCAAGCGCTGGCAAATAATAACGTGCTTGCATTGCGGGGTCGGTTAAGGGTATTGGCATATTGCTTATTTCCGGGATGTTCCTTCTCGGTATAAAAGCCACGTCAAATAGCCCCGGCTCCCCATCTTCAAACGCTCGGCAATCCAAGCTAATGGAACGGTCGTCTTGGCCCTCAACTCATAAG
>JBBRPK010000104.1:0-20171 GCA_038228235.1 Verrucomicrobiota bacterium
ACTACCCCCAAGCCAACTAACTCCTCCAACTCCTGAGACTACTATCAGCGCGCCATCGACGAACCGCTCATCTCGACCCAAATGCCCATTTCATGGCCTAAAACATTGAGCAAAAACGCGATTTGTCGCTGTAGTGTTAACGAGTCATCACCGTGCATTGTGGCCCCTTTGGTTCAGGAATGTCAATCTCAAAGTCGCGATTCACGGCCCGACCCATTTACGACCCCGTTACGCGCGCCCTGGACTTCTCAGCGACCCACTGAATCCGCAGCTGGTGCCTGAATCATCGTGTAATCTGAGTTGTGAATATATTCGCGCTATCCGCCATGACCGTCACCGTCGCATTGGAAACAAGGACCTCAACCTTGCTGACCGTAGGAGCTATCTTCGCCTGTTCCTTATCGTCAATTAAAAGCCGCTCCTTTTCCACTCGAACCTTGTGGCTTTCGAAGCTGATGGTTGCCGCATCGCTCTGTGACTGGATAGCCCCCGCACCATCGATCGAAAAGCTGATTTCCCGTCCGGCGATCGTCGTCGCGCCCGATGAGTGACCGGCTGTTTTCCCATTGCAGCCTGTCCCGGCGATCAGGATCACTGCCAGGGTGAGGATACTCCGCCAGTTGGTGATGATGTGATGCATATTTTGCTGTGTTGTGTTTCGATGATGTTGTGCAATGTCACAACGTTGTGGCAGTGGAGCTCCAGGCTAAGCCCATGGAGGCCTGTGGGAAAGGGAAATAATCCCTGACTAGCCCGATTTGCCCTTCTCGGTCTTTGGCTTCTGTTTCCGCTCCAGCGTGGCAGGCTCGTCGAATTTGTGTTTGTTCCGGCCCCACTTCACGGGTAAAAAGGAGTATGCAGGCGCGCCGATCAGCTTAAAGCCCCAATCTCTACAGGAGCAAACTGAGGGAACAGAGAAAAGCCAAACAGGAAAATCCATTTCTCCCCCGCCTCCGTTAGCTCGCCGGGCTTTGCCTTCTTCGTGGCTTTTCCTCTTTGTTGTGGTCGTTGTGCTGGTTGCTTTCGGCAGGGGAGTATATCCTATCATTCTACTGACAATCTCGCGGAACGCGTTACCATCGGTCCATGATCGTTTTAGGAACCTGGCTGGGGATTGCCAGAAGCGGCACCCAGCATTATCGAGGGGCAGCGGCGGAGTCGGTCGATTGCGGCAAGAGAATCTCTCTCAACAACTGGGCGGCTAGGAGGTTAAAGCATGCTCTGATATTCTTATTTGCTGTCGCGCTAATCGGGGCCGGTGGAGCAAGGGTATCAGCGGCGGCATTGGAGAAATGGATCTATTGCGCGCAGAATCTTTGGGTGGACAAAAATATCGACAACCTGGAAGCGCTCTTTCGCCGCGCGTCCAAGGCGGGCTATACCCATGTGCTGCTAACGGATTCAAAAATGTCCAAGCTCGGAGACATGGACGCGCACTATTTCCGCAACATCGAACGCGTCAAGAAGCTGGCGGGCGAACTCCATTTGCAAATTGTTCCGGCCTTGTTCTCCATCGGCTACTCAAATGATTTGCTCTGGCATGACCCGAATTTAATCGAAGCCCTGCCGGTGCGCGACGCCCTCTTCGTGGTGAAAAATGGGGAGGCGCATCTCCAGCCCGATCCGACCGTTGACTTGAAGGGCGGAGACTTCTCTGATTTCACGCGCTGGGACTGGAAAGATCCCGAGGTCCAGCCCGAGAATGGCGCAGCCGTCATCCGCGATCCCAAGGGCAAATCCGCCCGCATCGTTCAGAAACTCAAACTCCAGCCCTTCCGCCAGTATCACATTTCCATTCGGGTGAAATCCAAAGACTTCCGGGGCACCCCGGAAGTGAAATTGCTGGCGGGAAGCCGAAGCTTGAATTTCAATTCCCTGGGGGTGAAGCCGACCCAGGATTGGACCATGCACCATGTGGTCTTCAATTCGCTGGAATTCTCCGAGGCCAATCTTTATGTGGGCTGCTGGGATGGGCGAACCGGAGCGGTCTGGTTCGATGACGCCAAACTGGAGGAAGTCGGTTTGGTCAATCTGGTCCGGCGACCCGGCGCTCCGCTCGTCGTGCAGAAGGAGAACGGCCCGATCCTAAGCGAAGGGCGCGAGTATGCGAAGGTGGTTGATCCAAACATGGGCATCCATCCGTGGAAAGGTTCCTATGACATCTGGCACGCGCCGCCGGCGATAAAAACTTCGTTGCCAGAAGGAAGCCGCCTGCGGGTTTCCGCCTACCATGCCGTGACTGTTTTGGATGACCAGGCCATGATTTGCCCTTCGGAACCCAGAACGATGGAGTTGTTGCGGGACCAGGCCAGGCGCATGCACGCCGCGTGGGGCGCGAAAGGATACATGATGTCCCATGACGAAATCCGGGTGCTCAACTGGTGCCAGGCCTGCCAGCGCCGCAACCTCGATGCTGGGGCCCTCCTCGCTGACAACGTCAAGGCTTGCATCCAGATTTTGCGCCAGGTTAACCCCGGCGGCAAGGTGTATGTCTGGAGCGACATGTTCGATCCGAACCACAATGCCCATAACGATTATTACCTGGTGCGTGGAGACCTGAAAGGTTCCTGGGAAGGGCTGGATAAGGAGGTAATAATTCTCCCCTGGTATTTCGATAAGCGCAAAGAAAGTTTGAAATTCTTCGCCGATCGAGGGCATCGTCAGGTAATCGCCGGTTATTACGATGTCAAACCCGAGCAGATTCAGGAATGGGTGAAAGCCGCGCGGCCCTTTCCCGGAGTGATTGGAGTGATGTACACTACCTGGCAGCAAAAATACGGAGACTTGGAGCAGTTCGCTAACCTGGCGGTGAGGTGATTTCCTGTTCCCAGTCCGGAGGGCTATCCCTCGCCACTTTGAACTGATAAGTAAGAAACCATGAGCAAAGAACGATTCGGTGAGCGGCAGAGGGAGGCCAAAAACGCCGCGGCGCGGCTGGCCGAAGCTGCGGCAGAACCAGAGACCGACCTCGTCCGCGACGCTACCATTCAACGATTCGAGTTCACTTTCGAGATTGTTTGGAAGACACTGAAATTGTTCCTTGAACGACAAGGGCACGAGTGTGGTGGCCCGCGACCTACCTTCAAAAAAAGCGTTTGCCGAGGGGCTCATTTCCACACCCGAAGAGGCAGACGCTTGGCTGCAAATGCACGAAGACCGCAACGCCAGCAGCCACGCTTACAATCGAGCGCTGGCCGAACGCATCTATCGGAACATTGTGAAGAATTATGCTCCTCTCCTGGATCGAATGGCTGCTAAAATTCAAACACTTTCCTGGGATTAATTGAAAATGCCGCCCGTTGTCCTTCGCGCAAAAGACCTTGGGGTGCTTCGCGCCACCTTGCGCCGGTTTCCTTGCGTCCTGACGGCCCGCATCTTTGGCTCGCGCGCGACTGGCACAGCTCGCCGGGGGTCCGATTTGGATTTGGCGATCCAAGCCCCTGAGGCGACGACCGGCGAATGGCTGGAGCTTTGCGAGGCCTTGGAAAACGCGCCACTCATCTATGAACTCGACTTGGTTCGCGAGGAAGGCGCACTAGACCCACGCCTTCGGGAAAAAATCGAACGCCAAGGAGTGCGGGTTTATCCCCAGGAAACGGCGGAATGAATTTGTGCTTCATTCGGGAACAAACTGGCCCCGTATCGCTCTTATGGTTGAGCAGACTGTCGGCCAGGGTCGGGCGGCCGGTCTGTTCTTATGCCCGCGATCGCGAATCATCTTCAAGAAAGCGACTGGAGCCTGTTGATGCGTAAGCCAAGTGATATGCGCGTAACGGGCGCAGCCCTCTATTTCCTGCCCATCCAGACTCGGATACCCCTTAAATTTGGGACCGAGACAACCACTTCCGTCACTTGCGCGCGCGCCTCTGTGACCGTCACCGATGAGCGAGGAAACACGGCCAACGGCTGGGGTGAAACGCCGTTGAGCGTGCAGTGGGTTTGGCCCAGCAAACTCTCTTATGAGGCCCGTCATCAAGCGCTTAAAGATTTTTGCCTGCGATTGGCGGAAGCCTGGGCCGGCTTCGACGGGCGAGGGCATCCTATCGAAATAGGTTTTGATTTTCAGGAGCAAATTCTCCGAGGATTGCTCGCCCGTCATAATCAAGAGAGTTCAAAATTATCCGAGCCGATGCCGTGGCTGGCGGGGCTGGTTTGCTGTTCGGTTTTTGACCTTGCGGCCCATGATGCCTACGGCCAATTACATCAAAGGCCTGTTTATGAAACTTACAATGCGGAGTTCATGAACCGCGACTTGAGCGATTTCCTGACCTCTGACACCAGCTCTCCCATCGATTTTAAGAACCATCATCCCCAGGATTTCCTCGTGATACGGCGTCCGAATGAGCTTCCCGCCTGGCACCTTGTCGGGGGGCTTGATTTGCTGGAGCACTCGGAGCTGACTGGCGCAGAGCCGCAGGACGGCTACCCGGTCCTCTTGCCCGATTGGATCGAGCGCGATGGCCTCAAGTGTTTGAAAGTCAAACTGCGAGGGAACGATGCGGAGTGGGATTATCAGCGGCTCGCTAAGGTTGGCTCCATTGCCATCGTCAGGGAGGTGGAGTGGCTGAGCGCGGATTTCAACTGCACCGTGACCGAGCCCGCCTACGTCAATTCGCTATTGGACCAACTGCGCGATGAGTTTCCGCGGATTTATGGCATGCTGCTCTATGTCGAACAGCCCTTTCCGTATGAGCTGGATGAGCACCGAATCGACGTGCACAGCGTCTCGGCGCGCAAGCCGCTCTTTCTGGACGAAAGCGCCCATGACTGGAGCCTGGTAAAGCTGGGCCGTGAATTGGGCTGGTCGGGCGTGGCCTTAAAAACGTGCAAGACCCAAACCGGCGCGCTGCTCAGTTGTTGCTGGGCAAAGGCCCACGGGATGGCCCTGATGGTGCAGGACCTGACCAATCCAATGCTGGCGCAAATTTCCCATCTCCTCCTGGCCGCCCACGCTGGGACCATTATGGGGGTCGAAACGAACGCCATGCAGTTTTATCCGGACGCTTCGCGCGCTGAAGAAAAAGTCCACCCCGGACTTTATCGGAGGCGAAATGGGCAAGTGAATTTATCAACGGTGCGGGGTCCCGGCTTTGGTTATCGATTGGAGGAAATCGAGAGGCCGCTGCCTGCGCCCGTGTTCACCCAGGAATTCAATGTGTAATAGCCACAGCGCACGCACCCCGGGCTCGTTTCGATATTGAAAAGAATGAACAATCGGGTAGTGTAGTCTCGAACAATTGAAACCATTAAGCTCTATTTTATGCCAGCTTTGAAGAACATTTTGTCTGCGTTGCTTGTTTTATCAGGCCTCTGCACTGGAGAAGTTTTGAACGCCGCTACCACCGTGGTAAGAATCCGGGAGAGCGGTGGCATTAATGCAAAATACTTTTTCGAGCCCACTAACATCATCGTCAGCACCGGCGATTCTGTGAAGTGGACGAACACGGTTGCTAATCCTCATGATAGCACCCACAGGCCCCTCCCCCCGGCCCGTCTCTGGGCCAGCCCCAAGCTTTCCAACAGCCCGCCCAACAACACCTTTTCCTTCACTTTCAACAAGAGTGGTTTGTATCCTTACTTTTGTCAGACGCATGCAGTTTTTCATCCAGAGCAAACCGGAACCGTCACGGTTGTTTCAGCCAATTTGCCCCCGTCAGTTTCGCTCTTTGACCCAACCAACGGAGCAACTTTTTTTGCTCCGGCAAGTTTTCCTCTGGAAGCAAACGCCACCGACCGGGACGGCAATGTGGCCCAGGTCGAATTTTTCCTCGGAGGCGCTTCCCTGGGAGTGAGCACTGGTGGAAACCCCTACACCAGCCAGGTGACGGGATTCCAGCAGGGGACATATGCCTTCACTGCGGTTGCCACAGACAATAATGGCGCTACCGCGACTTCCAGTGTTGTTAATGTGACTGTGATCTCGCCCCCGGCCATTACCCTTGGGTCAGCCCAACGCTTGCAGGATGGAAGCTTCCAATTTCGAGTCAGCGGGGGCAGCGCCGGACAAACGTGCGTCATCGACGCTGCCGATTCGTTGAGTGCTGGCCAAAATTTGACGCCGTGGACTCCAGTTGTTACGAACACTTTTCCCAACACCACTTGTCCCGCGTGCCCTTTCATCGATTTCACCGACAGCGCGACCAATCCTGTCCGCCGATTTTATCGAGCCCGCGTCTTTCCTTGAACCAGATTCCCGGCCGCATAAATATCTGGTTGCGCGATGAGCGTCTAACGCGGGGAAGACAGCCTCCTGTCAGGAGGTCCAGCAAATCCTCGAATCAATTGCCAATCGGCAAGCGGCAACGGTATAAGCCGATTACTGCGGCCGGGGTGGTGGGGGAACCACTCCAGGAAACGTGGTGAAGGGCAACGGAGGTTGAACCGGGACTGGGCGGACGATTGGTTGGGGCGGTTCCGGCGGCGCAGCCGACACACTAAGACTTTGCAACCATTGGCCATTGGCCCTTTGATAGGCGTTGAAAATCTTTTCTCCCAAAGTGGTCGCTACCGATTTTGCGGTTTCGCGAGCGACGGCTGCCAGCGCCAGGTTACGCTGATCGGCAGTGAGGTTCGGGTTCCCATCGATTTTTTGCTTTTGCCTTTCTGCCTCCTGTTTCATGTCATAAACCTTGCCCGCCGTGTCCTGTGGAAGCTCGAAGCGTTCCGCCACCTGCGCCAAGGCCTTGTAATCTCCGTCCTGAGCGCGGAACCATTCCTTGTAGCGAGTTTCTCCCAGTGTTTTTTTGACTTCGGCGTTGAGCGCCTCCTGGGCGTCCTGCTGGGCCTTGGCTTTTATCACCGATTGACTCGCATCGGTCGAGTCAAAAGCCTGGCTAAAGTCATTGTCGAAGGTTTTTTGCAGCCCAAAAATTTTCCGGAATTCCTCCTCGGTGGGCTGGAACCCGCTCATTTGGGAGCGCAATGCGCTGGCGGTGGCTGAATTGCGCAAATCGTATTCCTCGAATTCCGCGGGCGTAAGCAGGCTCGCCAGCTCGGCCTCTTTTTGCTTTTGAATTCTTTTGAGCTTCTCCTGGTCTTCATCCAGCATCACTCCCTTGCTGCTGGCATAAACCTCCTGCTCTAACTCGTCATATTTAGCCTGCATCTCCACGACTCCCTGCCGTTTTTCCGCGGAGAGAAACCCATACATCCTTTCTTGCTCGTCATCGGCGTTCCAATATTTTGCCAGTTCGGCTTGCAGATCCACGCCCAATAACGCTTTCACCAGTTCCCGCTGCTCGCTCTCCAGATCCTGGAGTTGTTTCCGGATGACGGGGTCCCTTGCCGGACCGTTCTCCCAGGCATCGCCCGTCTGCCAAAACCGGTAGGGCTGCCCCTGTGCCCGGATGGCCGCGCGACGCTTCGCGTAGAGTTTGGCCACATCTGTGATGATAATGTCGCGGATGGTTTCCGAGGGGCAATCGATCGCGCGCAGGTTGGCAATGTAAGTCTGGTAATTGGTCGATTCGATGGCATTCCAACTGACCGGTAACTTGCCCAGGCTGGCCAGGAAATTAGTAGGATACACCTTCCGCACGGCAATTTGGGTGACCATGTTGGTGATGACGCGGGCGTTCAGCTCATAGCGGCTTGGGAGGGGGTTCCTTTGCATCACATACGCCATGTAGCCAATCGTTCCTAGCAGGCCCAGGTTCAGGGCGAACAAAAATAGGCTCGTGGAACGCGAATTCATAGACTGCTCATCAGCTCGAGCATGCTTCCAGATTGACCATGCGCTACGAAGCATACTCATTTTAAAGCGCATTACGAGAATGAAGTCATACTTTTTTTAGCTAAAGCTTGCTGCCTTCACAAGCCGCTCCGTATCCTATGGCCTATGCGGATGGTGCCGGTGCCCTTGGGCGAACGAAGGTATTCTATCTTGATTGGGGCGGGACTATTGCGCCGATTGGGAGCGGAATGCGACAAACTGGAACTCGGACAACGTTGCGGAGTGATTTCCGATCGCAATGTCGCGCCTCTCTTCGGCGAGGCGGCCCTCCTTTCCCTGGCCAATGCCGGTTTTAATCCCTTCCTCATCACGGTTCCGGCCGGCGAAACAGCCAAGACCCTCGAGCAGGTTCAGGCCTGTTATAACCAATTGGCCGCGCATCGTGTGGAACGAGGGTCATTTATCGTCGCTCTCGGGGGCGGAGTGGTCGGCGATCTGGCGGGTTTTGTGGCTGCGACCTATTTGCGCGGGGTTGCCTTCGTGCAGGCGCCTACCACTTTGCTTGCTCAAGTGGATAGTTCAGTGGGCGGCAAGGTGGGAGTTAACTTGAAAGCAGGTAAAAACCTGGTCGGCGCGTTTTATCAGCCGCGCTTAGTCCTCTGCGACCTGGATGCTTTAAAATCGCTGCCCCCACGCCAGTTTAGATCCGGCCTGGCCGAGGTCATCAAATACGGCATCATCTACGATGGCGGCTTGTTTAGAAAACTGGAGCGAGACTTGCCTAAGCTGCTTAAACAGGAGCCCCGTACACTCGCGCAAGTCATCGCTCGCTGTTGTGAAATCAAAGCTCAAGTTGTGGGCCAGGACGAAACGGAAAACGGGATCCGCGCGATACTCAATTTCGGACATACTCTCGGCCATGCCCTCGAGGCCATTTGCGGTTACGGGACTTATCTGCATGGCGAGGCGATCTCGATGGGCCAGGTGGCGGCCGCCTGGCTTTCCACAGAACTGCTGGGCTTGCCCCGCGGCGATGCGACCCGCATTGCAGGATTGTTCCGCATGGCAGGGCTGCCCACGCGTATCCGGTTAACGCCTGCCAAACGTCGCCAGCTTTGGGCGGCCATGCGCCTCGATAAGAAAGTCACTGCCGGCGAAATCAAGTTCGTGCTCGCGAAGAGAATTGGCAAAGCGGTCTGGGGACAGAAGGTTCCCTGGGAAATGATTCAGAAATTGATCGAGCCGTCCGCATGAATCGCTGTGCCTGGGCCAAAACGGAACCGCTCATTGCCTACCACGATGCAGAGTGGGGGGTGCCTTGCCATGATGACCGGACGCTATTGGAGTTTCTCATCCTCGAGGGCGCCCAGGCCGGATTGAGTTGGGAGATCATTTTAAAGAAAAGAAACAATTACCGGCTGGCTTTCGACAACTTTGATGCGCGCAAGATCGTTAAATACGATGACCGAAAGGTCAAAGCTCTGCTGGGGAATCCAGGCATCATCCGCAACCGGCTCAAGATCGCGGCCTCCATCCAAAATGCGCGGGCCTTTTTAGAAGTTCAACAGGAGTTCCGCGCTTTCGAATCCTACCTGTGGAAATTCGTGGATGATGTTCCAAAGCAAAACCGCTGGAAAACGGGGCAAGCCATTCCAACTCGAACCGCCGAGTCCGACGCCATGAGCAAGGATCTTCTGAGGCGCGGTTTCAAGTTCGTCGGCTCCAACATTGATGGAGTTGCTCGTCTATCCGGCGATCTACTATTTCTGGCGCTCCCGGCGGCTGGAGAGGGCTCCAGACGCGACAGCGCAGAACGAATCACCGCAGCCTGTCTGAATTATGAAACCAAAACGCCTGGTTATCGTGGGTGGAGTCGCCGGTGAGGCGAGTGCGGCGGCTCGGGCCCGGCGGCTCTGTGAGCAGTGCGAAATCACCGTATTCGAGCGCGGTCCGCACGTCTCCTTCGCCAACTGCGGACTGCCCTATTTTGTCGGCGGTGAGATCGTTGCGCCAGATGCCCTGCTCGTCCAGAGCCCGGAAAGCCTGCGAGCCCGGTTCAACCTCGATGTTAGGGTGAACAGCGAAGTCATGGCCATCGACCGTACATCGCGGCTGGTCAAAGTGCGGGAGCGGAATTCAGGTCGCGAATATGACCAGCCCTACGACGCGTTGATTCTTTCCACCGGCGCGTCTCCACTCCTCCCGCCCATTCCCGGCATTGAACGCGCAGGGCATTTCACGGTGCGCACCATTCCCGATGTGGAGCGCATCAGGGCGTGGATCAAGGAATGCCGCGCCTGTCGCGCCGTGGTCGTTGGCGGCGGCTTCATCGGTCTGGAAATGGCTGAGCAGCTTGTCCGGCATGGCGGGCTGTCCGTCACGGTCGTTCAATTGTTGCCGCAGGTGATGGCCCCGTTTGACCCCGAGATGGCCTCCTGGCTGCACCTCGAATTGCGCAAGCACGGCGTTGACCTTTTCCTCGACAACGCCGTTGCTGCCTTCGATGCGCCGGGAAAGCACGAATCCGCCCGCGCCTCGGTAGTCGTTCTGAAAGGTGGCCAGCGCCTGCCTGCCGATACGGTGGTGCTCGGCCTGGGTGTGCGCCCGGAAGCCAGCCTCGCGAAGAGCGCCGGCCTCGAAATCGGCGCCCGGGGAGGTCTCCGCGTCAACGAGCATTTGCAGACCACTGACCCACACATTTGGGCCGTGGGAGGCGCCATCGAGGTTCGCGATGCCATCACCGGCGCGTGGACCCTGATTCCCCTGGCCGGCCCCGCCAACCGCCAGGGGCGCATCGCGGCTGACAATATCTTCGGACGGCCCACCTCGTATCGCGGCACTTGGGGGACGTCGATTTTGCGTCTGTTCGACCTCACCGCGGCGTGCACCGGCGCGAACGAAAAGACGTTGCGGGCCGCCGGCATACCCTATCAGGCATTGCATCTGCATCCCGGCTCGCACGCGGGTTACTACCCAGGCAGCGAGCCGATTGCTCTCAAGGTTCTGTTCGCGCCTGACACCGGCAAACTTCTGGGTGCCCAGGCCATAGGTCGAGATGGAGTGGACAAGCGTCTCGATGTTCTCGCAACGGCGCTCAAGGGCGGATTGACGGTTCATGACCTCGCCGAACTTGAACTCGCCTACGCGCCGCCTTATGGCTCTGCCAAAGACCCGGTGAACCTTGCGGGCATGGCAGCGCAGAACGTCCTCAACGGGGATGTATCGCTCGCCCAGTGGTATGAAGTCGCCGGGCTCGACCCGGCGAAAACCGTCTTGCTCGACGTGCGCAGAGGGGACGAACGCGCCAAGGGTTTCATTCCCGGCTCCATTCATATTCCGCTGGACGAACTGCGCGCACGTTTCGGCGAACTGCCGAGTGATCGGGAAATCATCGTCTCCTGCCACACCGGCCAGCGTTCCTATTACGCCTGCCGTTTGCTGGCCCAAAACGGATTCGGCGTTCGCAATTTGACTGGCGCATGGCGCACCTGGAACGCCGCCACCAAACCCTGACAATCATCACCAACAAAAAGATAATGAACACCACCAATCATCAACAGTCACCTCACGAGCTTCAATCCGCGCTCGCTGCCCCAGCACCCCCGCTGTTGCTCGACACACGCTTACACTGAATCCGAACTGACACTTTATGAAAATGCACATGCTCATCCGCCGTTTCGCTGGCTCGTTCATCATCCTGAGCCTTCTGTTCGCGCACTACCACAGCCCATACTGGCTCTGGTTCACCGCATTCGTCGGCTTCAACCTGCTGCAATCGTCCTTCACTAACTTCTGTCCGCTGGAGCTTATCCTCAAAAAGTGCGGCGTCGGCGGGTCTTGTCGCGAAAGCAAAAATTCAGGCAGCTCCTGCTGCTCCAAATGAAAAAGCGAGCGGGATTAATCGGGCTGTTGCTGACGTGTGCGCTGACGGCGAGTGCCTCCGAGCAGTGGACGTTGGAGCGCGCCCTGGATTACGCGCTCGCCCATAACCCGGACGCACGACTCGCGGAGCAGCGCATTGCCGCCGCGCAAGCCGAGTTGGAGCAGGCCAATTCCGCGTTCTGGCCGCGCCTGCAATTCCAGTCCAGCTACACTCGCACGGACAACCCGATGATGGTTTTCGGCAGCATCCTCAACCAGCGCGCCTACAACCCGTCGCTGAATTTCAATGACGTGCCCGACGTGGACAACCTAAACGTGCGCGGTCTGGTCACTGTGCCGCTTTACGCAGGCGGCAGGAACAAGGCGGGACACGACGCGGCAAAAGCTAACAGGGAAGCGGCCAAACAAACCAGCGAAGCTGTTCGTAACGCGCTGGGATTTGAAGTGGTGCGCGCGTTTCAAACGGTGCTCAAGACGAGGCAGTTCATTCGCGCCACCGACGCGGCGGTGAACTCCTTCGAGAGCAATCTGACCGTCGCAAAGAAAGGTCTCGATGGCGGTACGCTGCTGAAGTCCGATGTGCTGGACATTGAAGTGCGTCTGGCGCAAGCGCGCGAAGACCTGGTCCGCGCCCGCAATGCGAACACGCTCGCTGAACGAGCGCTGCGTAACTTGCTAGGCATCGAAGCTGGCGAGTTTACCGTGGCCGATGCCGCGCCGATGGTCAGCGCTCCCGAAGGGGCTGATTTCTCACGTCGCCCGGAACTCGCCGCCGCCAGCGAACGCGAACGCGCGGCGGAAGCCTCGGTTCGTGGTGCAAAGAGCGGCTATCAGCCGCGCTTGAGCGCCTTCGGCAGTGTGGATCACGCCAAGGGTTGGGTCACGGGCGGCGATGGCAGCAGTTACACCGCTGGGGTGATGTTGCAGTGGGATTTATGGGATGGCTTTTCGACTCGAGCCAAAGCCTGCGAAGCCAAAGCGAATCTCGAATCTACGCGCGAAGAGCAACGCAAGCTGCGCCTCGCGCTCGGTTTTGAAACGGAACAAGCGCGGCTCGATTTCAAGGCTGCCAACGAACGCCTGACGGTCACCGAGAAAGCAATCGAGCAAGCGGAGGAAAGCGCGAAACTGACTCATGGCCGGTTTGAACAAGGGCTCGCCCTTTCGACACAATTGATTGACTCCGAAACAGCGCTGGTCGCGGCGCGCGTGCGTCGGGCCGAGGCTGAGTCCGACCAGAGGATTGCCATTGCCGCGCTGCGAAAAGCGCTCGCTCTGCCGCAACTTGATTCCCAGCCGATTCGCAAATGATATGAAAAGTTTCATCCCAGGGATTTCTGTTCTGCTTCCGACGGTTATCGCGGCGTTCCTGCTCGCCGGTTGCGGCTCGAAGCATGAGACCGCGAAGGAAGCTGCAACCAGCCTCCCGACCGCCCAAGTCCAAGTGCAGACCGTCGAGAACAAGTCGCGAACGATGACCGAGGAAGTGGTCGGCACGGTGCGAGCGAAGTTGCGCGCGACGCTGGAGGCCAGATTGAGTGGGCGCATCGAGAAGCTGCCCGTGGTGCTCGGTGACAAGGTTCAGAAAGGCCAGTTGGTCGCGCGGCTTGACGCGGGCGAAATTGCCGCCCGGCTGGAACAAGCAGAAGCCTCGTTGGAGGAAGCTGACCGCAATTGGAAACGCGCATCCGCGCTGTTTGAACAGCAGAGTGTCACTCGCGCTGAATACGATTCGGCGCAATCGCGGCAGCGAGTGGCCAAAGGTGCGGTTGCCGAGGCCAAGGCCATGATGGGTTACGTGGAAATTGTTGCCCCGTTCGATGGCGTTGTGACGAAGAAATGGGCCGAGGTCGGCGATCTCGCCGCACCGGGCAAGCCGCTGGTGGACATCGAAGATCCCTCTGCCCTGCAAATGGAAGCGGACGTGCCAGAAGCCATCGCCTCGCATATCGGTCGCAACGCCCGGCTCACCATTCGAGTGGACGCAGCGAACAGCGACTTTGCCGGCGTGGTCAGCGAGATCGCTCCCACAGCCGATGCGGTCAGCCGCACGTTCCGGGTAAAACTGGATTTGCCGCTGACTGCGGGCTTGATGCCGGGACAGTTTGCGCGACTGGCCGTGCCCACCGGCGAGAACAAATCTGTCCGCGTGCCGGCAGCGGCGGTGGTGCAACGCGGCCAGTTGGAAATTGTCTTCTCAGTGACCGACCAACACGCCCGGCTGCATCTGGTGAAAACCGGCAAGCGTGTCGGCGATGAGGTTGAAATTCTCTCCGGCTTGAACGCGGGTAAGACCGTTGTCATCGGCGGTGCGGGACAGTTGACCGACGGCCAACCGGTGGAAGCGAAATAATGACAGCCCCAAATTCAAAACCTACTGGTGAGCTTGGCATCGCCGGACGCAACGCGCGGGTATTCATTGATTCCAAGCTGACGCCGCTCATCATCATCACCTCGGTGTTGCTTGGAGCGGCGGCTATTGCGCTGTTGCCGCGCGAGGAAGAACCGCAAATCAAAGTGCCGATGATTGACGTGCTCGTTTCCATGCCGGGATTCAGCACGAAAGAAGTCGAAGAACGCGCGACCAGCCCGATGGAAAAGCTGCTGTGGGAAATTCCTGGCGTCGAATACATCTACTCGACTTCGCGACCGGGTGAAAGTCTGGCCATCGTCCGCTTCAAGGTCGGCGAGGACATGGAGAAAAGTCTGGTCAAGCTGAACCAAAAACTACAATCCAACTTCGACCGGATTCCTCGTGGGGTTTCGTCGCCGCTCATCAAACCCAAGTCCATTGACGATGTACCGATCCTGGCGCTGACGTTTCACGGCGAGCACTACGATCATCTGACGCTTCGGCGGCTTGTGGCGCAAGTGGACTACGCGGTGAAGCAAGTCCCGCTCGTCGCGGAAACGACCATCGTCGGCGGCGCAAAACGGCAGTTGCGCGTGCTGCTCGATCCGACGCGTCTGGCCTCGCGCAATTTGAGCGCGGGGGAAATCGTCCCGATGCTGACGCAAGCCAACCGGCAAAGCGCCGCCGGTGGCATCACCAGCGGCAATCGTGAAACCATCGTCGAGACGGGTGGATTTCTCTCCAACGCGCAGGATGTCGGCAACGTCGTCGTGGGTGTCTATGGTGGCAAGCCGGTCTATTTGCGCGAGGTCGCCGAGATCAAAGACGACGCGCAAGAGCCTTCGCAATATGTGTTCTTCGGCAGTGGCGCAGCCCGCTCGACAACGACTGGCGAACAACCGGCGGTTACATTAACCATCGCCAAGCGGCCCGGTGCAAACGCCATTTCGGTGGCGCAACGGGTCTTGGAGAAGATTGACGCCCTCAAGGGGAAAACCATTCCGAACGACGTGAAGGTTTCCATCACGCGGCACTACGGCGAAACGGCGGCGGAAAAATCGAACGAACTCCTGCTGCACATGGGCATCGCGGTGATTGGCGTCTCGGTGCTGATCCTCCTGACGCTGGGCTGGCGCGAATCCGGGATCGTCGCCATAGCAATCCCGTCCACGCTCGCGCTCACGTTGTTGGTATTTTACCTCTATGGCTACACGCTCAATCGCATCACCTTGTTCGCTCTCATCTTCTCCATCGGTATTCTCGTGGATGATGCCATCGTCGTCGTCGAGAACATCGTCCGCCATTTCCATCTGGCACAAAACAAGGGACGCAACTGGTCGGCGATTGCCGTCGAAGCGGTGAACGAGGTTGGTAACCCGACGATTCTCGCCACGTTCGCTGTGATTGCCGCAGTGCTCCCGATGGCTTTCGTTGGCGGCTTGATGGGACCATACATGCGCCCGATTCCCATCGGTTCGAGTGCTGCGATGTTTTTCTCGTTGGCGATTGCGTTCATTGTTACGCCCTGGGCGAGCATTCGCATTTTGCGCTGGGGAAGGAAGTATTCCAGTTTGAACGAAGGGGCGGCGTCGGTGGTCGAAGGCGGAAAGCCGCCATCGCACTTTGCGCATGAGGAGGATTTCTTCACGCGGCTCTACCGGCGTTTCATGCAGCCACTCATCGCGAGCGCGAAGTGGCGGATCGTCTTCCTCGCGAGCATTGTCGGCTTGTTGCTGGCCGCGATGGCGTTGGTTGGGGTTGGTTTCGTGAAGGTCAAAATGCTGCCCTTCGACAACAAGAGCGAGTTCCAGATTATCCTGAACACGCCGGAAGGCAGCGCGCTGGAAAACACAGCGCAGTGTGCCCGCGAAATCGCGGCGGCCGTGCGGGTCGAACCGGAGGTGACCGATTACCAGATTTATACGGGCGTGGCCTCGCCCTTCAACTTCAATGGCCTCGTGCGGCATTACTTCATGCGGCGCGGGCCAAACATCGCCGACGTGCAGGTCAACCTGGTTTCCAAGAGCGAGCGTAAAGCCCAAAGCCACGACATCGCCAAACGCGTCCGCCCGCGCGTCACCGAAATTGCGGCCAGATACGGTGCGCGCGTGGCTGTCGCCGAAGTGCCGCCCGGCCCGCCCGTGCTGCAAACGCTCGTTGCTGAAATTTACGGGCCAACGCAGGAGAGCCACCTCGCGCTGGCGAACAAGGTCATCGGCATTTTCAAGAGCACACCCGGCGTCGTGGACACGGACTGGTATATCGAAGCGGATCAACCCAGGGCGCGGTTCGTGATTGATAAGGAGAAGGCCGCGTTGAACGGCATCAGCGCGGAATCCATTTCGGAGACGTTGCGTATCGCCGTCGGCGGTCAGGCGGTGGATTTGATGCATGTGCCCCGTGATAAGGAGGACGTGGACATTGTGCTGCAGCTTCCGCGCGCCAGCCGCACCACGACGGATGAACTGCTGGCGTTGCGTGTCCGTTCGGCAGCCAATCCCGCTGCGCCCCTTGTGCCCTTGCGTGAACTCGTGAAGGTCGAACAAACCACCGTGGACAAGAGCATCTATCACAAGAATCTGATGCCGGTGACCTACATCATCGGCGACGTGGCGGGGGTCGTGGAAAGCCCGGTCTATGCGATTCTGAAGATGAACAAAGCCTTGGAAGCACTCGACACACGGGAATTCGGAGGTTCGGGTGCGCCGTTGAAAATACTAAACGCCGTCCAACCCTTCACGGATGACCAGCCGTCAATCAAGTGGGACGGAGAATGGCATATCACGATTGAAGTCTTCCGTGACCTCGGAAGCGCGTTCGCTGCATGCCTCGTGCTGATTTTTGTGCTGATGGTCGGCTGGTTCAGATCGTTTCTCACGCCATTGATCGTGATGATGGCGATCCCGTTTTCGCTCGTAGGCATCATGCCTGTGCACGGGCTGATGGGTGCGTTTTTTACGGCTACTTCGATGATCGGTTTCATGGCGGGTGCGGGCATCGTGGTGCGTAACTCCATCATCCTCGTGGACTTCATTGAGCTGCGTGTCGCCGAAGGTATGCCGCTGGCCGAAGCCGTGGTGGATGCGGGCGCAGTACGGTTTCGTCCGATGCTTCTAACCGCACTTGCGGTAGTGGTGG
Source organism: Verrucomicrobiota bacterium (assembly GCA_038228235.1). Taxonomy (GTDB): domain Bacteria; phylum Verrucomicrobiota; class Verrucomicrobiia; order Limisphaerales; family JBBRPK01; genus JBBRPK01. The sequence goes on from JBBRPK010000104.1 coordinate 17,046, forward strand.
GCGCGAGCGTGATCCTGGCCGATCCAATCTTTCAGGGACTTGCCACTTCCCTGATGGCGGGCGAAATCGCGTCGTTGCTCATCAGCCGCATGGCCGTGCCGGTGCTCTACTTCATGGCGTATAACCGCTCGCCTCGCCCCGGCACGCCGCCGCCGCCTCTCACTCTCGTCCCACCGGCAGGAGGCAACCTTTTACGAGGAGGGGGGCAAAACCATTCTGGCCAATTTGAAGCCGACCACTCTACTGGCGATGTTCAACGGGCCGCAACTGGAACAAGTGGCGCAGGAAGTGGAAGACACGATTGTCAAAATCATGAAGGAGGGGGCGTCAGGTTGATTTTCAAACGGACAAAAGCATGGAACGACACTCGGGGCGTCGGCTTTTACGAACACCACTGATTCATGCCGCATCAAGCTGAAAGACTCATATGGAAAAAATGAAAGCAACTGTGTTTCACGGAGTGAACGACATTCGTGTCGAAGAAGTTGAACGTCCTCACGCGGGCCTTGGGGAAGCAGTGATTCGTGTGACGTTGACGACGATTTGCGGAACCGACCTGCATATCGTGCGTGGCGAATATCCGGTGAAGCCGGGCTTGGTCATCGGTCACGAGCCGGTGGGAGTAATCGAGGAACTCGGGCCGGACGTCGCTGGCTATCAGATTGGAGATCGCGTGCTGGTCGGCGCCATCACTCCGTGCGGCCAGTGCCGGGCTTGTCTTTCCGGGCATCTCTCGCAATGCGGACACGGCGGCAGCTACGAAGCCCTCGGAGGCTGGCGGTTCGGCAATACCATCAACGGCGCGCAGGCCGAATATCTTCTCGTGCCACACGCGCAGGCGAACCTGGCAAAAATCCCCCACAATCTGACCGACGAACAGGTGGTGCTGTTATCCGACATTGCTTCTACCGGTTTCAGCGGCGCGGAGTCTGGCAATGTGCGAATCGGTGATGCCGTGGTGATCTTCGCACAAGGGCCAATTGGCCTGTGCGCTACCGCCGGCGCCAAACTGATGGGCGCAGCACTCATCATTGCTGTGGATGCTAACGCAAGTCGTCTGGCGATGGCTCGTCGCATGGGTGCGGATGAGGTGTTGAATTTTCGCGAAGTAGATGTAGTGGCGGAAGTGAAGAAATTGACGGACGGCGGCGCGGACGTAGCCATTGAAGCGCTCGGCACAGCGCAGACTTTTGAGAGTGCGTTGCGATGTCTGCGCCCCGGAGGGACGCTGTCGAGCCTCGGCGTTTATTCCGGCAAACTCCAGGTGCCCCATGACGCCTTCGCGGCCGGCCTCGGCGATCACCGCATCGTCACGACGCTTTGTCCGGGTGGCAAAGAACGGATGCGGCGGCTGTTGAGTCTCGTGCAATCAGGGCGGTTCGATCCTACGCCGCTGATCACTCACCGGTTCTCGCTGGATGAGATCACCGAGGGCTACCGGCTTTTCGGCGAACAGTCGGATGGCGTGCTCAAAGTCGCGATCAAACCGTAGCGATGAAAACTTTTTCCATCGCGCACCAGGAACCGAAGCAATTGGCGAGGGCTATGTCGTCCCCCGAATGGATGGCTACAATCTGGCGACGCAAGAGCATGATCATCGCGGTGATCGCAGTCGTGGCGATCCTGACGCATCTCCTTCTGCGTTTCGCTTTTCACGCGAGTCCGAGTGCTTACCGAATCCCGCTGCTGGCGACCCTCACTCTCGGCGGTATTCCCCTCGTTTATGATCTCATCCGGAAACTTTTAAGGCGGGAATTCGGTTCGGACTTGCTGGGGGGAATTTCCATTGTCACGTCGGTCATCATGGGCGAATACCTCGCCGGCTCGATCATTGTTTTGATGCTCGCAGGAGGTGAGGCGTTGGAGAGTTACGCACTGCGCAGCGCCTCGTCGGTGCTGGCCGCGCTGGCCAAACGGATGCCTTCAGTCGCCCACCGGAAAACCGATTCTGCAATCGTAGATGTGGCGCTGCTTGAAGTTGCCGTGGGCGATACCCTCATAATCTATCCGCATGACATCTGCCCGGTGGATGGCGTGGTCATCGAGGGACATGGCATGATGGATGAATCCTACCTCACTGGGGAGCCGTTCAAGATTACCAAAACCTCCGGCTCGATGGTCATCTCGGGTGCGATTAACGGTGAGTCTGCTCTGACCATCCGGGCGAACCAGCGCGCCGCCGATTCGCGCTACGCGAAAATCATGGAAGTCATGCGCGAGTCTGAGCAGACGCGACCGCAACTCCGGCGCCTGGGTGATCGACTGGGAGCGATTTACACCCCAGTTGCAGTCTCGGTGGCCCTTCTTGCGTGGGTGATCAGTGGCGAAGCGGTGCGTTTTCTGGCGGTGTTGGTAATCGCGACGCCTTGCCCGTTGCTCCTCGGAATACCCATCGCTATCATCGGTTCGATTTCCCTCTGCGCCCGCCGGGCAATCATCGTCAAAAATCCCATCGCGCTCGAACGAATCGCCGAATGCCGGACAGCAATTTTCGACAAAACCGGGACGCTCACTTACGGCGAACCGAAGTTAACCGAACAGGTCATCGCTCCCGGCTTCGCGCAAAAGGAGGTTCTGGGCCTGGCCGCCAGCCTCGAACTCTACTCGAAGCATCCGCTGGCACGGGCCATCCTCGCCCAGGCGAAAGAGGAAGATCTTAAACTCCAGCAGGCATCTCAGGTAAGTGAGCCTCCCGGTCAGGGGCTGCGCGGAATCGTCTCCGGTCGTCAGGTTCAAATCACCAGCCGCGGCAAACTCGTGTCACAAAAGGTCGCTGCGGCGGAGCACCTTCCACCAGTGACGGGTGGACTCGAATGTATGGTGGTCATTGATGGCAAGTTCGCGGCGGCCTTCCGCTTGCGCGACGCACCGCGCGCCGAAGGACATTCGTTTATTCAGCATTTAGGGCCGAAGCATCAGTTCCAACGCATCATGATCGTCTCCGGGGATCGCGAATCAGAAGTCCGTTATCTGGCCGAACAAGTCGGCATCAGCGAAATCTATGCTGAAAAGAGCCCGGAAGAAAAACTTGCCATTGTTCGACATGAAACCGCCCATGCAAAAACGCTTTACGTGGGTGACGGCATCAACGATGCGCCGGCCATGATGGCAGCCACCGTCGGGATG